>CAXMRU010000183.1:0-126156 GCA_964195715.1 Akkermansiaceae bacterium | reverse complement strand
CTCATCAATAACCGCATGGTGATCGGCACGTTCCCCTACGAACAGCTGCGGGCGATCTTCCAGGCGCTGGTGGACGAGGCGGAGGGGGATCGGCGGTTCATGGAAAGCTGGGTGGAGTAGAATTCGGCCCGGAGGTCTCGCGTGGTCAGGCCGCGCCCATGGCCAGCCGTTCCACCGCTTCGATCAGCCGTCCGATCTCTTTGTCGCTCGTGTAGCACGCGCAGCCCGCCCGCAGCAGACCGTCCGGTTCCGCTCCCAGGCGCTGGGTCACCCCGGCCGCGTAGAAGTTTCCGTGCGACAGGAAGAGCCCCCATTCGGCGGCCAGGCGATCCGCTGCATCGTCCGGGGAGAGGCCCTTGATCGTGAACGAGAGCGTCGGCGTACGTGGCGTTCCGGGGGGCGGTCCGTAAAGGCGGACTCCCGGCACTGCGGTCAACCCGTTCCATAGGGTGGTGAGCAGCTCATCACCCCGTCGAGACAGCTCCGCGAAGGTCGCGTCCAGGCGGGCCGTCCGGTCGGGCCCGTCGGCCAGCGAGGCCAGGAAGTCGACGGCCGCGCCGGCGCCGGCGATCCCCTCGTGGTTCAGGGTCCCCGTTTCCCACCGCTCGGGCGCGGTGTCCGGCGCCGGGGCCAGCTTGGGCGGCTGCACCTCGCTCAGCAGGTCCGGCCGCCCCCAAAGTACTCCCACGTGCGGGCCATAGAACTTGTACGGCGAGCACACGAGGAAGTCGCATCCGAGGTTGCCCACATTGACCCTTTCGTGTGGCGCGAAGTGGACGGCGTCCACGAACAGAATCGCTCCGGCCGATCGAGCCAGCTGCCGGGCGCGCGGCATGTCCACGATGGTCCCGAGAGCGTTGGACGCGGCCGTGACCGCCACGAGCCTGGTGCGGTTCGAGATGAGCGACTCGAACACTCTCCAGTTCAGCTCCCCCGTCGCGGGAACCATCGGGACCGAGCGAACTACGACCCCTCGCTCGATCGCCAGGTCCCGCCACGGCGACACGTTGGCGTCGTGATCAAGTTCCGTCACCAGGATCTCATCCCCGGGCTCGAACCGGCGGCCAAGCGCCCGGGCCACGTGAAACGTGAGCGTCGTCATGTTGGGCCCGAACACGATTTCTCCGGGCTTCCCGCCGACGTAGTCCGCCAGGGCCATCCGGCTCGAGTCGAGCATCTCGTCCAACTCGCGGGAGGTAGCGAAATTCCAGTGAGCGTTCGCGTTGTGGCGGAGCAGCTGCTCGGTCACGGCCCGGGCGACGGAAGAGGGAACCTGCGTACCGCCGGGGGCATCGAAATAGGCAACCGGCGCGCCTCCCTGGAGCCGCATCATGGCGGGGAAAGCCTCCCGGATCCGGTCCAGGGAAGCCACCCCGGGCGACGTGGGCTTACGGTCGGGTGAAACCGACGGGTCGGGAGCGTAGTCGGGAGACTCGTTCATCGGGCTCGTTGCTCCGTAATCCGGTTCGCGGGACGGGGCGCTTGCCTTCGGATTCGCGTTTCAAGCTCCGTCCGGCGGCAAGCTACGTGGACCGCGGGATCCCCGCACGGCTCGCCCGTTACGCGCTTCGTCCGGATGGACAAACTGTACCGGAACGGCAGGCGCCTTCGACGGTGTCCTGCAGATCGATGTTCATTTAAGTACCTTGATATGCAGCAGCTTATGTCCTTTCACGGAAACGGTTCGCGGTGGCTCGGTTTCTGCTGTATCGGACGTAGCCCTATTGTGTGTCGGGCCAGGTGGCCCGTCGCCGTCCGGCCCACCGTCCATATCCACGGAGCGAAGACGATGACCACGAATGCTGACAAGAAAGCCGACCTCGCCGGGCCCGGCGTGAGCACGTACGAGGAGGTAGCGAAGATCCTGCCGACTGACTACCGACCGCTTCTGAGCCCGAAGGAGACGATGAAGGCCCTGTTCGATGTGAAGCGATACATCGAGGACGGTCTCGCCCGGGAGCTCAACCTGATGATGATCCAGGTTCCGCTGATCGTGGACGTGAAGAGCGGCGTCAACGACATGCTGGACCGGGACGGATCCCGTACGCCCATCGAGTTCGATTGCGGTCTCGGCCTCCCGAAGCCCATCCGGGCCAGTGTCGTCCAGGCGGCAACGAAGTGGAAACGGATGGCCCTGAAGCAGTTCGACTGCGAGGTCGGTGAGGGCATCAACACCGACATGAAGGCGGTGCGCAAGGACTACTTCCTGGATCACGACCACAGCTCGTACGTGGATCAGTGGGATTGGGAGAAGGTCATTTCGGCGGACCAACGTAACCTGGCCTTCCTGACGGACACGGTCCAACGGATCTGGAAGGTCATCAAGGGCGCCCAGGACTACGCGTTCGAACGTTTCCCGGATCTGGACGACCCGCGCTATCCACGCCTGCCGGACGAGCTCGTGTTCATCCATGCCGAGGAGATCCTCGAGATGTATCCGGACCTTCCGCGCAAGCAGCGGGAGACGAAGATCATCCAGGAGCACCCGGCGGTGTTCATCTACGGGATCGGCTGGACGCTGGCCGACGGTTATCCGCACGAGATGCGGGCGGCCGACTACGACGACTGGATCACGGATACGTCCGCCGAGACGGGCAAGGACACGCACGGCCTGAACGGCGACATCCTGGTGTGGAACCCGATCACCCGGCGCCGGCACGAGCTGACGTCGATGGGGATCCGGGTGACGAAGGACACCCTGGTCAGGCAGCTCGAGGTGAGCGACCAGCTGGACTACCTGGAGCAGCCGTATCACCAGGCGATCATGAATGACGAGATTCCGCTGAGTATCGGCGGCGGCATCGGGCAGTCGCGCACCTACATGCTGCTTCTCCGTAAGGCGCACCTTGGAGAGGTAAGCGTCACAGTGTGGCCCGACCAGCTCAAGGAGATCTGCGAGGAGCGCAACATCGTAGTGCTCGAGTAGCCCGGCGGAGCACGCCACCATCACGGGCTGCGGGGGTCTTCGGGCTCCCGCAGCCGTGCTGTCGGACCGCGAACGGAGGATACGTGGAGCACCAGCTGACCGAACAGGAGTCGTTCGGGGAGGCCGGCCTGGAGCGAGAGATCGGGAGACCCCGAGCGGAATGGACCGTCGAGGATCTTGCGCACATGTTCCGGCAGGGAAAGGCGCGAGGGCTCAGCCTCATGCACGTGGGCGGTGACGGCTGGCTCAAGCGACTCGACTTCGTTCCCCGCGACGAGAGCCGGCTGAGGAGGATCTGCGAAGCCGGTGAACGTGCGGACGGCTCAAACCTGTTTCCCGGATCCGGCATACCTGTCGGTGCTTCGGACATCGTCCTGCGCCCCCGGATCGAGTCAGGATTCCTCGATCCGTTCTCCGAGGTGCCGACGCTGGTCCTGATGTGTGGGCACGCGGGTCCGGACGGTGAGCGGCTGCCTCAGTCTCCGGATACGATCGTGCGGCGGGCGATGGATCGACTGCGCGATGAGACGGGAGTCGAGCTGCTGGCCCTGGGCGAAGTGGAGTACTTCCTGGGGAAGCGACGGGACGAGAGTGACATTTACGGTGCGGACGACCGTGGGTACCACTCGGTCTCGCCGTTCGTTTTCGGAGAGCCTCTGCGGCTGCGGGCCCTTCAGCTCCTGGTGGACCTCGGCCTGCACGTGAAGTACGGCCACAGCGAGGTCGGGTATATCGAAGCGCGTGAGCCCGACGGAGTGATCTGGGAGCAGCACGAAATCGAGCTCGGTCTCGACACGCTCCCGCGCGCTGCGGAGGCCGTTCTTCTCACTCAGTGGGTGCTGCGGAACCTGGCTCACCGCAGCGGCATGCGTTGCAGCATGGATCCGATCATGGCTGAGGGTCACGCCGGCAACGGGCTCCACTTCCACCTTGCCCCCGCCCGGGACGGAGAGCTGATTCCGGTGCGAGGGGAGGATGGGGACCTGTCCGATCCCTCCCGGTGGTTGATCGGCGGGCTCGTGCAAATGGGGGCGGCGTTGATGGCGTTCGGCAACCGGGCCACCGGTTCGCTGACGCGCCTCACGCAGGCCAAGGAGGCTCCCAACCGCATCAGCTGGGGAGAGTACGATCGGTCGGCTCTTATCCGGCTGCCGGCGCAAGCCAGGGATCCTGCCGGGCGCCCGGTCACTCCGCCCACCATCGAGTTCAGGCTCCCCGACGGTTCGACGTTTCCGCACCTGCTCCTCGCCGGCGCGGCGCTGGCCGCTCTCAAGGGGGCTCGCACGGACGGACTCGATGCGTTGCTGGAGGCCACGTCCGCGGCTCGTGTGGCAGAGGGAGGTGGGGGTGCCACTTCGGTGCCGTGGAGCTTCCGCGAGGTCGCCATGGCGGTTGCCGAGCACAGGGAGACGTTCGAGGCAGGCGGCGTGTTCCCCGCGCCGCTGCTGGATCGACTCGTGTCGGATCTGGCCCACATCTGATGCGGGGCCCGCCGAGTCTCGTGGACGCCGATATCGTTGAGGAAATCCACTACTACCTGGAAGCCGAGTGTTCCGTGGCCGGCTGATCTGCCGCGGGGCGGTGAGAGGGTGCTCCGAATGAGAATCTGGAAGAACATACTGATCGTTCTGTGCTTCATCCTTCTGTGGGCTCACTTCAGCCGTGCGGGCGCCGATCTGCTGGCGTGGGTGAGCCTCGCGTTTCCGCTGCTGCTCTTTGTGCGACAACCGTGGTCCGCCTGGACGCTGCGGATCGCTCTGGTGATCGGGGGAGTGGAGTGGCTGCGGGCGCTCATAGGCCTGGTATCCGAACGTCGGGCTGCCGGAGAGGATTGGTTACGTCTGGCCGCGATCCTCGTTGCGGTTGCCCTGGTCACGTTCCTGGCGGCCAGGGTCGTATGGATTCCGCCCGTATCGCAGGAGAGCGAAACCGCCGGCTGATGTCCGCCGCCGCTTGCCGGCCCGGCGGTGAGCAGCGATCTACGAGCTTCCCGAAGCGACGGCCCGGGTCAGCCGGGCGAGCCCGTCTTCGACCTGCCAACCGAGGTGGACACGGGCCACCCGACGCCCCTTCTTCCGCAGGGCCTCGACGTCGCCGAGGGCCTGCGCGCGCTGGAGGGTCCCGAGGCTGATATGCTCCCCCGCGGTGGTGAGATCCTCGACCGCGTCGGCGGTGAGCACGATGAACACGCCACCGTCGGGTCCGCCCTTGTGAAGCTGACCCGTGGAGTGAAGATACCGCGGACCATATCCGAAGGTGGTTGCCAGGCCCGTGCGTCTGCTCAATTCGGCGCGCAGCCTACGAACTGCCTCGTCCCTCTCCCCGCTGGGCGCGAAGTAGCCGAGCACGGCCAGGTAGTCCGCCCCGTCGGCCGGATCAAGGACGTGCGCCAGGGCATCTGAGAGACTTGCGGAGCTGTTGCCCTGTTCGATGTCCAACCCGTAGATGGCCAGTCCTTCCTCGACGGCCGCAGGCTCGGGCGAAGGGAACTCGCCGCGATCTGTCCTGCGCTCAAGAAGATCGCTTGTCGCTTGCTTTGCCGCGGCGACGTCGGGCTCGTCGAATGGGTTGACCCCCAGGAGGGCGCCCGCCGTGGCTGTCGCGATCTCCCAGCGCAGGAACTCGCCTCCCAGCGCCTCGGGCTCAGGAAGATAGAAGCGGATCACCGGGTGGCCGGCCTCCTCCAGCGCATCGAGTACAGTGGCCGTGACCCCGTCGTCGTCTCCATCCAGGCGGTAGTGAACGAATACCCGGTCGGCTCCACACGCGGCGGGTGCGGGCAGCGGCTCGTCGGTGATCGGGAGGATTCCCTCGCCGGCCTTCCCGGTGCTTTCGGCGACGAGCTGCTCCACCCACAGCGGGAATGTGGCAAGGCCCGGGGAGGCGGTCAGCGTAAGCTTGTTGCGGTCCGCCTTCGCCAGCAGAGCCAGCGTCGTGCCCAGCCGGACTGCCGGGTTGGCATCTTCCGGAAGGCTCGGTGTGCACTCGTGCTCCAGCTGTCGGGCCCACTCCACCACACGGTTCACGTCGGCGCCCATGAGTGCCATGGGCAGGAGGCCGAACGGCGTCAGGGCGGAGAACCGCCCCCCCACGTCAATCGGTGACTCAACGGCCCGCCGGAAGCTCTGCGCTTCGGCCTCGGCGAGCAGGGCCGATCCGGGGTCCGAAATGGCCGCGAACCGACTGCCGGGGGCCGGCACGTCCTCGCATCGCAGCCGGTCAAGAAAGTACCTGTACAGACTGAGCGTTTCGATCGTGCTCCCCGACTTGCTGGCTACCACGAACAGCGTCCGCTGGAGATCGACCCCGGCGTCCACCCTGGCCACGGAATCAGGGTCCACGTCGTCGAGGACGAGCAGATCGGGAAAGCCCTCGGCGGCCTCGAACGTCCGGCTCGCTACAAGCGGGCACAGACTGCTACCGCCCATGCCGAGCACGACGACGTGCTCTACGCCTTCGGCACGCACGCTGGCGGCGAAGTCCACGAGATCGGGCAGGGCCTCTGCCGCGGCGGCGGAACCCCGCGTCCACCCGAGCCTGTTTGAGATCGCATCGGCGGTGGTCGCGTCGTCGGTCCACAGGGTCGGATCGCGATCGAACAGGCGGACTACGAATCGCTGCTCATGTAGAGCGGCCAGAGTAGTGGCAAGGGCCGCTGGCGGGTTTGACGGTTCCTGACACGTGACACGAAGACCCGCGCGCATTTCGGCTCGGCGAGCCGCCAGACCCGACAGGAGCGCGTCGAACGGATCAAGGAATTTCTGGACGCCCTCCGCAAGCAGTTGCTCGTTCACGGCGTCCATATCGATCCCGAGAGCCTGCAGGCCCTCGAACACCTGCACGGCATCCTCGACGGCGTCCTCGACGGCGTTCGGCACGATCCGTCCGTGGGCTCCGAAGGCCTCGATTGTGACCTCGGGCATCGTGTTCACGGTGTCCCGACCGATGAGCGGCTCCACGTACCGTACCGGGTCGTACAGCGGGTTCTTCGTACTCGTGCTGGCCCACAGCAATCTCTGCGGCCGTGCGCCACGCTCGGTGAGATCCCTCCATTCGCTGGTGTCCACGAGTTCGAGGTACTTGCGGTACGCCAGTCGGGCGCTGGCCACGGCGGCGCGACCGTACAGGCTCTGCGCCAGTGGGGCGTGGTCCGCGCCCACGTGGTGAGATACGAGACCGTCGACCAGAACGTCGATCCGGCTCAGGAAGAAGCTCGCGACGGACGCCACCGTGTCCACGGGCAGTCCCTCGGCCATGCGGCGCTCGAGGGCCCGCATGTAGGCACGTGCGACTTCGTCGTACGCACCCACCGAGAACAGGAGTGTGACGTTGACGTTTACGCCCTCGTACACGAGCTCTTCGATCGCGGGCGTTCCAGCGGGCGTCCCGGGGATCTTGATCATCAGGTTGGGCCGCCCGACCGCAGCCCACAGGAGGCGCGCTTCGGCCAGGGATCGGATCGTGTCGTGTGCCAGGTACGGTGACACTTCGAGGCTTACGTATCCGTCCACACCTGCAGACGACTGGTACACCGGATGAAGCAAATCGCATGCTTCCTGGATGTCGGTGACGACCAGAGACTCGTAGATGCGCTCGACGGACGCTCCCTCCTCCGCCAGGACTCGGATCTGATCGTCATAGTCGCTGCCCGAAGTGATCGCCTTGTGAAAAATCGCGGGGTTCGAAGTGACGCCCCGCAGCCCCTCCTCCGTTACCCTGCGTGCGAGGGCCCCGCCGCGGATCATGTCCCGCGTGAGGTTGTCCAGCCAGTAACTCTGCCCATGCTCGAGGAGATCCAGGAGGATCTTCATTCTCAGCTCTCCGTCCCGGAGTTCATGTATTCGCTCTCCACGGCCAGCAGTTTGTCCAGGCGCCGGCGGTGTCGTTCCTCGTCCGAGAAGCTCGCCGCCATGAAAGTGTCGGTTACCTCCCGCGCGACTTCGACCCCGATCACGCGTTCCCCGAGACACAGCACATTCATGTCATCGTGCTCGACCGCCTGGCGGGCAGAGTAGGTGTCGTGGCACACGCCGGCGCGGATGCCCGGCACCTTGTTGGCGACGATGCTGACTCCCACCGCGCTGCCGCATACGAGGATCCCCCGCTCGACCTCGCCGCGTGCGACCGCCTCTGCAACGGCCCGCGCGTAGTCCGGGTAGTCCACCGACTGTGGGCCATCGGTGCCCAGGTCGACCACGTCGTGTCCCCCGTCGCGAAGACGATCGGCAAGGATCTGCTTGTAACGGTAACCAGCATGGTCCGACCCGATTGCGACGCGCATCAGATGCCCTCCATCACTCGTCGGGCTCGAGCCACGACGTTTTCGACACTGAATCCATACTGCCGGAGCAATTCGCCGGCCGGGGCGCTGGCCCCAAATGTATCGATGCTGACGACGTCTCCCGAATCTCCGACCCATTCCTTCCAACCCAGGGCCACGCCGGCCTCGATCGCCAGTCGATTCCTGACCGATGGCGGCAGGACTTCGTTCCTGTAGGCGGTGTCCTGCTCACGGAACACCTCCCAGCTGGGCATGCTGACCACCCGGGTCGCCACCCCCGTGTCGATCAGCGCCTGGCGCGCTTCGAGCGCCAGCGACACCTCGGAACCCGAGGCGATGAGGATCATGTCCGGGTCCGCGTCGTCCGGGTCCTCCAGAATGTAGCCTCCCCGGTGAAGTCCGATCGCTCGGCCTGGACCGTCCACGCGGATAACCGGCACGCCCTGCCGGGTGAGCACGAGCATTATCGGGCCGTCCATGCGCAGGATCGCCTCGCGCCATGCCTCGACCGTCTCGTTTGCGTCAGCCGGGCGAATAATCCTGAGTCCCGGCATCGCGCGCAGCGCGGCGAGGTGCTCGACAGGCTGGTGCGTCGGACCGTCCTCTCCGAGCCCTATGGAATCGTGCGTCATGACGTAGATGACCGGCTGGCGCATCAGCGCGGCGAGACGAATGGCCGGCCGGGCGTAGTCGGTGAACACGAAGAACGTCGCGGCGTACGGCCGGATGCCCCCGTGCAACGCCATCCCCGTGGAGGCTGCGCACATAACGTGCTCCCGGATCCCCCACCTGAGATTGCGACCTTCGTAGCTCCCGGGTCCGAAGTTCGGGGAGCCCTCGATCAGGGTGTTGTTCGATGGAGCGAGGTCGGCGCTTCCCCCGATCAACCACGGGATGCGCCGGGCGATCGCGTTGAGAGCCGCTCCCGAAGCCTTCCGCGTGGCCATCGGGCCGTCGGCCTCATCGAACGAAGGCAGTTCCGAATCCCAATCCGACGGCAGCGTGCCGTGCAGGGCCGCATCGAATTGGGCCGCCAGATCCTGGTAAGCTGAACGGTGGCTCTCGAGTCGGTCTCGCCAGGAGGTTTCCAGTGCCGCGCCCCGGTCCACCGCTTCGCCCATGTGCGCCCGCGCCCGCTCCGGGACGAGGAAGCGCGCTTCCTCGGGCCACCCGTACGCCCGCTTCGTCAGCGCGAGCTCATCCTCGCCGAGCGGCGAACCGTGTACTCCCGACGTGTCCTGCTTGTTCGGCGAGCCGAATCCGATGTGCGTGCGCACGATGATCAGTGAGGGCCGATCCGCTTCCTCCCGTGCTGCGGCCAGGGCCGCGCGGATTGCCGAGAGATCGTTGGCCGCATCGCCAATGTCCTGGACGTGCCATCCGTATGCAGCGAAGCGACCGGCAGCGTCGTCCGAGTATGAGAGGTCCGTCGAACCGTCGATCGTGATACGGTTATCGTCGTAGAAGGCAATCAGCTTGCCGAGGCGGAGATGGCCTGCCACCGAGGCCGCCTCGTGCGAGGCTCCTTCCATGAGGTCGCCGTCACTGCACAGGACATACGTATGATGGTCGACGATCCGGTGATCCGGCCGATTGTAGACTGCGCCGAGGTGTGCCTCGGCGATCGCCATCCCTACGGCGGTCATAAGGCCCTGTCCGAGTGGCCCCGTGGTGGTCTCCACGCCGGCTGTGAGCCCATGCTCCGGGTGCCCGGGGGTTCGGCTGTTCCACTGGCGGAAATTCCTGATCTCGTCCAGGGGGAGGTCGTAGCCGCTCAGGTGCAACATCGCGTAGAGAAGCATTGACGCGTGTCCGGCCGAGAGCACGAAGCGATCCCTGTCGAACCACTCCGGGTTCCTCGGGTTGTAGCGCATCTCTTGGCTCAGCACGTACGCGATGGGTGCCAGTGCCATCGGCGCTCCCGGATGACCCGAGTTGGCGGCCTGGACGGCGTCGATCGCCAGGGTGCGGATCGTGTGAACGCAGAGTTCTTCCAGGGGAATACCCTGCAGGGATTCCTCGTACCGAGCCTCCTCGACCCGTGTCTCGGGTGTGGGGGTCTTCATGCCATCCTTCACTCTGGTAGTGTCTGTCTGCAGCAGGTTTCTTCAGCAACCTGCCAACGGAGTGTTCATCGCCCCGGGGATGCCCGACGTCCCCACGATATCATAGGCGAGAGCGACGCGCACCTCCCGTTGACCGGCGTGTGGGGCCTCCCGGAGAACCTGTCGCGCGGGTAGCTTAGCTGGGCCCGTGGAACGGCACATTCAAGGACGCGGTCCGGGCACTTCGGCGGGCGGCAGCGAATCGGGGATGCCATGAACCACGACGTGACACTGTTCTCGAGCGAGGACGCCCACTGGTTCAACGAGGGCCGTCACTACCGGTTGTGGCAGAAGCTGGGCAGCCACGTGGTAGATCCGGGGAGCGGGCCGGGCGTGGTCTTCGGTGTTTGGGCCCCGGCCGCCGAGTCCGTCTGCGTGATCGGAGACTTCAACGGTTGGGACGGCGGCGGCCATCGGCTGGCGGCCCGCGGTTCGTCCGGGATCTGGGAGGGTTTCGTGCCGGGACTCGGCGTCGGCGACACCTACAAGTACCGGATCCTGACCAGGGAAGGTGTCTGGCTCGAGAAAGCAGACCCGTTCGCCCGGGCGGCCGAGCATCCCCCGGCTACGGCATCCGTCGTCTGGGAGGACGACTACGAGTGGGAGGACGGGGACTGGCTGGCGTCCCGGTCCTTCAGGAACGCGCTGGACCGGCCGATATCGATCTACGAGCTGCACCTGGGCTCGTGGATGCGGCCCCCGCAGGGCGGGTTTCACACGTATCGCCAGGTGGCTCCGTTGCTTGCCGATCACATGGATCTCACGGGATTCACGCACGTCGAGTTTCTTCCCGTGATGGAACACCCGTTCTTCGGGTCGTGGGGATACCAGATCACCGGCTATTTCGCGCCGTCCGCTCGCTACGGTTCCCCATCGGATCTGAAGTACCTCGTCGATTATCTGCACGGGCGCGGTATCGGCGTCATATTCGACTGGGTGCCGAGCCACTTCCCCGGAGACGACCACGGGCTCGCCAGATTCGACGGCACCCACCTCTACGAGCACGAGGATCCGAGGCTCGGTTTTCATCCCGACTGGAAGAGCTGGATCTTCAACTACGGCCGGTATGAGATTCGGAGCTTCCTGATCAGCAGCGCCGTGTACTGGCTGGAGGAATTCCACGGCGACGGTCTTCGCGTGGACGCCGTAGCGTCGATGCTGTACAGGGACTACTCAAGGGAGGACGGGGAGTGGATCCCGAACGAGTTCGGGGGCAGGGAGAACTTCGAGGCGATCGGATTTCTCCAGGATCTCAACCGGGAGGTGTACGCGAGCCAACCGGGAACCCAGGTATTCGCGGAGGAATCGACGGCGTGGCCGAAGGTTTCGCACCCGGTCGAGGTTGGCGGCCTCGGGTTCGGCCTGAAGTGGGACATGGGCTGGATGAACGACATCCTGCGCTACATGGCGCTGGACCCGGTCCACCGACGGTGGCACCACAGCGATCTGACGTTCCGCCACCTGTACGCGTTCACGGAGAACTTCGTATTGCCGTTCTCGCACGACGAGGTCGTGCACGGCAAGGGGTCACTGTGGGGCCGCATGGCGGGAGACGAATGGCAGAAGTTCGCCAACCTCCGGGTGCTGTACGGCTGCATGTACGCGCAACCGGGCAAGAAGCTGCTGTTCATGGGTGCGGAGCTGGCGCAGAGAGCGGAATGGGACCACGAGTCCGAGCTCGATTGGGGCCTGCTCTCGGATCCGCTTCACGCCGGAGTTCTGCGCTGGCTGGGCGACCTGAACCGGCTGTACCGCGAGGAGCCTGCGCTCCACGAGCTCGACTGCGACAGCGCCGGTTTCGAGTGGGTGGCGCCGGACGATCATCTGCAGAACGTGATCAGCTTTCTGCGCCGCAGGGGCGATGGGACCTCGCCGATGCTGATCGTGTGCAACTTCTCCCCCCTGCCTCGGGAGGGGTACCGGGTCGGCGTGCCTGTGGGGGGGACGTGGAGGGAGCGGTTGAACAGCGACGCGGCCATCTACGGCGGATCCGGGGTCGGAAACCTGGGTGAGGTCGTGGCGGACGCGCACCCGTTGCACGGCCGTGAGTGGTCCATAGCCCTCACGTTGCCACCCCTGTCCGTCACGTTCCTGCAGGCAGAGGTCGCGGGCTCGTGAGCCGGGCGTACGCGTGCATACACGCGCACTTCTATCAGCCTCCTCGCGAGAACCCGTGGCTCGAGGAGGTAGAGCCCGAGCCTTCGGCGGCCCCCTGCCACGATTGGAACGAACGGATCATGGTCGAGTGCTACGGGCCCAACGGGGCTGCCCGCGTGCTGGATCCCGAGGGCCGCATTCGAACCATTCGGAACAACTACGCCTCTCTTAGCTTCAACTTCGGTCCGACTCTGCTCGCGTGGATGGAGAAGAAGGCTCCACGTGCGTACGCCCGCGTGCTGGAAGCAGACAGGCAAAGCGTGAAGCGCTTCGGCGGGCATGGATCGGCGCTCGCGCAGCCGTACAACCACATGATCATGCCGCTTGCGACGCCTCGCGACCGGCGTACCCAGGTGGCTTGGGGCATGGCGGATTTCAGGCGCCGGTTTGCGAGGAATCCGGAGGGCATGTGGCTCCCGGAGACCGCAGTCGACCTGGACACGCTCGAAGCCCTGGCGGAGCAAGGGGTCCTGTTCACGATTCTCGCTCCACACCAGGCCGGCCGCGTGCGAGCCATCGGATCGGACGAGTGGACAGAAGTCGAGGAAAGAGGGCCGGACACGACCGTCACCTATCGCCAGCGTCTGCCTTCCGGCCGGGACATCGCGCTGTTCTTCTACGACGGTCCCGCGTCCCGGGCCGTGGCGTTCGAAAAGCTGCTGGACGACGGTGAGACCCTGGCGGGAACCCTCATGGGGATGGCGCATGCGGGAGGCGATGAACGTGCTCGCCTCGCCCACATCGCGACGGACGGGGAGACGTACGGGCACCACCACGCGTACGGCGATATGGCCCTGGCCGTGGCCCTGGAACGTTTGGAGTCCGATGCTGGGGTGCGCCTCACGAACTATGGGCAGTTTCTGGCCGAAAACCCCCCCGCGCACGAGGTGGAGATCCGGGAGGGTACGTCGTGGAGCTGCTCGCACGGGGTGGAGCGCTGGCGCTCAGACTGCGGGTGCTCGACTGGAGGCGAGGCCGACTGGAGCCAGGCCTGGCGGGCTCCCGTTCGAGATGCTCTCGACCGGCTGTCGGAGGATCTCTCTCGCTTATTCGAGAGGGAATGCACCCGTCTCTTCACTGATCCATGGGCCGCACGCGACGCGTACATCGACGTGATTCTCGGAGGCGAGGAGGCGAGATCCGAGTTCCTGTCCGCGTGGTGCAGCGCGGTGGACGAGGTGGACAGGCGCCGGGCGCTGCGTTTCCTCGAGATGCAGCGGAACGCGATGCTGTCGTTTACGAGCTGCGGTTGGTTCTTCAACGACCTCGCCGGTATCGAGACACGTCAGATCCTTCGCTACGCCGCCAGGGCCGTCGAGCTGGCCGGCAGCATCGGTGCTGTACACGTACGCGAGCCATTCTTGAAGCGGCTTGCGTACGCGCGCGGCAACGCGCCGGACGCGCCGGACGGGAGGCAGATCCTGATCGCCGAGTGGCTTTCGTCCCGTGTGGAGGCGTCGGACGTTGCGGTGGAGCACGCCGCCTGCTTGGCAGCCGATGTATCACCACCGGGATACGCGGCATGGTCCGTTTCCGGGGAATCCGTGACCGTCAGTGCCACCGGCGTGCGAGCGGTGGCCGGTATCGCGAGGGTCATCGATCAAAGAACGGACGACCCCTCGGTGTTCCGTTTCAGGGCCCTGGCGAGAGGGGCCACTGATGTCAGGATTCGCGTTCGAGCGGAGGCGCAGGCAGACGGCTCCGACGAGCCCGCCGAAGCATCGCTCGAAGACCTGCGTCCCGAAACGATGGTGGCCATCCGCCGGGGAGCCGATCGGCGCGAGGATCCACGGGGTGGATCTGCCGCGGAGCTGCAAAGCGGTTTCGAAGCGCTGAGCGTATCTACATCCGACGCTGAGGATGAGGGAATACTGCTTGAGCTCGTCCACCGGCTTGACCAGGCGGACGAGCTGGACGTCGAGCTGCCGCTCTGGGATCTTCAGAATTCGTGGTGGGGGGTCACGCGGGGCAGGGGTAGTCTACGCGGTCCGCTCACCGCCCGTATCGGGTGGCGGCTGGGGTTTTCCGAGGACGAAGACTGATCGTTGCGTGCTTCGCCCGGGGCAGGGATGGCGGGACCTCAGCCCTCGGGAGCAGCGGACCGATCGTCGCGACCGGCCGTATCCCCCCGGCGGAACAGCACGCGATTCGTCGCGTCCATGACTGCCGTCGCCGCGGCCGCGACGTGAGTGGTTCGCACGGGTACCGCACCGATGTAGCGGCTGCCCTCGGACTCCGGGTCCCTCAGAGCCACGAGGATGACCTCTGCGTCGAACGCATGCATCAGCTTCACGCCGACGAGCCGGAAAGGTGGCGTGTCGGTGAGTTCCCGTATGGCATCGAGGGTTGCAACCGCGGCCATCCGGATCTCAATCGTCTCCGTGCCGATGCCCTCCGCTTCGGCCACGTGAGACCGGTCAGCGAAGCCTACCTCGACGCTCACGCGTACTCTCGACCCGGGTTGTCGCTCGGCGCTCGCGGCTACGAACCGAACCCGCTTTTCGGGTTTCGGAGTGTCGCCGAGACTGCTCGAAGAGCCGTGTGCGGCCACCGAGACTCCTTGCCTGGATCGTGAAAACGTGCATACTCGGCGCGGCCGGCCTGCCGCAGACATCTGGCCGCATCCTACGGCGGTTCTCGGCCCCGCGCCATATGCAGGGCGACTACGTCGCCTGACCTGTTCGAGTGGGCTGGCGACGTTTACGGTGCCAGATCACATTCCTGCATGACCTGTGCCGAATCGAAGTGATGGCCACGTTCTCGTAGCCATGCGACACGGTTGGTTGTGGTGGCGAGGGAGGGTGGACCGGCGACGCACACCGAGAGCGCCAGTTGGCGCGGGGGGATAGTCGATGGAAAGCGACGATTGCTTGTTCTGCAGGATCGTCCGCGGCGACATTCCGGCGGATGTCGTAGCCGAAGGCGAGTCGTGGGTAGCCTTCCGCGACATTCAACCCCAGGCTCCCGTTCACGTGCTCGTCATCCCACGTCGGCACGTGGACAGCATCGGAGAGATGAAGGAGGGGGATGCGGACCTGGCCGGAGAGCTGTTAGTCGCGGCTGCCGAGGTAGCGCGGCTGGAGGGCGTTGGGGAGTCGGGCTATCGGGTTGTAACCAACGTGGGGGAACGTGCAGGACAAAGCGTGTTTCACCTCCACGTGCACGTTCTGGGCGGGCGGCGTATGAGGTGGCCGCCCGGTTGAGCGGGAGCGATCGCTGATGAGGGATGACTCTGCCTGGCGTATCGAGGCGCATGCGCTGCGCGTGCTCGAGTTTCCACGCGTCCTGGAGCGGATCGCGGATCACGCGGTGTCGGAGCCCGGTCGGAGGGCCGTTCTCTCGCTGAGGCCGTGGCACGAGTTAGAGGCGGTGGGGGAAGCCCTGGGCACGGCCGACGAGATGGTGAGCCTGCTCCTCAGGCTCGAGTCCTGGTTTCCGCCGGATATCCCCGATGCCGGCCCACTGATCGCGCGTTTGGAGCTGGAGGGGTCGGTTCTGGACGTCGAGCACCTCGGCGAGATGGTTCGCCTGCTCAGGGCGTCGCGCCTGGTGCGTGCAGACCTTCGCAGATTCCCGGAGGACCTTCCGAGGTTGGCCGACCTCGGTAGCAGGATGCTACGCCTGCAGGATGTCGAGTCCCGCCTCGAACGGTCCCTGGATCCAGCGGGAGGCCTGTCGGACGCCGCATCGCAGAACCTGGGCCGAGTTAGAAAGTCGCTACGGGGCGGCCGTTCCTCGTTGGTCCGTCGGCTCGAGCGATACGTGCGGCAACTTCCTGAACGCCTGCAGGTTCCCGACGGGTCCGTGACCCTGCGAGCGGGTCGCTACTGCATTCCCATCCGGCGCGAGGGAATGTCGCAGGTCGGCGGGATCGTTCACGACGAATCGGCTACGCACCGGACGATCTTCGTGGAGCCGCCGGAGGCGATCGAGGCGATGAATCGGATTGCGAAGCTGGAGCGCGAGGAAGTCCGCGAGGTCCACCGCGTTCTCCGAGAGCTCACCGCGCTTCTGCGTACCGATGCGGACGGACTGTCCGAGAGCCTCGCTGCACTGGGCGAGGCGGATAGTTTCTACGCCCGAGCGCGTTATGCGCTCGAGCACGGAGGAAGCTGCCCGGAGGTGTCGGCGACGCGGGGAGATTCGGGAGTCCGAGCGTATCGGGCAGTCGATGCACGGCACCCGCTTCTCGACAGCGGCGGCAAGCCCGTCGTTCCGTTCCGCCTGGATTTGCAGGCCGACGACCGGGTCCTCCTGATCAGCGGCCCCAACGCGGGTGGAAAGACGGTTCTTCTCAAGGCGATCGGGTTGCTGTCGGCGATGGCGCAGGCCGGGATCGTGCCGCCGGTCGGACCGGGTACTCACTTTCCGCTGTTCAGGAAGTACTTCGCCATCATCGGAGATGAGCAGTCCATCCAGGCTTCGCTGTCGACCTTCAGCGCGCAGGTAGAAGGCCTGCGCCTCATCCTCGACGACGCGGACGGCGACTCTCTCGTCCTGGTCGACGAACTCGGCGGGAATACGGATCCTGCGGAAGGCGCGGCCCTGGCCGCTGCTGTGCTCCTGCGTCTTGCAACGCAGGCAGGCCTGTCCGTTGTGACCACCCACCTCGGCGAGCTGAAGGACCTCGCGGCCCAGGAGCCCACAATCGTCAACGCCTCGCTGCAGTTCGATACGGAGGCGATGCGGCCGACCTTCACGCTGATCCGTGACCGGCCGGGCCGCAGCTATGCACTCGAGATCGCCAGAAGATCGGGTCTTCCGGAGGACGTCCTGTCGACGGCGCTCTCCCGGCTGACCGGATCCGAGCGCCGCATCGACGAGTTGCTCGGGGACCTGGAGCACCGCGAGGCACAGGTGGAGCGTCTCGTGGTGGAGGCGAGGTTGTCGGCCCGTAGAAGCCGCGAGAACGAGCAGCGCCTCGAGGAGGTTACGGAGCGCCTCGAAAGACGCGAAAAGGCAATCGACCGTGAAGCCCGGGAGAAGGTGGAGCGTTACCTGCTCGAGGCCCGGAAGGAAGTTGAGGCGGAAGTAAGGCACCTGCGAGAGGCGGCTGAGCGTTCGACCGGGAGCGCGGGCCCCGATCGAGGCGCCTTCGAATCCGCTGTGCGTGCAGCTCGTTCAGGCGTAGAGGAGCTGTTGCGTGAGCTGCGGACGCCGCGCGATGACGAAAGCGCCGCGCCCACAGGGATTCCGCCTGGCCTGCGGGTGGGCTTGGCTGCCCGCTCACGATCGTTGGGTGTCGTGGGCGATCTGCTCGAGCTCCGCGACGACGAGGCCGTGCTGGAGGCAGGAGGGATCCGGTTCTCACTCACCCCCACGGATCTGGAGCCTGTGGAGCACGCCGTGCGCGCCTCGAAGCCGGTGCGTGGAAGCATCCCACTGCCCGAGATAGCTCCCGCGACGGAGGTCGATCTAAGAGGCCTGCGTGTCGAGGAAGTGGAGACCGCCCTCGCGCCCGGTCTCGATGGTGCCGTCGTCAACGACGTGCCGAGCTTGCGGATCATCCACGGAAAGGGCACGGGAGCTCTGCGAAAGGAGGTCGCGCGGATCCTGGATGGCGACTCACGGGTAAGGTCATACCGCGCCGGAGGTTTCCAGGAAGGGGGCTCCGGCGTTACCGTAGTCAAGTTCAAGGACACGAGTGACTGAACGGAGGACGAGCGAGAGATTGTGGTGCGCCGCGCCCTCTCCGGCGAAAGGAGCAGCGACCGCTGATGGTTAGCGACGCGCTGGTTCAGGAGATTCGGGAGCGTGCCGAGATCCTGGAAGTTTGCGGCGAATTCGTCCAGCTCAAGCGATCCGGCAAGACGTATCGAGGCCCCTGTCCCCTGCACGGTGGAGAGGGGCCTAACTTTTCGGTGGACCCCACCCGCGGGATCTTCAAGTGCTTCGTATGTGGCGAAGGTGGAGACGTATTCTCGTTCCTGATGAAGCACCTGGGCCTCGATTTCCCGTCGGCCGTCAGGCAGGTGGCGAGTCGCGTCGGAGTGGATGTCCCGGATGACTCGGACCGGATGGAGGATCCGTTCGCGTACCTCAGGGAGGTCACGGCGTTCGCTGAGGAGTGGTTCCGTTCCGAGCTGATGGATGCGGATGTCGGCGCGCCTGCGCGGGAGTACCTCCTGGGCCGCGGGATTGACCCGGGCGCGGCGGAGGAATATGGGCTCGGTTTTGCTCCCGACGGGTGGCGCGAGCTCCGGGAGGCAGCGCTCGCCAGGGGGATAGCTGACGACGACCTGCTCGAGGCCGGGCTCCTCGCGACGAGCGACCGGGCGGATGAGCCTTACGATCGGTTTAGAAATCGGCTGATGTTCTCGATCCTCGACCTGCGCGACCGACCGATCGCCTTCGGTGGCAGGGTGCTCCGGAAGGCGGACGAACGCGCTCCGAAGTACATCAATTCTCCCGAGACCCCGATATTCCACAAGAGTCGCACTCTCTACGGCCTTAACCGGGCTCGACACGCGATTCGGCGCGAGGAGCACTCGCTGGTCACCGAGGGCTTCATGGACGTTCTCTCACTGCATATCGGAGGGTTCCCGACGGCCGTGGCTCCGCTCGGAACGGCCCTTACTTCGGAGCAGGCCGATCTCCTGAAGCGTTACTCGAGCCGGGTCTACCTCCTGTACGACAGTGACTCGGCCGGCCTGAAAGCAACGTTCAGGGCCGGCGACGTGCTGCTCTCCTCCGGATGTCACCCGATGGTCGTGACGTTTCCGGACGGGGAAGACCCTGACTCGGTCCTCCGCGACGAAGGGCCTGAGGCGCTCAGAGGCTATCTGGCCGATGCCGTGGACGTGCTCGAACGAAAGCTCCAGATCCTGGAGCGACAGGGATACCTCGACACCATCGAGGGGAGACGGCGTGCCGTCGATGGCCTCCTGAGTACTCTCCGGTCTGTCCAGGACCCGGCGCTGCTGGACATCTATCTCGGCCGTACGGCCGAGCGGACCGGAGTGAGACGGGACACGCTGGTGGGCGAGGTGGCCCGCGCACGGATGACACCGCGCAAGAGACAGGTTACCGCCACTCGGCCCGGGTCCGAAGAGCGATCTCCGTTTGACGAACAGGATAGCAGGAATGCAGCGGTCGAACGGACTCTGCTGCTTCTTCTGGCGCGCGATCGTGGTCTCATCGACGCGGCCGTAGAGAGCGGGCTGGATGAACGGCACTTTCGGGACGACGCGCTGAGGTGCATTTATGTGTCCCTCCTCCAGGCGGGAGATGGCGAGCCAGCGCTGGACGAGAACGTGATCGATATCTGGGGCGCGCTCGTATCGGACGAGATGGAAGTCGTGCATCCCCGGGAAGCGTTCGACGAGACAGTTCGGCGGATGGTGCACCGGGCGAAGTTGGACAGGCTGGCCCAGATCGATAGAGAGATGGAGTTGGCCGATGAGGATCAGGCGAGACGCTTACTGGTCGAGAAGGAGGGAGTGGCGCGCGAGCTGAGAGGAGCAGGCGTTCCCCTCAGTTTTCTTCGGCGCTATTCGGAAACGGCCCCGGCTTGAAGGCCGGGCTACGAGAGGTATGGGAGACGGAGAGTATATGGAAGGAAACATGGTAGAGGGTCTTATCCACCTGCAGGAGATCGACGCCCTCATCGGGGATAAACAGGGGCGAGTCACGGCGGTGCGTGCGGAATCCGACCTGCTCGTCAGCGAGCTTGAAGTGCTCGACAAGGAGACCGTGACGCTGAAGGCGCGCCTCGAGGAATCCGAGTCGGCTATGCGGCACGCGGAGCGGACGGTGCAGGCGGGCCGGGCGACGCTCAAGCGCCTTCACGTGCGTGCGCAGGAGGTGCGCAACATGCGCGAGCACGCGGCCGCTCGGGCCGAGGTTGATGCAGCCCGCCAGAATCTGGAGGCGGGGGAAGACGAGCTCCTGGACGCGATGCAGGATCAGGAGACCGCTCGGTCGGCGTTGCTTCAGCTGGAGGGAGACATCGCGAGTCGCCGGGAGGAGTACGGAGATCGACTCGGGGACCTGGACAGGGAACGTCAGCGACTCGAGGAAGAGATCGCCGTCGATCTGGACAAGCGCAGCAACCGTGCGCTCCGAATCGACGAGCGCGCACGGAGCCTTTACGACACCGTTCGCGGCGGCAGGGCCGACAGTGCGTTGGCCCCGGTAGTGGAGGGAGTGTGTGGCCATTGCTTCACGGCCATTCCGCTGCAGAGGCAGCAGGTGATTCGGGCGGGCCGGACTCTCGTCGTATGCGAGACCTGCGGCGTCATTCTCCATATCGCGGAGTGATTCCTGGTAGTCGGCGCCTCAGGCCGGAGCCGCTGAGGTCATCTGCCCCGGGGGGTGCGTGAGCCATCGCGCCGGCGCACGGCGCCGGTGGATCATGCCGCTTCCGTTGCCGGAGGACCGCGTCGCGCGCTTCTCGGAGTCGCTCGGCCTCCCCAACGATGTGTGTCGCGTCCTGATACGCCGGGGTGTCGATTCTGCCGACGATGCGCGCTTGTTTCTCCGCCCGCACCTCTCGTTGATGCATCGCCCGGACGATCTTCCGGACATCCAGCCTGCCGTGGCTCGAGTGGAAAGGGCCCTTGCCAGCGGTGAGATGATCCTGGTGCATGGGGATTATGATGCCGATGGGATGTCCGCGGCGGCGCTTTTTACGCTCGGGTTGAGGGAAATCGGTGGGCGGGTGGAGGCCTTCGTGCCACATCGGACGAGGGATGGCTACGACCTGTCGGATGCGGGGCTGGCGAGGGCCGCAGAGATCGGAGCTACGCTCATCGTGACCGCGGACTGCGGAGTCACGGCGACGACGGCGGTGAGGCAAGCCGCGGCGAACGGGATCGACGTGGTTGTTACGGACCACCACCGGCCGGGGACCGACCTTCCGGCGGCAGTAGCGATCGTGAACCCGATGTTGCCGGGCAGCCAATATCCGTTTCGGGACCTGGCCGGTGTCGGAGTGGCTTTCAAGCTGCTGGTGGCGCTGTACGAGAATGCCGGAGTCGGTTCCCCCGTCCTCAACCAGCACCTCGATCTCGTTGCACTCGGCACTGTAGCCGACCAGATGCCGCTGACGGGCGAGAACCGGATCCTGGTCAGGGCCGGTCTTCGGGTGCTCGAACGCAGCCGGAAGCCGGGGTTGCGGTCCCTGCTCGCGAACGCCGGGGTACGGTCCGAACAAGGCATCGACGCCCAGCATATTTCCTTCAAGATCGCCCCGCGTCTGAACTCCGTCGGCCGAATGGCGGAGGCCGATGTGGGTGTGCGACTTCTCCTCGCATCGGACCCGAAGGAGGCCCAGCGCCTGGCGGACCACCTGGAGCGCCAGAACTCCGAGCGCAGGCTCATTGACGCCCGGGTGTTCGAGGAGGTGACTCGCAGGCTCGAGACCGACCTGAAGGTGGAGGACCGGGCAGTGGTTCTGTGGGGCGATGACTGGCACCCGGGGGTGATCGGAATCGTGGCCTCGCGCCTGGTCGAGCGATACCACCGGCCGGCCATCGTGATCGCGTTCGACGGAGACATCGGGAGAGGTTCGGGCCGATCGGTCGACGGCTTTCACCTGTTCAACGCCCTGCAGGAATGTGCGGTGCTCCTCGAGAGATTCGGCGGCCATCGCATGGCCGCAGGCCTGACCGTGCGGCGGGAGCACGTGGAGGAGCTGGCGATCCGGCTCCAGGAGGTGGCGATGCGGGAGCTGTCGGACCGTGATCCGGTGCAGGAGCTACGCCTGGACCTCGAAGTGCCTCTGGAGCGAGTCGGCTCCGGTTTACTGAAGTGGCTCGAGCATCTGGCGCCTTTCGGTTCGGGGAATCCGCATCCGATTCTGTTGGTCCGTGGCGTCGAGCTCGATCGACCTGGCCGGGTCGGAAGTGACGGCGGACACTTGCGGCTCGGATTGGTCCGAGATGGCCACCGGGTACCGGCGATCGGATTCGGTCTGGGGAACAGGATGCAGGAGGCGCGCTCGACGGAGCGGGCGGACGTGGCGATCGAGATCGCTGAGAACAGTTGGAACGGGCGGAGCGAGATCCAGGCGCGAGTTCTCGATTTCAGGCCCGCCGAGCATTGAGCCTGCGGATCATCTCCGGCGAATTCGGTGGCCGGAGAATCGAGGCGCCGACCGGGCGGGGTACGCGGCCCACTCGCGACGCCGTTCGGGAGGCGTGGTTCAACGTTCTGAAGGACCGGCTGCCCGGCAGTCGTGTGCTGGATCTGTTCGCCGGGTCTGGCGCTCTTGGATTGGAGGCTCTCTCGCGGGGCGCGTCCACCGTGTGCTTCGTCGAGTCGAACCGACGGGTGTGCGACGTGCTGAGGCGGAACATCGCGAGCCTGGGCGCCGGTTCGCGCTGCGAGGTCCGGTGCACCGACGCATTCTGCGTGGTCGAGGAGTCGAGGCGAGGGGAGGGAAGCGGTTGGGATATCGTGCTGGCTGATCCGCCCTATGCGGGCCAGGAGGCCGCGCGGCTCGTTTCGGGCTTTGGCCGGTCACCGTACGCGAGTATCCTGTGCGTGGAGCATGCTCGCGGTACTACGTTTCCTCGGGAACCCGACTGGCACCGGGAATACGGAGAGACGGCCCTGTCCATCTTCGTGGATTCGACGGAAGGAGCTGCCGCCGATGAGTGACCAACGGATCGCCATCTATCCTGGATCGTTCGACCCTCTGACGCTTGGGCACGATGACATCGTGAGGCGCAGCCTCCGGCTCGTGGATCGGGTGCTCGTGGCGATCGCGGGTACGGCGACTCAGCAGAAGGACCAGATGTTCTCGGTCGATGAACGGGTCCAGGTGATGCAGGAAGTCTACGCGGATGAGCCCAGGGTCGAGGTCGTTCCCTTCGAGGGACTCCTCGTGGACTTCGCTCGCCAGAGGGGGGCGCGGCTCATCGTGCGAGGGTTGCGGGCTGTCAGCGACTTCGAGTACGAGTTCCAGATGGCCCTGATGAACCGGTCGTTGTGGCCCGAGATCGAGGTGATCTTCATGGCTCCCGCGAGCAGCTATACGTTTCTAAGCTCTTCCCTCGTACGAGAAGTTGCACACCTCGGAGGTGACGTCTCGGCATTTGTTCCGGCGCCCGTGCTCCGGGAGCTCGTCCGGGTGTATGGGCCCGCCGCGTCGGGCGCATGAGCTTTCTCGCCGGCTTGCGGGACAGGGCGGCCGCAACGGGCGCCCGGATCGGGTTTCCGGAGGCGGCCGATCCGCGTACGGTACAGGCAATGCGTCGGCTTGCGGAGGAGGGAGCGATACGGCCCGTCGTCGTGGAGTCGGCCGCGGCGGCGGAGGACGCGCTGGCGGGTGGCGGTATCGATCTCCTCGACCCATACGCGCCGGGCCGCAGAGGAGAGGTCGCGGACCTGCTTCCCGAGATCGCCTCCGGAGGGCCCGTGGACACCCTGCGCTTCGCGGTGGCGCAGCTTAAGAGGGGACACCTGGACGGCGTGGTGGCCGGCGCGAAAAGCGCTACGGCCGATGTCCTTCGAGCAGGAATTCGTCTGCTTGGAACTGCGCCAGGCATCAAGATAGTGTCGAGTTCTTTCTACATGGTCCCGAGCGACGGGCGTCCGGGCGACGTTCTCACGTTCACGGACCCCGCCGTCGTTCCGAGCCCAACGGCCGGGCAGTTGGCGGAGATCGCGGAAGCGGCGTGCCGTGCCCGGCGGCTGATCGTGGGTGACGAGCCGCGAGTGGCGTTCCTGTCGTATTCGACACGCGGGTCGGCCGATGGTGACTCTGTCAGGACCGTACGGGAGGCACTGGCACAGTTTCAGAGCCGGGTACCGGATGTTATCTGTGACGGTGAGCTTCAGGTGGACGCCGCGTTGGTACCCGACATCGCACGACGCAAGGTGCCGGACTCGGCTGTCGCGGGTCGGGCCAACGTGCTGGTCTTCCCGGATCTCGATGCAGGAAACATCGGTTACAAGCTGGTACAGCGTCTGGCGGGGTCGCACGCGCTGGGTCCGATATTCCAGGGCCTCGCCGCCCCGCTGAACGACCTGTCGCGTGGAGCTTCCGTGGAGGACATCGTACACGTGGCGTACATCACGGCATTGATGTCTGCGGCGTCGCGGATCGACGCATCCGGATCACACTGACTACTGAGGGCAACAATGTTTTCGATCGTCGAGTTGAACGGCATCACGATCGTGGAGGTGGGTGGAGAGCTGATCGTGGGCAACCGCCACGAGCTCAAAGAAAAGGTCAGCGAGCGCCTGGAGGCCGGTGATCGCCGGTTCCTGATCGATTTCACGAGTTCCAGCTATATCGACTCGAGTGGACTCGGTGTGCTCGTGAGTCTCTCGAAGAAGATACGGGAGTCCGGGGGCGTGCTGCGACTGGCGGGCCTGAGCGAGGACCTTCGCACCCTATTTGAGCTGACCAAGCTGGACACGCTTTTCCAGATCGCGGATACGCGCGCCCGGGCCCTGGGCGAATTCTGACCTCGTGACCGACACCGTGCCCGCGGCACTCATATGCTCGAACCGTCCGGACGTGGCTTCGAGCCTGGTGAGTGAGCTCGAAGCTCTGCAAGTGTCGTGCGTGACGTCGGTCTCGGCGGAGGACTGGCCGCGAAACCCTCCCCGGATCGCGTTCATCGATCTGGCGGACACGGGGCAGCCCGTTCGCAAGGCCCGGCTCGCGTTCGGTGAGGACACCGAGCTCATTGCCATAGTGGACAATGAGTCCGTAGACGGTCTGATCCCGGCCCTGGCCGCGGGGTGCGGCGATTACTTGTTTTACCCCCTCAACTCCGACGAGCTGGGCCTCAAGTGGCGCCGGCATCGGTCTGGAGAAGGTGGCACCCGGGCGCGACGTCCGGGAGGCCTGTCCGGTAACCTGCAGCTCGCATTTCCGTCCAGCGTGCGCTTCGTGCAAGAGGCCGTGGCTGAAGTCGTCGAGGCCTGTGAGCGCTTCGCCTTTTCGGGATCCCGGGCCACCCTGAACCTGCGGGTCGCGGTCGGCGAGGCCCTGTGCAACGCGATCCTGTACGGCAACCGTGAGGATCCCCAGAAGCTCGTCCGCGTTTCGGCCGTTCTCAATCAGGGGTGCGCCGAGGTGACTGTTACAGACGAAGGGGAGGGCTTCGATCCACAGTCGATCCTCGATCCGACCCGTCCGGAGAATCGGGAACGCAGCCATGGGCGTGGTCTCTTCATTCTCAGGTCTCTCACCGACGACGTACGATTCAACGAGCGTGGCAACTCGATCACGCTGACCCTGGGGACTGAGTTGGTCGACGTCGAGCCGGGAACGCCGAGCGGACGCGTACCCGACGTCGCGGTGAAGCCGCAGAACGGTTTAGATGGGGTGGAAGCTGTGACCCACTCCGCAGAGCCACTCCGCAGCGATCGGCTCGAGGAGTACCTCGCGGCGTTTCATCGCCTCACGGGGGTCCGGTTTCGTCTCGTGATAGAGACTTCGGGTATGGACGTCGTGGCCCACGACTCGCTGGGCGACAGGCGGGAGATAGAGTACACGGAGTCCTCGTGGCTCGTGATGCCATCTGTCCGGATCCGGCTGGCAGCCGCTCCTGCGGCGGGGGACGTTGATCGTCGCTACCTCGCTCTGCTCAGAGAGACTGCCAGCCAGCTCGTGGCCTCGGAGAGAGAGGCCAGGTTCTTCTCGGACGAGCTCGCGGATCGATTCGCCGAAGTCGAGCTGTTGACCTCGGCGGGCGAGACCTTGGGCTCGGTGATCAACCTGGAGCGGGCGACAGGAAGATTGCTGGAGCGCCTCACGGCCGTGCTCACGGCCGACTCCGCAACTGTCTGGGTGCCTGGGCCTGGCGAGGGGGACCGGGATGTAGAGCGCCTGGTGGCGACGGGGACCATGCGTGCGGCGGCGTCTGCCGGGCCATCGGCCGATGCCGGGGACCTGATTGCAGAGGTGCTGAAACACCAGCTGGCCCAGGTGCGACCCCGACGCGGCCGCGCGATGGAAGAGGGAGACCGGACGCTTCTGGCTGTACCTCTCCGGCACTCCGCGGTCCACGGAACCACCCTTGCCGTGGGCGTGCTGACAGTGCGGGGCGGATCCAGGCGCGACACGTTTACTCAGGCCGAGGTCAAGCTCGCGGCCACCGTGGCGGCGCACCTGGCGGCCGCGATCGAGAACGATCGCCTGGTCCGAGAGAGTCTGGTTCAGGAGCGGATGCTCGTCGAGTTGGAGCTGGCTCATCACCTGCAGATGAAGTTGCTCCCGGATCTCAGCGATTTTGTGGAGGTGGCCGATGTGGCCGCCAGGTGTGAGCCCGCGGACTCGGTAGGCGGAGACTTCTACCACTTGTTCCGGCTGCCCGGCGACCGTTTAGGCGTGATGTTGGGCGATGTGAGCTCGCACGGCTACTCGGCCGGCCTGATCATGGCCCTCACGATGAGCGCGGCGTCGCTTACAGTGCGTGACCGTGAGGAGCCAGCCGAGGTGTTGCGAGGGATCCATCACGAGCTGGTGAGAAAGCTCGAGTCCACCGAAATGTACATGACGCTCTGCTACGCGGTCCTGGATCCCGCGGCGGGTCGGATGCGGTATGCCAATGCAGGGCATCCGCACGCGTTTCACGTCAGTCCGGATCAGGCACAGCGGCTGGAGGCGCTGAATCCACCGCTCGGGATCGCAGAGTTCGATTCCTATGCGCAGAGGGAGCTGGACTGGGTCCCGGGACGGGACATGCTGCTCATGTTCACGGATGGGATCAGCGAGTGCCTCGATTCTGATCGCATGTGGTCGGACGAGCGGCTGACGCAGATGGCGATGGAGCGATCGGCTGCCAGTGCCCAGGAGGTGCTCGATCGCGTGTTCGAGCTGGCATCGGCGCCCGGTGGTATGGCGGCGGACGACCGCACGGCGCTCGTGGTCAAGTAACGGTGGTCTACGCCAAACGATCCCTGAGTCAGAACTTCCTCGTCGACCCCAACATCCGGCGCAAGCTCGTGGCGGAGCTGGACGCGGGAGCACAAGACCTGGTGCTCGAGATCGGGGCTGGCCACGGAGAGCTTAGCGATCTGATCGCGGGAACGGTCCGCTGCCTCGTGCTCGTCGAAAAGGACGATCGACTGGCAGCGGAGCTCGCCGACCGTTTCGACCACAGGGCGGATGTCGAGGTAGTCCATGCCGACGCTCTTGACACAGACCTCGCTGCCCTGGTGGGGGATAGTGGCGGCCGACTCATCTCCAACGTTCCCTATGGAATTACGTCGCCGCTGATCTTCCACTTCCTGGAGATGCATCCCATTCCCACACGGATGGTTCTGCTGGTGCAGAAGGAAGTAGCCGATCGGATCGCATCGCCGGCCGGAAGCAAGGTCTACGGCGCTCTCACCGTCGGGGTGCAGTCGCGCGCGCGCGTCCGGATCGCGTTTCGAGTAGGGCGACAGGCTTTCCGTCCGGTACCTGCCGTGGACTCGGCTGTGATCGTCCTCGAGCCACGGACTCCTCCGCTGGACCCGGTGACCCAGTCGGACCTCCGTGTGCTTACCCGGGTGGCGTTCTCCCGGCGCCGCAAGCAGCTCTTTCGGATTCTTCGCTCGGCTCCCGAGTATGATCTCCCGCGCGATCGGATCGAGAAGATCCTGGAGTCCATGGGACTCTCGCCGCAGGCGCGGCCGGAGACTCTCACTCCAGACGAGTTCGTGAGCCTGGCTGGGCGCTTGCGAAGATCCTGACAATGCCTCGGGGGAGTTCACTCCAGGTGAGTTGAGAACATCTGTTCGGGCGCATATGTTCTTGTGATCACTTTCACAAGCAGAGTCATGAACGCACGCAAGATCTCCGATTCGACCGTAAGACGGTTGTCCCGTTACCTGCGGCAGTTGAGGGACCTCGACCAGCACGATCGAAAGGTCGTGTCCAGCCGGGAGCTCGCACAGGCGACGGGCACGACCGCGGCGCAGGTACGTAAGGACCTCAGCCACTTCGGGTCATTCGGGAAGCGCGGTCAGGGGTACCCGGTCAGTGATCTCCGCGTGCAGCTTGAGGAGATCCTGGGACTCACCCATCGGTGGAATGTGGCGGTCCTGGGCGTGGGGAAGATCGGTTCGGCGCTGCTGGGATACGGCTACTTCGCTCAGCGGGGATTCGATATCGTGGCGGCGTACGACGCGGACCCTGCAAAGACAGGTCTCGACTTGGGGGGCGTCCGGGTACAGCCCCTTGATGCGTTGGAGCGTGGATTCGCCGACCTGGAGATATCGATCGGGATCATCGCCACGCCTCCGGAAGCAGCCCAGGCGGCAGCGACTCGTGCGGTGCGAGCGGGGGCCTCCGCGATTCTGAATTTCGCCCCCATCAAGCTGGATCTGCCGCCGGGGGTGGCGCTGCGCACCATGGACATGACGCTCGAGCTCGAGGGTCTGTGCTACATGGTGACGGCCGCGCGCGGAGACGGAGAAGTGGGTCGATGATCGGCGTTCACAGCGAGATCGGCCGGCTGAAGGCAGTGGTCTGCCACACGCCGGGTCCCGAGCTCGCGGTGGTAACTCCGGGGAATCGCAGCGACTACCTGTTCGACGATATTCTCGATGTCGAGCTCGCCCGCCGGGAGCACGGTCGTTTCACGGCTATCCTGTCACGCTTCGCAACAGTTCACGAGATCGCCGACCTTCTCGTGGAAGTGCTGCGAGTACCGGAAGCGAGAGAGTACCTGGTAGAGCACTCGGGAGGGGCGATCCAATCGCGCGCGGCAGACGCCGAGCCCGAAGAGATTGCTCGACTGTTCGTTCAGGGTGAAGTGACGTCCGGTGGCCTCCTGGCGGGTCTCGTCAACGAAGCTGGCTACACGCTGCCTCCACTTCCGAATCTCTTCTTCACTCGCGATTCGGCTGCAGTGATCGGGGAGCGGGTCATGGTCGCCTCGATGAAACACGAAGTGCGGTGGAGCGAGGAAATCCTGGCGTGGACCCTGTTTCGCACTCATCCTGAGCTGGTCAACGAGGGCATCCTGTTCGACGGGGCGCATGAGAGGCGATTGAACGTGCGGCTCGAGGGCGGCGACGTCCACATTCTCAGGCGCGATCTGCTCGCCGTCGGTATGTCGGAGCGGACGACCGCGGCCGGGATCGACGCGTTGGCAGAAGAAGTGTTCCGTTGGACGGAGATCACGGACATCGTCGTGGTCCTCATACCGGCGCACCGGGCCGCGATACACCTCGACATGATCTTCACGATGCTGGATCGGGACTTGTGCTGCGTGTTTCCACCCTACTTCATCGGGCCGACGCGGCTTCCTGTACTCCGAGTCAGAAAGGGCGCTTCAGGGGTTCAGGAAGCGTCCAGCCTGTTTGCCGCGTTGGATGACCTGGGGCTGCCGCTCACGCCGCTTTCGTGCGGCGGGCAGCGGCGGACGATGCAGGAGCGGGAGCAGTGGGCAAGCGGGTGCAACTTCTTTGCGGTCGGTCCCGGGCAGGTCCTGGCCTACGACCGAAACGAGCACACGATGCGGGCGCTCGAAGAGGAGGGTGGGTTCACGGTCGTGCGGAGCGAGGACTTTCTGAGCGGTAAGGTAGAGATGGGAGTCGACGAGAAATTCGTCATCGGGTTTGAGGGATCCGAGCTCGTGAGAGGCGGAGGTGGCCCCCGGTGTATGACCCTGCCGATTCTGCGCGAGTCGTCGTGAAGGCCGAAGGACTGCGGTTCAGTACGCACACGCCTCTGGTGCAGAAGGCGCTGGAGACAGTCGGCCGGGAACCGACGTCGACCCAGGCTCTGGCCCGCGAGGTGTTCGGCTTGAGCCTGGCGCCCCCGGGGCTCGCTTCCCGCCTGGTGTTCGACTTGCTCGGCGAGGATCGTCGTTTCACGGTGGATGCCGCCGGAGTGTGGCGGCTGGTGGCCCAGCCGGTGTCTCAGGGCCGCATGCCTCTCGCTGGCTGCAGGTTCGCGGTCGTGGATGTCGAGACCACGGGAAGCTCAGTGGCTCGTGGAGCCAGAATCATGGAGTTCTCGGCCGTGTTCGTCGAGGGTGGTCGGGTGACAGGCGAGTATACGACCCTCGTGAACCCGGAGGTGTGGATACCGCTGTGGGTCACCCGTCTCACCGGTATCGAGCCCGAGATGGTCGAGGGAGTGCCCCGCTTCCGCGACATCGCGGGCCGAGTACGAGAAGCTCTTGAGGATCGGGTCTTCGTGGCGCACAACGTGGCCTTCGACTGGCGTTTCGTGGCGGAAGAGTTGCGATTGGCGGACTCCGTGATGCCAGAGGGGCCGCGTCTGTGCACGGTCAAGTTCGCACGCCGGCTTCTTCCCGGGCTGCGGAGAAGAGGGCTGGACGCGCTATCCCGCTATTATGACGTGTCGATCGCGAATCGGCACCGCGCCGGAGATGATGCCAGGGCCACCGCGACGATACTGATCAGAATGCTCGAGGCGGTCGACCGGCAGGGGATCCAGTACTGGGACCAGCTGGAGGATTGGCTCGCGGGGCGGCCCGTGGCCCTGGAGAGCCCGAGCGACGGCCACGGGAGGTTGCATGTGTGAGGCGCCGTGTCTGGAGGGAAGTCGGGGCCGGGTCAGGCCGGTGGACGCCGGCAGCCTGTGGCTCGACGGCGGGGCGATGTTCGGTGTCGTTCCGAAGCCGCTGTGGAATCGCCGAGCACCCAGTGACGAGAGGAACCGGATACCGCTGGCGATGCGTTGTCTGCTCGTTGAGACGGACGAGGCCACCGTGCTGATCGACACCGGCCTGGGCAACAAGGAGAGCGACAAGTTCAAGTCGGTCTACGGAGTGGCCAACGATGGCGACCCGACGAGGCTCGAATCATCGCTGTCGAACCTCGGCGTCGAGCCGGGCGAAGTCGATGTAATCATCGCAACGCATCTCCATTTCGATCACGCCGGAGGTGGAACGGTCCGAGGAGTGAACGGGGAGATCGGACCTGCGTTCCCCACGGCCCGGTATGTCGTGAGAAAAGGGGAGTATGAGTTCGCGCGACTGGATAACGAGCGGATTCGGGCCAGCTACATTACGGACAATTTCGAGCCCCTGGCGCGGGCCGGGTGCCTCGACCTGGTAGATGGCGACGTCGAAGTGGTGCCGGGGATTCAACTGGTACACACTCCCGGGCACACTCCGCACCACCAGTCGATCAGGATCGACCTCGGAGAGGAGATCGTCCTGTTCCTGGCGGACCTCGTTCCAACGACAGCACACCTGCCGCTAGCGTGGATCATGGGGTATGACGTCGAGCCGCTGGTTACGCTGCAGAGCAAGAAGGACGTGCTCGGCCGCGCGGCGGCCGAGGGGTGGATGCTGGCTTTCGAGCACGATCCTTTCGTCGCGTGGGGTCGTGCGACGATTCCGGACGGAGGGAAGCCCGGATGTGTCCTGGAGGAAGTTGTGGAGCAGGCGCTCGTGTCCGGTGCGATCTGGCCGGACGGCCAGGGCCATACGCCCGCGTCAGGCGGGCCGAACCTGGAGGTAACCGAATGAAGCGTTTCGTGCTCGTGGCCCTGGTAACCGGAGTGCTGTTCGGCGGCGGTGCGGCACCGGCAGGCGCGCAGAGTGTGGAGGAGGAAGTAACGGCGCTCGTGGACGCTCTGTTCGATGCGATGCATGCGGCGGACTCGGCGGCGGTGAGGCGGTTGTTTCACCCGGACCTCAAGAAAATGGCGAGCTCCGGAGCACGAGACGGTGTAGCGGGCGTCGTTTTCGGCGAGATAGAAGGCTTGGTACAGGCGGTCGGGAACGCCGAGCCGGGAGCGTTTGACGAGAGGATCGGCGCTGCCGAGATCCGGATCGATGACGATCTGGCGACAGTGTTTACCCCCTATGCGTTCTACTATAACGGTAACCTCTCGCACTGCGGCGTGAACGTCTTCCAGATCGCCCGGGTGGGCGAGGATTGGAAGATCGTCGGCCTCGTGGATACGCGTCGCAGGCAGGGGTGCGAGGAGTGGTTGAAATGAGTGATGCAGATCGGACTGCGGTAATCGTCGGAGCAGCCAGGCTGCCGACGGGGCGTTTTCTCGGGGGGCTTTCGTCTCTGACGGCCCCGGAGCTCGGGGCGAGGGCGATCGCCGGCGTGGTCGAGCGCTCGAGCGTGGCCATGGAGGACATCGAAGAGGTCATCATGGGCAACGTCGTGCAGGCCGGAGTCGGACAGGCCCCGGCCAGGCAGGCGGCAATCGGCGCCAGCCTGCCCGCGACGATTCCGGCGATGACGATCAACAAGGTGTGCGGCTCTGGCCTCAAGGCCGTGATGCTGGCTGCGCAGGCCATCCGGGCGGGGGATCTGCAGGTCGCCGTGGCCGGAGGCATGGAGTCGATGTCCAACGTGCCCTACCTGGTGCGGGGATACCGGGGAGGTGTGAAGTTCGGCGATCAGTCGATGGTGGATGGTCTGATTCATGACGGCCTGTGGTGCTCGTTCGGTCACTGCCACATGGGTGGGCACGCAGAGTACACGGCGTGGAAAGCGGGAGTGAGCCGCGAAGACCAGGATCAGTTCGCGTACGAGAGCCACATGAAAGCCGCCGCCGCGATCGATGGTGGAGATTTCGCGGCCGAAATTGTGCCGGTCGAGATCGTTAGCCGGAAGGGCACGACGGTGTTCGACACGGACGAGCCTCCGCGCAGAGATACGACGGTGGAGGCTCTCGGGCGGTTGAGGCCGGCGTTCAGCGGCGACGCTCCGCCCGAGGTCACGGAGTATTCGGTGACGGCCGGGAATGCGCCAGGACTGAACGATGGGGCGGCCGCTACTGTCGTCACTTCGGAGGCTTATGCCCGGGCCAACGGACTGGACATCCTCGGTCGCGTGACGGCATATTCGGTCGGGTCGACGGAGCCGCGCGATCTTTTCTTCGCGCCGGTGGACGCAGTGCGGCGCCTCATGGACATGGAAGGGACCGAGATCGGCGACTACGGTCTGATCGAGGCGAACGAAGCCTTCGCCGTGCAGTCGATAGCGGACGCCAGGCAGCTCGGAGTGGAAATGGACCGGGTCAACGTGCGTGGCGGAGCGATCGCCCTCGGCCACCCGATTGGTGCCTCCGGCGCCAGGATTCTCACAACGCTCCTGTACGCCATGCGCGACCGCGAAGTGGACAAGGGCCTCGCCACCCTGTGCCTGGGCGGTGGGAATGCCGTAGCCCTCAGCGTGGAGAGAGTATGACTCGAGAGGCAGCACATACCGTAGACTCGAAGGTCGTCGACAGGACGACGTTCAGTGCGCTCGGCCTTGGGCTGGGTGTGCTGGGCTTCGCCGCGCTCACCGCGCTCGGCGCCCGGTTGAGCGTACCGCTACCGGGCACGGCCGTGCCGATGACGCTTCAACCGGTGGCCGTACTGCTGGCTGGCGTGGTACTCGGCTCCCGGGCGGGAGCTGCCAGCCAAGTCGCGTACCTGGCGGCCGGGGCGCTCGGTCTGCCCCTTTTCGCAGCGGGTGGCGGCGCCGCGTACCTGCTGGGACCAACGGGGGGCTATTTGCTCGCGTTCCCCGTTGCGGCGGCGGTGGCCGGGCTGGCGACTGACCGGGCCCGCGGTTGGATCGGAGCGGCCTTGACGCTCGCTCTGGCGCTGGCGGTCATCCACCTTGGCGGATTGGCCTGGCTGTGGATCCTCGGGGGTCGCGCTCTTGTCGAGACCACGGGTGTCAGAGTCTTCCTGCTTGGTGACCTGCTGAAGGTGATACTGGTACTCGTGATCGTCCGGCGAGGCCGAGGCGCCTTGCGCCGAATGATCCCCTAGCTGGTTGAATCCGGCTGGAGGGGGAGGGGACGGACGGCGGCGGCTGGGATCGGTCGCCGGTCCGGTCGGTTGTCGTGAGCAGTGGGCGTGGGTTTGGCACCTCGCCGTCTACGCGACGCTCCTGGTTCTGGCGCTGCTCACGTTTCAGGCCCTCCTCGCGGTGCTCGACCCGGCGTCCATCGGCGAGCTCACCTTGTGGGGGGTGGGTGCGGCGGTAGCGGCCGCGCTCGTCGCTGGTTGGGTCATGATGTCCAGGGTGGAGTCGAGACCGCCCGCGGCGCTGGGCCTGGTCGTCAACCGCAGGGCTGCGCGGGACTTCTCGCTCGGGTGCGGAATCGGGGCAGGGTTGCTTGGCTCTGTCGTGCTGGTGATGGCGATCGCGGGCTGGTTGAACGTGACCGGCACCGGTGTCTCGAGCGACGTGATTGCGGGGGGGATGCCCTATGTGACCGTACTCCTGCTGCTTGCGGCGTTCTTCGAGGAACTTGCGATTCGTGGATACCCGTTTCAGTTGCTCGCCGGGGCTCATGGACCGGGTGTGGCAGTGGGAGGCACGGCGGTCGTTTTCGCGGTCCTCCACGGGGCGAATCCGGGTATCGGGTGGGGTGCGATGGGCAACACGCTGCTGGCCGGAATCTTGCTCGGCGTTCTCTACTGGAGGACCCTGAGCCTGTGGTTCGTAACCGGCACTCATTTCGCGTGGAACTGGACCATGGGCGTGGCTGCCGGTCTGCCGGTCAGCGGCCTGGATGTCGGTCCTGCCCTGGTGGACGTGTCGGTGAGCGGGCCGGACCTGTGGACGGGCGGCGCGTATGGTCCTGAGGGTGGATTGCTGCTCACGATGGCAACCATCACCGGGATCGCCTGGACAGCGCGTACCGCCCGACTGTCCCGTGATCCGGTTGTACTGGCCCTTGGTCCACTGATCGGGGGCGAAGTCGAACGAGAACATCCGGTGTCGGGTGCCGAGAGAGCTCCACGAACCGGATCGGAGGGATGATGAACGAGAATCAAGTCGACGTCGTGGGGGTGATCGGGGCGGGAACGATGGGCAACGGGATCAGCCACGTCTTCGCTCTGGCGGGGATTGACGTCGTGCTCGTCGATGCGGTACCCGAGGCCCTGGACCGGGCCCGGGCGAAGATCGAGAAGAACCTCAGCCGGCAACTGTCCAAGAACCGGATAGATGCTACCGGGGCGCGGGCTGCCCTGGATCGGGTCCGCACGGAGACCGATCTGGAGTCCGTCGCATCTGCTCCACTGGTCGTGGAGGCGGTACCCGAGAATCGGGATCTGAAGTTCGAGATCTTCAGGCGGCTCGACGAAGTGTGCGGCGAGCAGGCCGTCCTCGCGTCGAACACGAGCTCCATCTCGATCACGGAGATCGCGCGTTCGGTCAGCAGTCCGCAGCGCTTCATAGGGATGCACTTCATGAACCCGGTGCCCGTGATGCAACTGGTCGAGGTCATACGGGGCCTGGAGACGGACGACGCGACGACCGACCTCACGCTGGCACTGTGCCGGCGCGTCGGGAAGACGCCCGTCGAAGTCAACGACTTTCCTGGATTCGTGTCTAACCGGATCCTCATGCCGATGATCAACGAGGCCGTGTTCTGCCTGATGGAGGGAGTTGCTGAGGCCGAGGCCATCGACACAGTGATGAAGCTGGGCATGAACCACCCGATGGGCCCGCTGGCCCTGGCCGACCTGATCGGCCTCGACACGTGCTTGTTCATCATGCAGGTCCTTCACCGGGATCTGGGAGATAGCAAGTACCGTCCGTGCCCGCTCCTGACGAAGTACGTGGCCGCAGGCCGGCTGGGTCGGAAGGCCGGGCGCGGCTTCTACGAGTACGGCGATGCCTAGATCGCACCTCGGCGCGCGGCTCAGCGATGAGCAGCGTGACATCCTGATGCTGGCCCGGAGGTTCGCCGAGAGGGAGTTGCGGCCGGGCGTGCGGCTTCGTGACGAGAACGAGGAAGAGTTCGACCGGAGCCCCGTCGACAAGCTGGGGGAGTTGGGCTTTCTGGGCATGCTCATCCCGGAGGAGTACGACGGCCTGGGCCTCGACATGCTCACGTACCTGTATGTCCTGGAGGAAATCGCATGGGGTGATCCGTCGGTAGCCGTGTCAATGAGCGTCCACAATTCTCTCCCGACTCAGACGCTACTTCGGCACGGCACGGCCGAGCAGAAGGACCGCTGGCTGAAGCCGATGGCCCGAGGCGAGATCCTGGGCGCCTTCTCGCTGTCCGAGGCTGATGCCGGAAGCGATGCGGCCGCGATCACTGCGCAGGCCGTTCGAGATGGCGATGGTTGGCGACTGAATGGCGCCAAGATGTGGATCACGAACGGCGCCTCGGCCGACGTTATCCTGATGATGGTCCGGACCGACGACCCGCAGGACCGCATGGGCTCGAAGGGGATCGGCGCGTTCCTCGTGCCGACGGGCGTCGACGGATACATTCCTGGAAAGAAGGAACGGAAGATGGGCCTGCGAGGGTCGGAGACGGTGGCCGCCACCCTGCAGGATCTGTATCTGGGACCGGAGCACCTGATCGGGGAGCCTGGCCAGGGGTTTCGGTATGCCCTCGAGGCCCTCGAGGGGGGTCGCCTGGGGATCGCGGCGCAGGCTGTCGGTATCGCCGAGGCGGCCCTCGATCACGCCCGGGACTATGCCGAGCAAAGAGTCCAGTTCGGACGTTCGATCTCTCGGCTTCAGGGGATCCAGTTCAAGCTGGCCGACATGGCCACGCGAGTTGAGGCGTCGCGCGGCCTGCTGTACAGGGCGGCGTTGTCGTACGATGCGGACGAGCCCCGCAAGCGCAAGCTGTCGAGCATGGCCAAGCTGCATGCCAGCGAAACGGCGATGTGGGTGGCGCGTCAGGCGGTGCAGGTGTTCGGCGGCTATGGTTACAGCCGCGAGTACCCCGTGGAAAGGTTGTTCCGTGATGCGAAGGTCACGGAGATATACGAGGGAACCAGCGAGATCCATCGCATGATCATAGCTCGGGAATTGTACCTGGAGAGAGGAAACGGCCAGTGAGCACGGAAGCCAGCTACGCGGACACGGTTGCGGAGACGCTGGAGGGCAGGAGGGAGATATTCGATCTTCTGTCCCAGCACGACCACGAGCAGGTAGTATTTACGTACGACCCGTCCAGCGGATACAAAGGCATCATCGCCATACATAATACGGCTCTCGGGCCCGCCCTCGGCGGCACCCGGTTCTGGAACTACGCCTCCGACTACGATGCGCTGATCGATGTGCTGCGCCTGTCGCGCGGCATGACCTACAAGGCGGCGGTGGCGGGCCTCAACCTGGGTGGCGGCAAGGCAGTCATCATCGGAGACAATCGCACACCCAAGCGCGAGATGATCATGCGGGCCCACGGCCGCGCCGTCGAGTCGATGGGAGGCCGCTACTACACGGCCGAAGACGTCGGCACGTCCGTTGCGGACATGGACTACATCCACATGGAGACGGAGCACGTCGTCGGGATGGCTGGCAGGTCCGGCGACCCATCGCCAGTCACGGCGTATGGGACGTACCGGGGCATCAAGGCCTGTTCGCTGAAGAAATTCGGGACGGACGAACTCGCTGATCGCTCCGTCGTGATTCAAGGTGCCGGACACGTCGGTTACTTTCTGGCAGAGGACCTCCGAGGAGAGGGAGCCACGGTTTTTGTGGCCGACATCGATGACGACCGCGTCCAGCGGTGCGTGGACGAGTTCGATTGCGAGGCAGTAGGCGTTGACGAGGTGTACGACGTCGACGCTGACGTGTTCGCGCCGTGTGCAATGGGCGCGATCCTGAACGACGACACGATCCCGAGGCTGAATGTCCAGATCGTCGCCGGAGCGGCCAATAACCAGCTCGCAAAGTCCCGTCACGCTGCGATGCTCGAGGAGCGGGACATCCTGTACGCACCGGACTACGTGATCAACGCCGGTGGCTTGATCAACGTCTACTCGGAGCTCGCCGGCTGGACGCTCGAGCGCTCGAAGCGTAAGGCAGGAGAGATCTACTCGACGTTGCTCGCCATCTTCGAGGTAGCGACAGCCGAGGGGATCACGAGCGCGAAGGCCGCGAACGAAGTGGCGCTGCGCCGCGTCCATGCGGTCACGCACCTGCATCGCACGTACGTGTGAGCGAAGTGATAGACGAGACGATCCACCTGGGAGAGACCGACGTTGCTCCTGCCTGCGATCACCTCGAGGTCGTGGATCCCGAGATATTCGCGGCCATCAAGGCGGAGGCAGCCAGGCAGCACGAGGGTCTGGAGTTGATCGCCAGCGAGAACTTCGTCTCCGGCGCGGTCCTGGAGGCCATGGGCTCGGTGCTGACGAACAAGTACGCCGAAGGCTACCCGGGCAAACGCTACTACGGTGGCTGTGAGCACGTGGACGTCGTCGAAGATCTCGCTCGCGAGCGTGCGAAGGTCCTGTTCAGGGCGGATCACGCAAACGTTCAGCCACACAGCGGTGCGCAGGCCAATATGGCCGCGTACTTCGCGTTCCTGCAGCCGGGCGACAAGTTGCTGGGGATGGACCTGTCGCACGGTGGCCACCTGACCCACGGCTCCCCGGTCAACTTCAGCGGCCGGTTGTACGACGTGGTGCCATACGGGGTCCGGGAGGAGGACGGCTGGCTGGACATGGATGCGCTGGCTTCACTGGCGCGCCGGGAGCGTCCGGCCATGATCGTAGCGGGTGCGAGCGCGTACCCGAGAATCCTGCCGTTCGAGGAGATCGGTGCGATAGCGCAAGAGGTCGGGGCGATGCTCCTCGTGGACATGGCGCACATCGCGGGGCTCGTAGCTGCAGGAGTGCATCCGTCTCCGGTGCCGTGGGCGGACATCGTGACTACGACGACCCACAAGACGCTTCGGGGTCCCCGTGGAGGCTTGATCCTGTGCAAAGAGCAGCATGCGAAGGCGATCGACAAGTCGGTATTTCCGGGGATGCAGGGTGGGCCTCTGGAGCACGTCATCGCTGCGAAAGCCGTGGCGCTGTTCGAAGCCCAGTCACCGGCTTTCGTCCGCTACTCGGCCCGCGTCATCGAGAACGCTCATACTCTGGCGGTTGGGCTGATGGAGCGAGGGTGGAAGCTCGTGTCGGATGGCACGGACACGCATCTCCTGCTCGTCGATCTTCGTGACACGGAACTGTCGGGCAAGGACGCGGAGGAATTCCTCGGCCGGGCGGACATCACGGTGAACAAGAATACGGTTCCGGGAGAGACGCGCTCGCCATTCGTAACCTCGGGAATCCGGATCGGTACGCCGGCCCTCACGACGAGAGGCATGGGCCCGGCCGATATGAATGAAATCGCTGGCTTGATCGATCGCGTGCTGCGGAGTGGCGGGGACGCGAAGGTGCTGGCGGCGATTCGTGCGGAGGTTAAGGAACGGGCCCGCCACTTCCCGCTCGTCGCGGATGCGGAGGTCGGTGCAGTCCGTACGGCGTGAACCGGACGACGCTCGACAGGATGCGGAGACCGCGTTCGTGACTGACGTCCGCGGCTTCCTGGTCGCCACTGGACAGGCAGAGGCGGAGCACCGGGTGAAGGGGTCTCGCTTCATCTCCGTCGCCCGTCCCATCGTGACTCTCGCCGATGCGGTCGAGGCGCGCGATTTGGAGCGTCGCAGGTTCCACGACGCCACGCACCACGTGTTTGCCGCCCGGAAGGCCGGCGGGGAAATCCGATTCGATGATGACGGCGAACCGGCTGGAACTGGTGGTCGTCCCGTTCTGGCCGCGATCGAGCGCGCCGCTCTCAGGGACGTCGTCGTGGTCGTCACTCGGTACTACGGCGGAACCAAGCTCGGCACGGGCGGCCTCGGGAGGGCCTATGGGACCGCGGCAGACCTGGCGCTGGAACGGACGCCCAGCCAGCGAGTGGTCCGGGGACGACACCTCCGTCTGACCTTCGCGTACGAGGATACGGGCGCCGTATCACGCTCGGCTGAGGCGCTTGGGGCGACCCGACTCGGGGAGTGCTACGGGGACCGAGCGCAACTCGATATCGTGCTGCCGCAGTCAAGCGTGGATCGGCTTCGAGACGAGGTTGCGGAGGCGACGGCCGGTCGCGTGCTGGTCGAGGAGCTTCCGGACGAAATGTTATTTCCTGTCGACACTTGACGCCGTTTTTGGGCAGTTTCTACATTCTACAACCCGGTGGGGTCTCGGAACAGGACGTCTCGAGCGCCGATGAGGGGTGGGATCAAGCAGTGGGAGGTCGATGGAAACGCCGACGCTTCATGAGACACTCGGACAACTGCAGAGGCGCAATCCACGTTTCGCCGCGGAGGCGTACCTGTTCGTCCTCGGGGGCCTGAACCGGAAGCTCGGTGAGTTGGACCGACCGCGGCACATCACGGGCACTGAGCTGGCGGAAGCGGTCCGAGACCTGGCGATCGCGCGGTTCGGCCTCCTGGCCAGGGTCGTGCTGGAGCATTGGGGTGTTCATTCCACGGAGGACATGGGTGAGATCGTCTTTCTTCTCGTGGATCACGGTGTGCTGTCGAAGCAGGAAACGGACCGACGGGAAGACTTCGCCGACGTCTATTCGTTCGAGGAAGTATTCGAGTCGGAGTATCCCTGGGGAGCGCCCGGGCGGTAGCGTTCCCCAGGCACGGAGTGTCCACGGGATCCGGGCGCGTCCGGCAATCCGTTCCTGCCGCAGTGCTGCGTGCCTGTTCTGAACTGGGGAGGGGTGAAACGTGGAAAACTCGACGCGGTTTCCCAAGTGCCTGAAGTGCGATGCCGGTCAGCTTCTGCCGTTGTCGGACTACGGCCGTGACGGAGCTTCGATCCGCTTCAAGGCGTGGGTCTGCTCGAATCCCGAGTGCGGCTACAACATCCGGATCGACAACGGTGAGATCAGCTTCGGACGGAGCATCGGCCAGTCATTCAAGTAGCCTGGCCGCGTTGTGCCGGTTCCCGAGACCGGACGGTGATGTGGTGAGGACACGGATCGATGCCTGAGCGACGACAGACGACCACGCCAGGCGCGCGCGAGGCCTGGCGCCTGGGAGCCGAGACCGTTTGGCTTCCGTCGACGGGCGAGATGAGCGCTCTGGACCGCAATGCGGTGACGAGCGGTGCCACGACCGAGCGCACGCTGATCGAGGCGGCGGGGCGGGAAGTGGCTCGCCGAGTTCAGGCACACTGGCCTGATGGGCGGGTCGTAGCTCTCGCCGGGCGTGGGCACAACGGCGCCGACGCCCTGGTCGCTTTGCGGACCCTGCGAGCCTGGGGGCGGGACGTGCGTGCCATCCTGGCATCCGGAACTCCCCCTGATCCCGATGTTCTGATCGGCAGTGATATCGCTCTCGAGTCTGCGGACAGCCTTTCGGATGCCTGCGGCGGCGCCGCGGTGGTACTCGACGGAGTGCTCGGGACGGGGGTCACCGGTGCTCCGCGCGAGCCTCAGGCATCACTGATCGAGCGCCTCAACGGGATGGGCATCCCGATCGTGGCGGTGGACGGCCCGAGCGGCGCGGATTTCACGACGGGGTCCGTCGCAGGGGCCTGCGTTCGCGCCGATCTCACGGTGAGCCTGGGGTGGCCCAACCTGGGCCTCCTGCGCCACCCGGCCCGGGCATGGTGTGGCCGGATCGAGTGTGTGGAGATCGGATTTCCCCCGCCCGTGGGGCCGATGGGTGCCCGGGCGATCACGGGTCGCTGGGTGGCGCAAACCCTGATCGGGAGGGCGCCGGACGCCCACAAGGGCGGGGCGGGCTACCTGGCGCTGATCGCTGGCCAGGAGGGCATGGCCGGGGCGGCCGTACTCGGGGCGCGGGCGGCCCTTCGGGGTGGAGTCGGCATTCTGAAAGTCGTGGGCGCACCGGGGAACCGAGAGATCGTCCAGAGAGCGGCGCCGGGCGCGATCTACGTGGCATGGGAGGATGAGGTGGAGTTGGCCGAGGCCGTGGAGTGGGCCGGTGCTCTCGCGGTGGGACCCGGGCTCGGCCGGTCAGTACCAAGGCGTCAGCTCGTGGAGCGGGTCCTCTCGTCCCGGGTGGGTCGACCCGTGGTTCTGGACGCTGACGGCCTGAGTGTCTTCGAGGGGGACATCAAGCGGCTTGCGGATCTCCTGGGTCCCGCTGACGTGATAACCCCGCATCCGGGAGAGCTTGCCCGGCTCACCGGGGAATCTCTCGAGGAGATCGTGGCTGATCCGCCAGGTGTCGCGAGAGATGCTGCGGAGAAGCTGGGCTGCGTCGTCCTGCTGAAGGGCGCGCCATCGTTCGTCGCTGAGTCTGGCGCTCCGCTTCGAGTCAGCACGACGGGCGGCCCCGGGGTCGCGTCGGGAGGTACCGGCGATGTGGTCACGGGACTGATCGGCGCGTACCTGGCTGCGGGAATGCCGGCGGCTGATGCCGCGTCGGCGGCTCTGCTCCTCACCGGAATTGCGGCTGGACGCTCGGCCGAGCCGGCCGGACACCTTGCGGCGGACATCCCGGATCGACTTCCGGCTGTCCGGTCGGAGGTCTCGAATCTGGGCCCGCCGAGGGGCCCCCTGATCTTCGTATCGGAAGCATAGGCGTGCGGCGCAGCGCACGTTGGAGGGCCGTGCTCGCCCTCGTGCCGTTCGTGGTCGGGGCATCGTCCCTTTCGGGCCAGTCGGGCGGTTGGAGGCCCGACGAGAGAGTCCTCGTGACGGACTTCGGGATCGTCACCGCGCTCGCGCGATCGCCCGGTTCCGTCTACGTGGCGACGGCGGGCGGCTTGATTGTGATCGACGAGGCGTTCGAAAGAACCGAGCTTCCGATCACTCTCGAAGACGGATACCCCCCGTGGCCGGTGACTGCGCTCGTGTACGATCACCGTGACGGCACTCTGTGGCTCGCATCCGGGGGCGAACTCCTGCAGTTCGATCCGTTCAGCCGCCGCTTCCGGGACCGGATCCGTATCGGTCAGCCGGTCTCTCAGCTGGTGCCGGCCGAGGCATCCGGTTCCGACCTTTTCCTCCGAGTCGGACGTGAGTGGTGGCGCGTGGACACGTTCAGCCGCGATCGGCGTCGCGCAGATCCGGGGGTCGTGCGGGCGGCGATCGATTCCCGCTCGGACCTCCGCGATCGGGAGGAGGCCCTGCGTGACCCGTTCTTCATCGATGGTGCCGAACAGGCCGCACGTGGCTGGAGCGGCCGGCCGGTCCGTGTACTGGACGTGACGCCGGCCCGCGACGCATACGGCTGGTGGTTGGCCACGGCCGGCGATTTCCTCGTGCGGTACGATCACGTGGGGCGAACGGGTCAGCGCCTGGCGTACGGACCAGTGGGGAGCGGAATGGCCTCCGTCGCCGCGACCGACCATGCGGTCTGGTTCGCGCCGGCCGAGGGCCTGGAGGGCCGGTACGGGGTCGCTGAGGCTACTCGTGACCTCCAGAACTGGCGGGTGTGGCGCGCCGATTCGTCGGCCGCGGTGCCCGATCACGTGCGGAAGCTGCTGCGTGTTCGGGGTGGCGTGTGGGCGGGTGGAGAATCCGGACTCCACTGGCTTGCGGACGGACAGCCGGAGTGGAGAGAGGAACGGGACGTCGACCTCTCCTACCAACCGGTACTCAGCCTGGCGCATGCGAGCGGGCCGGTGGCGGAGGGGGTATGGGTCGGCACCGCACGGGGCCTCCTGCGCGTTCGGGCCCCAGGAGCCGGTCCGGATCTGTCGGCGCTGTCGGGAGAACCGGTGGGTTCGGTCGTCGAGGCGGGTGGGGTCGTGTGGATCGGAACGGTGCACGGCCTGTATTCCATGGCAGTGCCCGATTCGATCGGGCAGTCCACGACGGCGGCACGGGTCGCCGGCCCCTCTCCGCTGCGATCTCCCGTCGGGGCGCTGGCGGCCTCGGGCGACACGATCTACGCAGCCCTCGATCGGGAGGTGTGGTGGAGACCGGGGCGCCGATCGGAGTGGATGCGCGTGGAGTCGGTCGGGCGATCGAGATCCCCCGTTACGGCTCTGGACGTGGCAGAAGGGGTATTGTGGGCCGGTTCGGCGACGGAGGTGACGGTGTCCGAGGTGGGCCGAGGCGTGTTGGGGCGCTATTCGTTCGGTCCGGACCTTCCCCCTACCGAGCGCGGGCTCACGGGGATTGCCGGGATAGCGATCGTGTCGAGGAGCGAAGCGTGGCTCGCGCTCCCGTCGGGAGCGATCCGGCTGGAAGTGCGGCATTGAATACCGTGTTTGGGTCCAGGTAAAGCGTGCGGCGACCAGAGATGCGAAGCAGTGCGGAGTTCGAGCGGATACGGTCTCTGATCGAGGCCGTTGACGGCCCGTCACCGCCGGAGGTACGAATCGGTCCTGGCGACGATGCGGCTGCCCTTCGTGTGGGCGCCGATGAGATCCTCGTGGTCAGCACCGACCTTTCCGTGGAGGACGTGCACTTCCGACGGGAGTGGCTGACCTGGGAGGCGATCGGCTATCGGGCCGCTGCGGTGGCGCTGAGTGACCTGGCGGCGATGGCGGCGCGCCCGATCGGAGTGCTGGTCTCGCTCGCTTTGCCGCCTGATCTCGATTCGGCCGCTCCGGGTGAAGTCGCGCGGGGACTCGGCTTCTGTCTGAGGGGGCAGGGAGCCGCCCTGCTCGGCGGAGATCTTGCCCGGTCCCCTGGGCCCGTCGTGCTAGATGTCACGGTCGTCGGGGCGACACGGCATCCCGTAGAGCGGTCGGGAGCCAGGGTCGGTGACGAATTGTGGGTCACGGGCTCTCTGGGTGGGGCGGCAGCTGCTGTCGGTGCCTGGTCGGTGGGGCGCGAGCCGGAGCCGGGCGCCCGCGCGGCCTTCGAGCGGCCCGCTCCCCGAACGGCGGAATCCCGGTGGCTCGCGAACGAGGCCGACGTGCACGCCCTGATCGACCTGTCCGATGGACTGGCTGCCGATGCGCAGCATGTGGCTGCGGCATCGGGAGTACGGCTGGAGTTGGCAGCGGGCGCCGTTCCTAAGCATCCGATCTTCGAAGCCTGGACTCAACCGGAGGCCGCCCTGGCGCTGGCGGTGGGTGGCGGAGAGGACTACGAGCTCCTCGCGGCCCTCGGATCCGGTTTCACGGCCGCAGCACGCGAGGCGTTCGAGCGAGAGTTCGGCGTCGGCCTGACCCGAGTGGGTAGGGTCACCGAGGGATCGGGAGTCGAATGGCTGGACGAACGCGGCTCGGTCCGTCAGCCCCCTGCGGAGGGTTTCGATCACTTCGGAGGAGGAGACTGAATCAGTGCTGAGGACGGCCTGGTTCTGGTTTATCACGGTACCGGCTACCGCGTTTTTTTCGACGGTGTCGATCATCGGCGGCCTGGTTCGGGCGCCTGCCGCGTTGCATGACTGGGTACATCGCAACTGGGGCCGGACGGAGCTATGGGCTGCCGGTGTGCGGACGCGGGTCAGCGGGCTCGAGAACGTGAGCCGGAGCGCCCCCCAGATCTTCGTGTCGAATCACCAGTCGATATTCGACATCTTCGCGATTCTGGCGAGCGTACCTGTTTCAGTCCGATTTGTAGCCAAGAAAGAGATGGGGCGGATTCCGATCCTCTCCCTCGCCATGAGTGCGGCGGGCCACGTGTTCATCGATCGCAAGGACCGTCGTGGTGCGAGGCGCGCGATGCGGGCGGCGGGTCAGCGAATGAAGCGGGAGCGATTATCGCTGGGGCTGTTCCCGGAAGGAACGCGGTCCCGGACGGGCGCTCTGGGCGACTTCAAGAAGGGGACGTTCGTTCTCGCAATCGAAACGCAGCTTCCGATCGTTCCGGTATCTGTGGACGGCGGACACCGGATCTCCAGCCGCGGCAGGATCCGACCAGGGACGATGCTGCTGTCATTGGCCGAACCGCTGCCCACGGCAGGGAAGACGGCGGACGACCGGGACTTGGTACTGGCCGCAGTACGCGGTGAGATCCAGGCCATGCTGGAGGCGGGGAGGGCTGTCCCCGCCTCCCATGGCGAGCCTACTGCCGGTCCGGCGTGAAGAAGATCGGAATCCCTCCTTCAGTAGGTGCGATCACCAGGTTGTTGGATCCGGAACCCACCTCCCCGAGCACTTCGAGGTAGCGCCAGTACAGGTAGCGCTGGCCCGGTACGCCGGTCAGGCTCGTGGCGATGATCCCCTGGGCGTCCCTGATTCCTGCGGCCTCCGCACGCTTCTGGTTCGCCTGCTCCTCCACGACCTGCGTCTGGTAGGCCTCTGCCTGAACCTGCTGTTCACGCGAGAGCTTACTTTCAATCGCCTGGCGGATCGTTTCTGGTGGCTGGATCTCTCTCACGAAGAAGTCGGTAACGACAATCCCGCGAGGCGTGAGACGCTGCGCCATGATCGCCTCGATCCGCTCACCAATAGTGGACCGCTCGCTCGACAGGATGTTGGACGCCTCGATCTCTGCGATCGCGTCCCGCACGGCCGACCGGTACGTGTTGTAGACGTACGCGCGGATGTCGGACGGGCCTCCGACGCTCAGGTACAGGTTCACAACGGAGTCCGGATTGATGCGGTAGCGAAATGCCGCATCGACCCCGATCTGAAGCTGGTCCGACGAGAGCGCCGTCAATCGTTCGGCCGCCCCTTCCCGGGGATACTGGATCTCACGCGTCGAGTAATTTGTCCACGACCTGATAATGGAGTGGTAGAGCCCCTGCCGGTACGGAGTCGCGCTCACGGCCCCCGTGACGGGATTGCGGCGCACCCCGACCTCGTACTCGTCCACCCGGTTGAAGCCGAAGAGAACGAGCATCACGACGAGCAGGATGCCAATGCCGGCCCCTACCGTTCCGGCCTGCTGGAGGAGTTTGCGAACCATGTTGACCTTCCTTGTGGATGCGGTATCGACCGGTGTTGTCTGAAACTGATAACATGGCCAATTTGGGACAGTCTGAGGGGAGATGACACCCCCAACTCACACCGGGAACGAGACCATGACCAGCATTACCGATATCACTGCCCGAGAGATCCTCGATTCCCGGGGAAACCCGACGGTCGAAGCGGAGGTGCGGCTTGAGGGTGGAGCCGTGGGCGTGGCGGCTGTGCCGAGTGGCGCGTCCACCGGACAGCACGAGGCGGTCGAGATCAGAGACGGAGATCCCTCGCGATATGGGGGCAAGGGTGTGCTTCACGCGGTGAGTCACGTGAACGGCGAGATTGGCAATGCACTTACCGGGAGTGACGCTACGGATCAGGCTGGGCTCGATCGGAGGCTCATCGACCTCGACGGTACGCCGAACAAGAGTCGACTGGGGGCGAACGCCATACTCTCGGTGTCCATGGCCTCTGCCCGCGCCGCCGCTGCGCACCTGGGGATTCCGCTGTATCGGCACCTCGGAAGCGATGACGTGCTCATGCTCCCGGTGCCCATGATGAACATCCTCAACGGAGGAGCGCACGCGGACAACAGCGTGGATATCCAGGAGTTCATGGTCGTTCCCGTCGGCGCCGCCACATTTGCCGAGGGACTGCGGGCGGGCGCCGAGGTGTTCCACGCACTCAGGAAGCGGCTGAGCTCGGAGGGATACAGCACGGCGGTGGGAGATGAAGGTGGTGTGGCCCCGGATCTGAGATCCGACCGAGAAGCGATGGACGTTATCATCGAAGCGATCCGTGACGCGGGGTATGAGCCGGGACGTGAAGTGGCCCTGGCCCTGGATAGCGCGGCGACGGAACTTTCCGATCCCGCCAGTGGCTCCTACGTGTTCGAGGGGTCGGGGGAGCGAGTTGCGCTGACTTCCGAGGCGCTGGTAGACATGTACGCCGGATGGCTCGATGCCTATCCCATCGTGTCGCTCGAGGACGGACTGGGAGAGGACGACTGGGAGGGGTGGCGCCGGATGACGGAGCGGCTCGGAGATCGAGTGCAGATCGTTGGCGACGACCTGTTCGTCACAAACGTCGAGCGGCTGCGGAGGGGCATCGACGGGGGAGTGGCCAATTCGATTCTGATCAAGCTGAACCAGATCGGGACGGTGACGGAGACGCTCGACGCGATCGAGATGGCCAGGAATGCCGGATATACGTCGGTGATTTCGCACCGGTCCGGCGAGACCGAGGATACGTTCATCGCGGATCTGGCTGTGGCAACGGCTGCGGGGCAGATCAAGACCGGCTCCGCGTGTCGTTCGGAGCGGGTCGCCAAGTACAACCGGCTCTTGCGGATCGAGCAGGAATTGGGGGAGACGGCCGTGTATCCCGGTGGGGAAGTCTATGCCTGAACGTCTCCGACGTTGGGGTTTTCGAGGACTCGTGGCCGTCCTGCTCTTGCTTGCGGCCTATTACGTCGTGTTCGGCGGCGTGTACAGCGTGTTCGACATGCATGCCATGCGTGGAGAACGTGAGGACCTGGTTGACCGACTCGATTCCCTCATCGTCCGTACTGATTCGCTGGCCCAGAGGGGAGACAGCCTCGAGACCGATCGCCTGTCGATCGAACGTGTGGGCAGGGAGAAGCACGGTCTGATCCGTGACGGCGAAGTCGTCGTGCGCTTCCACCCGGTCTCCGGGGAGGACGAGACAGAATCTGCCGGGAAATCCGGGAAGAACGGCGAGAATTAGCGGCGATTACGAACCTTGACGCCCTCCACGTGTAGCTCTAGTTTGGGCGCCCGTCGCGGGGTGGAGCAGCTTGGTAACTCGTCGGGCCCATAACCCGAAGGTCGCAGGTGACTCGCGTGCTGCGCGTGCTGAATGTCTCGCTGCGATCGACGCCAACTCCCGCTATTGTCGCGTGTCGCGCGGCGAGACGGAACTGGCCGGAGATGTCTTCCGGCCGCCCTTTTTTCGGCAGGGTAGCTCAGCCTGGTCAGAGCGGGGGACTCATAAGCCCTAGGTCGCGGGTTCAAATCCCGCCCCTGCCACTCCTCTCCACGCGGACTCATGACACCGCTTGTTCCACCTGCGGGTCTGGCGGTCACTCGTGCGGGGACGCGTAGTCCTCGTCACCCACACCGGCCGTTTCGAGCGCCGTCTGCAGTTGCGCGTGGCCGATCGCGTCGTCGTAGTGGAAGTAGACCGGCATCTCGTTCCTCAGCAGATCGAGGATATCGGAGTACTGGCTGCGATTGAAGTAACTCGCCCAGTAGGCGCCCGTGAAACGGTTGGCCGGCTTCTGCTGCATGTTGTTCAGGAAATAGACGTACGCCCTCTGATCCCGCTCGGGACCGAGCAGGAGAATGATGTGCGGAACCGCGTTTCCCCCGCCGCCGAGCGAGGGTGAGCGTACGTAGACGGCGTAGCGCTCGATCTTCCAGTGCGCATCCATGCAGGCCTCCTCCACTGTGACTGTGCATCGCTGCCGGCCGAAACTAGACAGATTTTCCCGATTCGTACACCATCTCGTTGCCGCGCACCGTGGGATCTTTCCAGGCTCACCTTTGTTTCAAGTACCGGATGAACGACCGGCCGTGCACCCGGAGAGAGCATGCTGATACGACGACCCGACGACATTCCGTCTTCCGAGATCACGCCCTGCAGGTGGTACATGAACCGCCGCCATTTCGTCGGGCGGTCGGCGAAGCTCGCCGCCGCGGCCGCGCTCGTGCCTGGCCTGTTGAGCGCCTGCGAAGACCCGCCGCGGATGGAAGCACGCACGGCCCCGAGACCGACAGGGGACGGATCTGTCACACCCGGCATGGGTCCCCAAGAGGTCGACTGGAGCTCCGTTCGGTCGGAGCTGGACGAGTCCCTGACGCCGTACGCCGACGTCACGGGGTACAATAACTTCTATGAGTTTGGGACAGGAAAAGAAGATCCCGCTCGCAAAGCCCATGCGCTCGTCGCGCGGCCGTGGAGTGTCGCCGTCGAGGGCGAGGTGGCGCGCCCCGCTGTGTACGACCTGGACGATCTTCTCGCGCCGCACGGGGTCGAGGATCGGGTTTACCGCCTGCGTTGCGTCGAGGCCTGGTCCATGGTGATTCCATGGAGCGGCGTCGCACTGGGCGACGTGATCCGACGACTTGAGCCGACGAGCAGGGCGAAGTACGTAGAGTTTACCACGCTCCTCGATCCGGAGCAGATGCCCGGGCAGAAGCGTCGTGTGTTGAATTGGCCGTACGTGGAGGGGCTGCGTATCGACGAGGCCATGAACCCACTTACTCTTCTCGCGACGGGAGTATACGGGCGCGATCTCCCGAACCAGAACGGGGCTCCCCTGCGCCTCGTCGTGCCGTGGAAGTATGGGTTCAAGAGCATCAAGTCCATCGTCCGGATGCGCTTCGTCGAGGAGATGCCTGCGACAAGCTGGGCACTCTCGGCGCCGCGGGAGTACGGGTTCTACGCAAACGTCAACCCGGGAGTAGATCACCCCAGGTGGAGCCAGGCGAGGGAGCGCCGGATCGGCGACTTTCGCCGGCGCCCGACTGCGATGTTCAACGGCTACGCCGATCAGGTAGCGCATATGTACTCGGACCTCGATCTGACCCGGTGGTACTGACGTCCGTCGAGTCGGGCGCGCCGAACGGTGTTTGCTTTTGACCATGGGAACGGCGCGCCGAAAGAGGATCCTGGCGAAAGTCGTGATCTGGGCCGCGTGTCTTGCACCCGTCGTGTCGCTCGGTCTCGGGGCGCTCTCAGGCGGTCTGGGCTCGAATCCGATCGAGACGATCACCCATCGGACAGGCTGGTGGGCCCTGTCCCTCCTGACCGTGACTCTGGCGGTTACACCCCTTCGGCGGCTGGCGCGACGGCCGGGCTGGATCCGATATCGGCGATTGTTGGGCCTGTTTGCGTTCTTCTATGCCACGCTTCACCTGCTCACGTATCTGGTTCTGGACCAGTTCTTCGGATGGAGCTACATCGTGGAGGACATCGTCGAGCGTCCCTTCATCACCATCGGCTTCCTGGCCTGGCTGATCCTGCTCGCCCTGGCCTCCACCTCGACTTCGGGTTGGATCCGGCGGCTCAGGAAGAATTGGCAACGCCTGCACAGGCTCGTCTACGTGGCGGCGATCGCGGCCGGAATACACTTCCTGTGGAAGGTCAAGGCTGACACACGGGAGCCGTTGGTGTTCCTCTCGATCATCGCGGTGCTTCTCGCGATCCGGGCGTGGGCGCCCTGGAAACGTCGGTTACCGATCGCGGCAGCGCGGGGCAGGGCGCGGTCTCGGATCGAGATCAAAGCGAGAGAGGCACCTCGGCGGGAGGCGCCTCTCTAGTGACTCTGCATGCTCGGGCGGCGGGTCAGGTCGCGTACGGTCTACGCTCCGCCGCCCGGCGCATTTTTCGGCGCTCGACCCGTTGCAGCTGGGCAGCGGAACGGGCTCCATCGTAATGTATTACACCCTCGATCGTGGATCCGTCCTCGCTGAGCTGGCCTTTGAACGAAGCGCCTCCACTCGTCACCATGCACAAGTGACCGGCATCATAGGAGACGTCGGCTTCACGCAAGTGGTTCCCCGAGCGAACGAGAATCGTAGCCTCGAGCTCGCCGTCGGGCGCCCGGCGGATCTCCAGCGTGGGGCTCGCGGCTTCAAGGGTCCGCGCGTCCGCACCCGGCTGCACCCAGCGCCAGATGCCGACCACGTCGACAGTCCCCGAGCCTATATGGAGGGCGGGGGAGGCAGCCATGTTCGAGAGTACCAGCCCGGCGGCGATCGCCGCCAAGGACAACAGCGCCTTCAGCCCTTCCATCTTTCTCTCCGCATGGTAGTACATGGCTGTCCTCGTCAATCATTCTTTCCCCGCAGGGTTACCGCGCCACTCTGGCGCGTGCCTTTCCCTGGCCGTAACAGGAGCAACAGGTATGCCACAACTAAGTACGCCATTTAACCGTATACACAGACATAGCTAAGATATATTTGTGTCATGTAAATTATCAGATATCGGGCGTCCGGCTATGGCAAGGGGTGTACCGAATCCGAACAGTCATGGGTGTGAGAAACGGTGCTTGCCTGAGCGCCGATGCGCCCGGTAGTATGCCGCGTCCGACCGCGGTTCTTTGGAGACTGCTGGATGGCGTCCGAGGATGTCGAGTTCACTGAAAAAGGGATAGATCGCGTTGGAGTTCATCGCAGACAGCTTCATTTTGATCACAATAGTGCTGGCCATCCCGGTACTGGGGATCGTCGTGGCCCTGGTGGTTTCGAGGATTCCTGGTCGTCGCCCGGATTCCTGAGCCGGATAGGCGGCGCAACAGGTCACGTATGGCATGATCGAGCAACCGTCCGACCAGTCTCTAACTGGCCGACTTCCGGCCCCGGGCGACTTCATGCTCCGCCTCACGGGCGAGATCACGACGAAAGGCAGGCGCACACGCTCCCGCTTTCAGAAGCGGCTTGCCGACAACGTCCGTGATTCCCTTGAGAGCTCAGGGGCATCGTGCCGCATCCGGTCCGATTGGAGCCGGTTGTACGTGCGGGCAGACGCTCCTGTGGAAGATCCGCTGAGTCGCGTCTTCGGGATCAGCTCGTTCTCGGTGGTGGAGGCCGAATGTCGGGCGGAGCTGGATGAAATCGTGAAGGTCGGTTTCGAGACCTTTACTGATCGAGTCAGGGGGAAGCGTTTCGCGGTCCGGGCACGTCGCGCTGGTCGGCATTCGTTCAACTCGCAGGACGTGAAGCGCGAGTTGGGCTCCGCCTTGCTCGAGGGTGCGAGCGTTGACCTGACCGATCCCGAGGTCGAGGTATGCGTGGAGGTTCGGGACGACCGGGCACTCTTCTATTCGGGCCGGCCGACCGGATCGGGAGGGCTTCCGCTCGGGGTAGAGGGAAGGGCCGTCTGTCTCCTGTCCGGCGGATTCGATTCGGCAGTGGCGGCCTGGATGATGCTGCGTCGTGGGGTGGCGCTGGACTACGTGTTCTGTAACCTCGGCGGGGATGCTTACCAGCGGATGGTTCTCGAGGTGGCCAGCGTGCTGGCGGACCGCTGGAGCTACGGAACCCGGCCGACCCTCCTGTCTCTCGACTTCGATCCGGTCGTGGCCGAGCTGCGGCGAGCCTTCCGGCCGGCTTTTCAGCAGGTCGCCCTGAAACGGGAAATGTACCGGGCGGCGGCGGACGTGGCGCGCCGCCTGGGGGGCGACGCGATCATCACGGGTGAGGCCGTGGGGCAGGTGTCGTCGCAGACCCTGGCGAACCTCCGGGCGATCGACGACGCGAGCGATTTGCCGGTCCTGCGCCCGCTGGTCGGTATGGACAAGGAGGAGATCATCTCCCGGTCTCGCCACATAGGTACGTACGAGCTGTCATCGCGGGTCCGTGAGTATTGCTCGATCAGCACTGGACGGCCGGCGACGGCGGCCTCGCCGGAAGCGGTTCTCCGGGACGAGGCCGGGCTGAATCCCCGTGTTCTCGAAGCGGGCCTGGCGGGAGCTCGTCTGTACGACCTCCGTACGCTGGACCTGTCTCGCATCGCTGGCGAGAGCGTGTTCGCCGGAGCGATACCGAACGGAGCGATCGTTCTCGACACGCGGTCCAGGGAGTCGTACAGGAACTGGCACTGGCAGGGCGCTGAGAACCGCGAATACCCGGGCTTGCTCACGGAATTCAGTCGGCTGAGTAAGGACCGGACGTATATTCTGTACTGTGAGTTCGGTCTCAAGAGCGCCCGCGTGGCGGATCTGATGCAGAGGGCGGGCTACGAAGCCTACAGTTTCCTGGGCGGTGTAAAGGCCCTTCGTAGGCTCTCGAGGAATGGCCAGGAACTGGAGCACGTCGGGTCTGGTCAGACAAGCGGGGGTGAAGTTGAGTGATCGCGAGCAAGGACTGGATGCCTTGCTGGAGCAGGTTCAGTCCGGGGGCGATGTGCCTGCTCATGTCGCGATCATCATGGACGGCAATGGCCGGTGGGCCTCGGAGCGTGGCCTGCCACGGTGGATGGGCCACCGGGAGGGAATGAAATCGGTTCGTCGGTGCGTGACCGGCGCACTCGATCTCGGAGTCAGATACGTGACCCTGTACGCGTTTTCGAAGGAGAACTGGTCGCGTCCGCTGGAGGAGGTGTCGGCGCTGATGCGATTGCTGTCCGAATACGTCGAGCGCGAGCGACAGGCGCTGGCGGACAAGGGAGTGCAGGTGAGGGTGATTGGGGACCTTTCCCGGTTGTCGAAGCAGGCTCTGAGGGCTATCGAATCGATTCAGGGCGCGACGGAGGGGGGAGAGGAGCTGATGCTCAACCTGGCCATCAGTTACGGTTCCAGGGACGAGATTCTGCAGGCGGCGCGAAGCCTCGCAATGGCATGCATCGCGGGCGAAATCTCTCCCGCGGACATAACGGAGGATCGGTTCGCTTCTGCGTTGTACACCTCGGGCTCTCCGGATCCGGATCTGCTCGTCCGTACTTCCGGCGAGATGCGAGTCTCCAACTTCCTTCTGTGGCAGATCGCATACTCCGAGATTCATGTTACCCCCGTACTGTGGCCCGACTTCGGCGAGAGCGATCTGTACGAGGCGGTGCTCGACTACCAGCGGCGGGAGCGACGCTTCGGCCGTGTGACCCTGTGAGCGTGCATGGCATCTGATCTCGGCCGGCGATTGACCGTCGCGGCAATCGGCATTCCCCTTACGGTGGCGGTTACGCTCGCCGGCGGGTGGCTGTTTGCGGCCGGCCTGGCACTGCTGGCCACCGTGGCTGTGTGGGAGATCGGGCGCATGCTCGAAGTGCGGGGAGATCTATTTCTCTACGTGCCGGCGATAGCGTTCGCGGCTCTGCTCCCGCTGGCAGCGCTGCGACTGAGTGGCTGGGGCATGTGGGGAATCACCATGGCTGCGGTCGTCACGGTCGCCGGAGTGGCCACGCTGCGGATCGCTCCGGAGGAGCGGCCGTTCCAGACCGCCGCGCTGACCCTCGCTGCTGCTCTGTACGTGGGGGGACTGATCAGCTTCGGCGTTCCGCTGCGAGAGCTGTTTTCCTCCGGAGCCGTGGAGGGAACGTTGTATTTCTTCCTGCCCGTCGGCGTGACCTGGCTGGCTGATACGGCAGCCTACTTCGGGGGTCGGACGTTCGGGAAACGGAAGCTCGCGCCGGTCATCAGCCCTAACAAGACGGTCGAGGGGGCGGCGGCCGCGATTCTGGCAGGACCGTTGGGGGCACTCGCATATGGTTACCTGCTGCTACCGGAGCTGGGTGACGGCCTGGGGTTTGGCGGTCTCATGGTGCTGGGATTGGTCATAGCCCTTGCTGCTACGATGGGCGACCTGGTGGAATCCGCCATCAAGCGCGAGTGTGGCGTCAAGGACTCGTCACGGTTGCTTCCGGGCCACGGCGGCATGTTCGATCGCGTGGACTCGCTCCTGTGGTCCATTCCCGCCGCCTGCGTCTTCCTGATGGCCTTCCTGTGACCGCACCCCGTGGGGTCGTCGTGCTGGGGGCGACGGGCAGCATCGGCAGGTCGACTCTAAACGTAGTGGCGCGTCATCCCGATCGATTCCGGGTCGTGGCTCTGACCGCGGGACGAAGGGCCGCGGAGCTGGACCGGCTCGCGAATCGATGGAACCCCGACTACGTGGTGCTGGCCGACTCCGGTGGCCGGGGCCCGGCGCGGGACTGGCCCGGCGAATGGCGGTACGGCGACGAGGCAATGCGCATGGCCGCTGCCGATCCCGAGTCATCCACCGTGGTCAACGCTCTGGTTGGGTTTGCAGGGCTGGAGTCGACCCTCGCCTCGCTGGAAGCGGGCAAGCGGCTGGCCCTCGCGAACAAGGAGTCGCTGGTCGTGGGTGGGGACCTCGTGCTCGAGACGGCTCGAACCGGCGGAGGGGAGATCGTGCCGGTAGACAGTGAGCACAGCGCGATCATGCAGTGTCTCTGCCAGCGTCCCACGTCCGAGGTGAATCGTGTCATACTCACGGCTTCCGGCGGCCCGTTCCGTGGGCTGTCCCGTGCGGAGTTTGCTTCCATCAGGCCGGAAGACGCGCTCGCGCACCCCACCTGGAGCATGGGGCAGAAGATCACGGTGGACTCGGCGACGCTGGCGAACAAGGCGCTCGAGGTCATCGAGGCGCACCTGCTGTTCGGGTTCGATTTTGATCAGATCGAGGTTGTCGTCCACCCCGCGTCGATCGTCCATTCGATGGTGGAATTCCGGGACGGTTCCACGATGGCCCAGCTGGGACACCCGACGATGGAAGTCCCGATCCTGTACGCCCTGTCGGGTCCCGAGCGTCTCGAGAACCAGTTTCGAGCTTTCGACCCCGTGGAGTCGGGTCCGCTCGAATTCGAGCGCCTGCGTCACGAGGACTTCCCAATGTTCGACCTCGGTGTCGAGGCCGGCCGCGTCGGTGGCACGGCACCAGCCGTCTACAACGCGGCCAACGAAGTGGCTGTGGCAGCGTTCCTGGAGAATCGCATCGGGTTCACAGGCATCCCCACCGTGGTCGAGCACGCCCTGTCAGCGATCCCGTCATCTCCGATCGACAGCCTGGAGAATCTGATCCACGTTGACGCGGAGGCACGTGTGTGCGCGGCGCAGAGAGTCGGAACACCATCGCTGGCGAGGGGTGATAGGCTTCCGTGAGCGAACGCACCTTTTATCTGGCGGCTTGAGCGAATGCTGATCACCATCTTGTCGACTGTCGTCGTCCTGGGCGTCCTTATCCTCGTCCACGAGTTAGGGCACTTCTGGGCGGCCAAAGCAGTGGACATCGAGGTGTCCCGATTCTCGATCGGTTTCGGACCGAAGATCGCCGGGTTCAAGCGCGGTGAGACGGAATACGTGCTTGCAGCAATTCCGCTGGGCGGCTACGTGAAGATGGAAGGAATGGTGGGAGAGGAGGCAACGGCCGCGCTCGAGGGCCAGGCAGCGCCTGCTCGTCAACCCTCTCCGCGCGATTTCGACGCCAAGCCATGGTGGGCCCGGTTCCTGGTCATCGTGGCGGGTGTGACGATGAACTTCGTCTTCGCCTTCGCCGCGTTTACGTTCGTCGCCGGCTCCGAGGGAATCATCGACCCGATCGTTGGAGATGTGATTCCTGACAGCCCTGCCGAGCAGGCTGGTTTTCAGCGGGGCGACGTGATCCTCGAGCTCGACGGACGGCGGATCAAGAACTGGGATGAAGTGGTGCAGTATGTGAGCATGCGTCCCTCCGTTCCGATTACGTTCCGTGTCCAGAGGGAGACCGAACGCGTCGATCTCGAGGCGACACCGCAGCCGGACGTAGTGTACGTCGAGTTTGCTCGTGACTCGGTGGAATTCGGTCGCGTGGGCATGGGTCCCTGGCTGGACCGGGCCACACGTGACCTGAGCATGACGGAGGCGGTCGCTGCCGGCTGGCACCGCACCGGCGCCTGGACACTCGAGATCTTCACGTTCCTCAAACGGCTCGTGACGGGGCGTGAATCCGCCAGAGATCTCGGTGGACCGATCGTGATCGGTCAGCTCTCAGGGGCGGCCGCCCGGCAAGGGCTTTCGGCGTTTCTGAACTTCATGGCCATCATCAGCGTGAACCTCGCTGTCCTCAACCTGCTGCCTATACCGGTGCTGGACGGTGGGCACCTCGTGTTCCTGTTCGCTGAAGCGTTGCGTGGGGGGCGACCCGTGAGCGTAGAGAGCCGTCTGCGTCTGACGCAGGTCGGCATGATGTTCGTGTTGGGGCTGATGGTGCTCGTGTTCGCGAACGACATCATGCGCCTGGTGGGGATCTGATCGGGGAGACTCAGCGGGGCGCCACGGGCCGCCGCGCTACCTGGCCGAAGAACTCGAGCTGAGCCCCCCCGTTTCGCACGGTATCCACGAGGGAAGCTACGTCGTATAGAGCCGAGGGCTGCTCCTGTCGCGCGACGTCCACTACGCCCCGGAAACCTTTCCGCTCCAGTTGCTTGCGGGCCATGTTCCTGGCCGCCTCGGGCTCGTTGCATTCGTCGCTGAGGTGCGCCAGCAGGAAGCCTCCGAGCTCCGGGTGGAGCAAGTCGACGGACAGGTCAGCGGCGAGCCGGTTCGACAGGTGGCCGCGGCTTCCACCGATCCGCTGCTTCACCGACCATGGGTACGGACTCTCGCGAAGCATGATCTCGTCGTGGTTCGACTCCAGTACCACGAAATGGCATCCGGAGAGCGCGACTCTAACCGATGTGGTCGCCCGCCCGAGGTCGGTCGCGACGCCCACCTTCAGTCCGCTCTGTGTGTCCGTCACCGTCAGGGCGACAGGATCCGCCGCGTCATGGCACGTGGACGCCGGGTGAATCGTGACCTCTCCGAGATCGAAGGGCACTTCGCCCCGGTAGTGACGGATCGTCTCCGCCCCGCGGAGAAGGGGTGCACAGGCGCGCTGTGTGGCGGGGGTGATGTACAGAGGCCATTTCCAACGGCGGGCGGCGATGCCGATTCCTGCCGTGTGATCGCGATGCTCGTGGGTGACGACGATTCCTTGAATCGACCCGGGATCCACTCCGAGCACCGCCAGGCGCCGGGCGATCTCGGCTCCGCTGAATCCCGCGTCCACCAGGAACCGGGTCTCTCCGCATTCGATGAACACGGAGTTGCCCCGGCTCCCGCTACCCAGTGTGGCGACCCTCAAACGCCATCCTCCCCGGTGCCAGCATCCCAGCATGCCGCCAACCAGGCGTCCGTCTGCTCGTCGTACTGCACGCCACGGCGCTCGAGAACGCGCTTCGCGAGACTCAGGAAGCGAACTTGCTCGAACAGGGGTCCCGCCGGGTCCGATCCCCACGCAAATGGGCGTACCCAGGCCGGCGGAATCGAGTCGCCGAACAGGTTGGCTCCGGCACCGACCACGGTTCCAGTATTGATACGGGTCCCGATCGCCGTCTTCACGTGATCGCCGAGCAGGCACCCCAGCTTGGTCAAACCCGTCTCGACCGGGCCCGCGGGGCTGCCGAGGCGAACCGGGCCGTAGTTGTTCTTGAGGTCGCTGTTGGTGGTCATCGCCCCCAGGTTCACCCACCGACCGACATACGAGTGTCCCAGGAATCCGTCATGCGCCTTGTTCGACTGCCCGAGGATCACGGATTCCTCGATCTCTCCCCGCAGCCGGCACACGGGACCGATGCTGGAAGTCCCGATCGCCCCTCCGAGCAGGATCGTGTCGCGGCCCACGTGCAGGGGACCCTCGAGGCGCGAGCCCGCCCGCACCTCCACGCCGTCTGCCAGCCGAATGGGGCCGTGTCGGGTGTCGAACAGGACGCCGGGCTCGACCCGGACGTCGGCGCCGAGCATCAGCGCCGCGTCACCCTGCCGCCAGGTCCCTTGAGGTAGTTGCTCGATACCTCCGCGAGAGGCCGCTTCGGCAGCCAGGTCCGCCTCCAGCCGGCCCGGGTTCTCGGCCACGAGTCGCCAGACGGCGTTCACGCACCCCCCATCGACCTGCCTCTCGACCCAGTCTCCGGGTCCAGCGGGACCTCCAGGCGCCTCGAGCCAGCCGGGTTCCGGTCCGCGATGTCCCTGCGGCAGGTAGCAGCCGACGATTTCATCCTCCGTTACGAGCAGGATGGGGGCGTCTCCACGTCCCTCGAACCGTGCATGCGCCCCGGGAACGAATCGCGAAGACAGCAGAAGGCGCTCGTCCTCGGGCAGCTCTTCATCGCGGGCGAACGCTGTGGGCGCTCCGGGTTCCTGAAACTGCTGTAGCCACGCGCGGCTCAGTAGAGCCGTTACGGGTCGGCCGGCGAATCGCTCGAGGCGCTCACGCAAGAGCAGTGTGCCGTACAGGAGCTCTGAGACGGGACGCGTGAGCGAATACGGGTGCCAATCGTCGGCCACTCGGTCGTCGAACAGATATAGTTTCACGTCACTCGCCTCCCTCGCGCAGGCGCTCCACGAGCCTCTTTAGATCGGGCGCCGACGAACGCCTCATGACTAGCGTCCGGTTGCCGGATCGGACGACCACGAGGTCGTCGACGCCGAACAGCACCACGTCGCCGTCTTCGGCCCACACGATGTTATTCGCGGCTTCGAACACTGCAGCGGGGCCCACGATGATATTGCCGTGCTCGTCCGCCTCTCGCGTCCGGGCGAGGGCGTTCCACGAGCCCACATCGTCCCACGAGAAACTCGCTCGGACCACCTCGACCGACGGCGATCGCTCCATTACGGATACGTCGATGCTCACTGCCTCGACGGCCGCGAAGAAGGCCTCCGGGCCGTGGGACTCGAGAAGCGGTAGCGCACCGGAGATCTCAGGGGCCAGGTCTCGGATCGCCGCGAGCAGAGCGGCGGCACGCCATACGAAAATCCCTGAATTCCAGAGGAAGCCACCCTTCGCCAGGTATGCCTCTGCCGTCGCCCGATCGGGCTTCTCGACGAACCGGAGGGCGCGCGAGGTCCGGTCACCTGTCGACTCACCGACCTCAACGTATCCGTAGCCCGTTTCCGGTCGATCGGGCTCGATACCTATGCAGACGAGGGATCCCCGCTCGGCTGCCTCCACCGCTCGCCCGATCGTCTCTAGGAATTCGTCCAGCGGATGTATGACGTGATCGGCGTGCAGGGAGATCATCAGAGATCCCGGACTCTCGCGTTCGATCTCGAACGCCGCCCACGTGAGCGCCGGGCCCGTGTTGCGCGCCGTGGGCTCGACGAGGAAGCTGGTCGCGTCAAGGCCCGGGGCCGCCGCGCACAGCGGGTCAACGAGAGGCGCGCTCGCGATCACCCGGACACGTTCCGGACCCACGAGAGCATCTGCGCGGACGAGTGTGTCCTCGATCAGGGGATGGTCGCTTCCGAGCGGGAGAAGCTGCTTCGGACGCTCCGGCCTCGACGCGGGCCAGAAGCGGCTCCCCTCGCCGCCTGCCAGCACGACGACAAAGCACGAATGAGTCAGTGTCATCTGGTACTCCGGGCTGCCCTGGCGGAATCGGGAACAGCGAGTGCCGACGCGAGTAATCTGGCCATGAGATGCAAGGTACTGGACCTCGCGCCGGGGAGAAACTCTGCTATCTTGCCGGGGAGGAGCAACCCTTGGAGGAGCAGATCTCTTGTCTTTGAATCGATATATGGGGGTCGCGATGGCCGTGACCCTTTTCGGGCTGACCGCCTGTAGCAACTCGTTGGAGCCGACCCTGATTCCCATTCCGGACGAGCCGGGAGAGGCCACGCTGGTGGACGTGTCTGCTGGTGCGGTCGCCGACCCGTCAGCATTCGATGTGATCACGGGCGGGTCGGTACGGACCGATCAGTTCTCCGGCTGGGATTTCCTGTTCCAGATCCAGGAGGATGGCAGCGCCGTGTTGTGGCCGCGTGGCGCGATCACGGGTGAGGACCTGGACGCGGGCCTGCAGAAGGTCTTGCAGACGTTCGACGCGCTGCGTGAGGCCCCGGAGAACGGGTACACGAACCTGGATTCCCTGCCGGTCGCAGTGGGCGATGTATTTGCTGTTCAGAGCCGACGCGACCCCGCGTTCGGCAACCTTCGCTGCAGGAGGTTTGCCAAGGTGGAGATCCAGGCGATCGACCCGATGGAAGGGACGATCTCGTTCATACACCTGGTGAATCCGAACTGCGAGAAGCGAACGCTGGTGCCGGGGGCCGAGGAGTAGGTGCTCGACCTCCGGACGTTCCGTGCCGGGGCGGACGAAGTCCGGGAGCGTCTGGCCCGCCGCGGTGATCCGAGCGTCCTCGAGGCGCTGGATAGGGCCCTGGCGCTCGACGCTCGGCGACGGGACATTATCGCCGAAGTCGAGGTACTCAAGGCGCGTCGTAACGAGGTGTCCCACGAGATCGGGGACCGGAAGCGGGACGGCGCGGACGCGTCGGAGCTGATCGCCGATATGCAGACGGTCGCGGACCATATCCGCGGTCTGGACGGTGGTCTTCAGGAGATCGAGGACGCCCTCCGTGGCGAGCTCCTTAGCATCCCCAATATTCCCGATGAGCGGGTCCCGGCGGGAGGGGAAGGCGAATTCGAGGTCGTCCACGAGTGGGGCACCCCTCGTGCCATGGACTTCGAGGCGCGGACTCACTGGGACCTGGGGTCGGACCTTGGCCTGCTCGACCTCGAGCGAGGGGCTCGCATCGCCGGGTCCGGGTTTCCTCTCCTGATGGGCGCGGGCGCCCGGCTCAACCGGGCCCTCATCGATTTCATGCTGGACCTCCATACGCGAGAGCACGGATACACGGAGGTAGCGCCTCCGTTTCTCACGAATCGCGATTGCCTGGTCGGGACGGGGCAGCTTCCGAAGTTCGAAGAGGACCAGTATCGGACGGAGCCGGACGACCTGTTTCTCATACCGACTGCCGAGGTCCCACTTACGAACCTTCATCGCGGTGAGATTCTCGACGGACGTGAGCTTCCGATAGCCTATGTCGCGTATACTCCTTGCTTCCGTCGGGAGGCAGGGGCGGCGGGTCGCGACACTCGCGGACTCCTGCGGGTGCACCAGTTCGACAAGGTGGAGCTCGTGCGGTTTACGGAGCCGGAGGCCTCCGGGGACGAGCTCGAGGTGCTCACGCGTCACGCGGAGACCGTGCTCGAGAAGCTGGAGCTTCCGTATCGCCGAATTCTCCTTCCGGCCGGCGACCTCGGATTCGCCAACGCGATCACGTACGATCTCGAGGTGTGGTCGGCGGGCGTGGGCCGGTGGTTGGAAGTGTCGAGTTGCTCTTGTTACACCGACTACCAGGCGAGGCGAGCCGACATCCGGTATCGAGCGGACGGGACTGCGAAGCCCTCGTTCGTGCATACGCTCAACGGGTCGGGCGTCGCGCTGGCGAGAATCCTGGCGGCCGTGCTCGAAAATAACCAGCAGGAGGACGGCAGCGTGATCGTCCCCGAGGCGCTGCGCGACCGAGTGCGACAGGAGAAACTTACGGTTTCGTGATCCGGCGACTGGTACCGATCGGCATCGTCGCCGCATTCTCTGCGGTCCTGATATCCTATCTCGCCTACACCTGGCAGCTGTCGCAGGAGATGCGGGCCAACGCAGCTGTGTTCAGCCACATCTACTTCCAGGTGGTGCAGGCCGTCGCGTCTCCGGAAGGCATGACCGCGGAATCCGAGTTCAAGCTCCTACTTCAGCTGTACGACCTGGGAATTCCGGTCGTGCAGACGGACATGGAGGGCTCCCCGACCCTGACCCGCAACCTCCCCTTCGAGGCGAAGCTCGACGATCCCGATCACGTGGAGCGTGTGCGCCGCTATGTGGAGAGCCTGGATGCGGAGAATCCTCCGCTGGTAGACACCGACCGGAATTTCGTAGTGCACTACGGTGTGCCTCTCTACTTGCGGCGGCTGCGTTGGATTCCGTGGCTGCAGGCCATGTTGCTCCTCGGCGTGGTGGGCACCGGCGTCTGGATGATTCGCACTTCCTCCCGGAGCGAGAGGGAACGGATCTGGACAGCAATGGCCAGGGAATCCGCGCACCAGATGGGCACGCCGCTGAGCTCCCTGGTCGGCTGGCTCGAGCTGCTCGAGGACACGGCCCCGCCAGAGGCCCTGCGACCCGACGGAATCGGCGTGCTCGAGGAGATGGAGGACGACGTCCGGCGTCTGGAGAAGGTGTCGCGGCGTTTCGAGCTGATCGGGAGGAAAACCGCGTTCCGCCCCGTGTCGCTGTACGAGGTGGTCGACCGGCTCGGGAGATATTTCCGTGCGCGGACACCGTCCATGCGCGAGCACGTGAGCCTCGTGACCAAGGTTCCGGAGGACGCGCCGCCGGTACTGGGTAACGAGACGCTCCTCGAGTGGGCCTTCGAGAATCTGTTCAAGAATGCTCTGGACTCGCTTGCCGGCCGCGACGGGGTGATCAGCGTGACGTGGCAAGGCGCGGAAGACGGAATGGCTCGGCTGCGCTTCGCCGACGATGGCCCGGGGGTCGACCCCGCGCTCCGTGGGCGCCTGTTCGACGTGGGAGTCACGACGAAGCAGGGCGGGTGGGGCGTCGGGCTCTCTCTGGTTCGGCGGATCTTCGTAAGCGCTCACAAGGGCTCGATCACGCTGGAATCCACCGACGTGGGGACGAGCTTCGCCATCTCTCTTCCGCTCGCGGGTCCGGACGCTTGACTGGTCTGGCTCTCAACCCGGAGCAGAGGCACGCCGTAGAGTACGGCGACGGTCCCCTTCTCGTCCTGGCCGGGGCCGGCTCGGGCAAGACGAGGGTTCTTACGGCGAGGGTCGCCCGCCTTGTCCTCGAGGTGGGCGAGCGACCCGAGCGCATCCTGGCCGTCACGTTCACGAACAAGGCGGCAGGGATGATGCGTGAGCGCATTGCGGGGCTCATGGGTGAGGAGCCGCGGGGGTTGTGGATCGGGACGTTCCACTCGATCGCCGCGCGCCTGCTGCGACGCGAAGGCTCGCATCTTGAGCGTGGAGCGAACTTCACGATCTATTCGGAAGACGACTCGCTCCGGTCGATCAAACGCGCGATGGAAGAGGCGGACGTCGACCCGCAACGCTGGTCGCCGAACCTGCTGCGCGCGCGCATCTCGGACGCTAAGAATGCGCTCGTATCCCCGGACGAGTACTCCGCCTCTGCGTTCGACCTCGCAGCCAAGGCTACGGCCCGGGTCTACCCGGCATATGAGCGGATCCTCGCCCGATCGAACGCCTATGATTTCGATGATCTTCTGGCCAACGTGGCGCGCCTCCTGGAGGGGGTACCCGAGGTCGGGGATCGATATGCGTCGCGTTTCCGGCACGTGCTCGTCGACGAGTACCAGGACACGAACCACGCGCAGTACCGCATCGTCAAGCGACTCGCCCAGGAGCACGGGAACATCTGCGTGGTAGGTGATGACGACCAGTCGATTTACGGGTGGCGGGGCGCCGACATCAGGAACATCCTCGACTTCGAGCGTGATTTTCCGGGAGCCGAGGTCGTCCGGCTCGAGGAGAACTACCGGTCCAGTCTCTCCATCCTGGAGGTTGCCAACGCGGTGATCTCGAACAACCGGGACCGGAAGGAGAAGACCCTGCGGACCGCGCGTCCGGCTGGAGATCCGGTTCAAGTCATTCGCCTGGCGGACGAGCGCGCCGAGGCGATGTGGGTGGTCGGAGAGATAGAGGGGGCGGGACCAGGCACGGGGCCGGAGGATCACGTCGTTCTGTACCGGACCAACGCTCAGTCGAGGCCGTTCGAGGACGCATTGCGGCGTGCACGCATACCGTATCGAATCGTAGGTGGCGTCCGGTTCTACGAGCGGCGGGAGATCAAGGACGTTCTGTCCTATTTGCAGTTGGCCGTGAATCCCGCGGACGAAGCCGCGTTTGCTCGCGCCGTGTCCTGGCCCCGGCGTGGCGTGGGCGGCGTGACGCTGGACCGGCTCCGTGCGGCTGCGGCCGACCGGTCGATCAGCCTGCTCGCGGCTGCGGAACTCGGGACAGGACTCCCCGGCGTGCCGCCCGCGGGCGGCAGGGCACTGGAGGATTTCGCTGCTGGAGTGAGCGCGTTGTCGGAGCTCTCTCGTGAGGGTACGACCGAGGAAGTGATCCAGGAGTGCATCCGGAGTTTCGGAATGGTCGCGGCACTGGAGACGGAGGAGGATGGGGCGGATCGAATCGCGAACGTCACGGAACTGCTGGCGGCCGCGGCCACGTTCGATCCGGCGGAAGTCGACGATGCCACCGGGGAGTCCAGCGAGCTCGATCTGTACCTGCAATCGTCGGCGCTGCACGCCGATATCGACGATTACGACGAGGGCGAGCCCGGCGTAACTCTCATGACCATGCACAACGCCAAGGGGCTCGAGTTTCCCATAGTGTTTCTCGTCGGGCTGGAGGACGGGCTGTTTCCACTCGCCCGTGCCATGGAGAGTCGTGCGGAGCTGGAGGAGGAGCGGCGGCTGTTCTACGTCGGCGTGACGCGGGCAGCAGACAGGCTGTTTATTTCGCACGCCGATCGGCGCTGGCGCTACGGCAGCGAAATGCGCTCGGCACCATCGTCGTTCCTGGCCGAGCTGCCCGAGGGTCCCGTCGACTACCGCGCGCCGGGAGGAGGGACTCGCCGGTGGGGCGTCACCGTCCGAGGCCGAAGACACGGCACCTCGAGAAAAACCCCGGCCGTGGAGGGGGGATTTGGAAGTCCGAGTCGTGGGGTATCCAGTGGAGCGGGTTGGTCGGAGACGGGCGCCACGTCGTTCGACTGGCATCGCGGCGCCAAGCGCCAGGCCCCGGCCGAAGGGAAGGGCACTCTACGGTACGACTACTCGGATTCCCAGGAGGATCTGAGACTGGAGGTCGGTGCGAAGGTGGTGCACCCGCGGTTCGGCGATGGCCTGATCCTGTCCGTCTCGGGGGAGGGGAGGCTGACGCGGGCCGAGATCGAGTTCGACGACGGCGTGCGCAGGAAAGTGATGGTCGCACACGCCGGTCTGCGACCCTGCTGATCCACGACGACTTCGAGGAGGGGCAGTGAATGAAACGCTCAAGGTGCTCCGGTCGTGAGCCTCAGCCGAAGATCGTGTCCAGCTCGGAGGGTGGAGTGGCTCCGGTGTCGCGAACCGCACGCTCGACCGATTCGAGCGCTGTGCCAGCCGTAGCGCCCCGTTCCTCCCACAGCCGGGTGACCCCTGTCGGCAGGGGGAAGTGGTGATCGGCCGTGGACCGGATCGCGTCGCGGCTTTGCCACCCTCCGGCCAGGAGAGCCCTCCGCCTGATCTTCTTTGCTTCCGCAAGGCTCGCGTCGCCGATAGGGTCTTCCGCTGAGGCACGCGACAACTCGTCGCGGAGCAGAAAATCGGCCACCATCTCGAAGCCGTAGCGCTGATAGTGCACGACCTGTGTGGGATCCAGGTCCCAGCGCGAGTTGTCGATGACTGTATCGAAAATCGAATGCCAACTCTCATTTCCGGAGATACGGATCATCCCTCGGAATATCCGTCGATTGGTCGAGAAGCTGAAGAGAGTGCTCGAAAGCACCCTGTGGAAGAGCTCGTCCGTGCGGGAGTGATCGAAGCGTGTGACGATCCAGCGGGCGAGCTGGGCGTACTCGGCACCGACATCCACGTCCATGCGATGTTCCCAATAGGAATGCCCGAGCGCACGTGTCGAGGAAGTTAACGTCAGCATCCGGGGAACGAACGTGTTGTGAGCCAGCACGTCCGCGGCCAGGTGGCACAGGTAGCCGGTCATGGCCGATTTGAGCGGGCCGTCATCCCCGGCCGTCCGGTAGATCTCCCGCGCGACGTGCCAGTGATGGCAATGACGTCCGACCGGTGCGTACTTCTTCGCCATCGAGATGTCCGCGGCCAGGCTGCCATATAGAAACTCGATCGGATGCCGGGCCAGCACCGCCGCGATCGAGGGAGGGAAGAGATTGAGGGATTGCAGTACCTCGAGTCCGATCTGGGTGTGCGTGGCTGGCCCCCACGCGAAGGCGGAGTCAGGGACGAGGAGCAGCAGCGCTCCGGCTAGAACGACGCTTCCGATAAGTGCTCGACCGCTCAACCCGTACGCCTGCGCTCCCCTCGGGATAGTTTGCGGCGCTTCCTGGACCGCGCGCCGAGACGCAGGGCTCGCATGATGGCGGCGGTCGAGAAGAACGTTTCCTCCGCTTCCTCGACGGCCACCTCGAGCAGTGCGTTGATCTCGGATACGCGCTCTTCGGCCAGTTCTACCATTCCCTCCACCGAGCTCGTAGCGCGAATGACAGTGCGGTCGATCCGCTCCACGTCATCGGCCAGAGAGGTTGCCACGGTTCCCACCTGATCGAGCAGCTGTCTCGACTGATCCAGAATAGGGAACGCTTTCTTCAGGAACTCCTCGTGCGATTCCTGGAACTGACGCAATGCGGCCAGACTTCGCGGCAGCAGGACGAGCATGCTCACGATCGCGACGAGGCTCAGCGCGATCCACAGGATCAACGATATGAAGACCAGAATCTCGTAGAAGCTCAACTATCCTCCCGTTTCCATGAGGGAGACACTCCGAGAAAGATGGGTCTAAACTCCTTTCCGGACAACTTGTCCGAACGGAGTAGCCGCAGGATGCGGGCCATGCCGGTCTCGTCAGGGATCGATCAGTCTCCAGCCCCCCCCCATCGCGTCGCGAGGCCCACCACGCGGTTCACGGGCACGGTAAAGACGATTCCGGTTGATGGGGAGGTGAAGCGGCCACACACGCTCTCGATCAGCTCGATGGCCTGGTCGACTTTGGCAGGATCCTCGATCACGCTGAACAGCGTCTGGTTCCGTGGCCTGGAGTGGGAGATCAGGCTCTGAAGGCCCGCGAATACGGGGCCGTCCTGGCTGAGCACTCGGCCCATGCCCTCGGATCCAATCAGAGTGGCGCCCGTTATCCCGAGCTCCAGGAAACCCGCGAGGATTTCCTCGGTGTGGTCCGGTTCGTCAATCACAGCGATCAACATTTCCATGCGCTTGGCATCTCAGGCGTGGGTTCTCTCATATTCGTTGATGTATTCCACCGCTGCGCCCGCTTCCGTGCACGCGACCAGCCCGTCCACGAAGGCGGAATCTCTGCACAGCCGGGCGATCCGCGCCAGCAACCGAGTATGGTGACTCGCCCGATCAGGAGGCGAAAGGAGAACGAAGAACACGCGTACCGGCTCACCGTCCATCGATCCGTAGTCGGCACCGTCCGGGCTGATCCCCAGGAGGACCTGCGGTTCGGGGATCGCCGCACTGATCGCGTGTGGAACCGCGATGCCGTGGCCGATCCCAGTGCTGAGGACCTTCTCCCTGGCCAGAAGCGCTGCGATCACGACCTGGGGATTGTCGAGCGATCCACTTCGGATGAGAGGGTCGATGAGTTGCTGCAGGATGCCCCGGACATCGTCGTTGCGAACGTCCGTTACGACCCGGTCATCCGATAGGTATTCGGTGAGCGTCATCTGCTCGGCTCCCCACGGAATGTGCTGTGTCGCCGGGTCCGGCACACCAGCTGATCATCTAAAGCATAGAGGCCCGTCCAAAAACCTGTCAAGAAGGCCCGAGCCTGCGTTGCCGCGGTGCACGGCGGAGGTCTAACTTGGCGCGCCGAGGCCGATCGGGCCCTGATGTGGTAAGGATAGCAGGAGCGACGAATGCACTATCGGATCGAGGGGCCGGCCAAGCTCAGCGGCCGGTTCAAGCCCGCCGGGAACAAGAATGCGGCGTTGCCGATTCTGGCCGGATCCCTCCTCGCGGACGAGCTGGTCACTCTGGAGAACGTGCCTGACATCAGGGACGTTCATACGATGATCGACCTCTTGACGAGCCTGGGAGCTGCCGTCGACTGGCAGGGGGGCGGACGTGTGGTTGTGGACCCGCGAGGTGTGCACGGTGGGGATCTGGATCCCGACTTGTCACGGCGCATCCGGGCGTCGATTCTCCTCGCCGGTCCGCTGCTCGCACGGTTCGGCTCGCTGGTCCTGCCTCCCCCGGGTGGGGATGTGATCGGGCGCCGCAGACTCGACACTCACTTCCTGGCGCTCGGGAAGCTGGGTGCCGAGGTGGAGGTCGGGGACCGGTACGAGCTGAGGGCCCGCCGTCTTCGGGGCGCCGACATCTTCCTGGACGAGCCGTCCGTCACGGGTACTGAGAACGCCATCCTCGCCGCCGTGACGGCGGAGGGTACGACCCGGCTCAGGAACGCGGCGGCGGAGCCTCACGTGCAGGATCTGTGCGCGTTCCTGGTCTCGATGGGTGCCGTGATCCATGGCGTCGGGACACATGACCTGACCATCCATGGGGTCGAGCGGCTGGGGGGAACCCGGCACAGGATCGGAGCGGACCACATCGAGATCGGAAGCATCGTCGGCCTGGCTGCGATCACCGGTTCGGAAGTCGTGATCGAGGACGTTGACTCTGCCCACATGGATCCCCTGCGGATCGGCTTCGAGCGCCTTGGAATACACTGCGACCTCAGGGACGGCCATCTGCACGTCCCATCGGACCAGTCGTTGGAGGTACAGCCGGACATAGGCGACCAGGTTCCATCGCTCGGCGATGGTCCCTGGCCGGCGTTTCCGGCCGACCTGATGTCGATCGCTTTGGTGGTGGCAACCCGGTGTCGGGGGACGATCCTGATCCACGAGAAGATGTTCGAGTCCCGGATGTACTTTGCCGACAAGGTGATCGCCATGGGCGGGAGGATCGTCCTGTGCGATCCGCACAGGGCCGTTGTCGTGGGGCCCTCGAGGCTGCGTGGAACCACCGTTGAAAGCCCCGATATCAGGGCCGGGATGGCGCTCTTGATCGCGGCGCTCGCAGCGGACGGAGTCAGCCGAATTTACAACATCGGGCAGATCGAACGAGGCTACGAGCGTATCGACGAGCGACTGCGTGCACTCGGTGGCAGGATCGATCGGGTGGAGGAGGACCGCTGAACGGCAGGCGCGGCTCGTCGCCGGATGGATTCCCGGTTCATCGGTTCAACGAATGGGAACGCTTGGGTTCGGGGATCGTCGCGGGGATCACGGGCGTTGCCGATGGGGACGGGGCTGAGTCGAACTTCGACTTAGGGCTCGTGACAGGGGGTACGACGGGAAACGTAACCCGACGCTACGTGGCACTGGCTCGCTTGCTCGGCATGGAGTCGATCGCGGTGGCGAGACAAGTGCACGGAAGTCGGATCTTGGAGGTGGGGCTGTCGTCGGCAGGGGGCGTGCGCGTTGGTGGGGAGGCCGACGGTCTCCTGACGGTAGCGCCTGGCATTCTCCTGGTCGTTACCACGGCAGATTGTGTGCCGGTGTATGTCGCACGACGCGGGGGGGATGGGATCGCCATCCTCCACGCCGGCTGGCGCGGAGCGGCAGCGGGGATTCTCGAACGCGCAATCGAGAGAACCGTCACCGCGTACGGCGTTGGGGCCGGCGACCTGCTCGTACACCTGGGCCCGTCGATCTGCGGGGACTGTTACGAGGTCGGTGCGGCTGTTCTCGGCGTCTTCGGATACGATGGAGGAGACCGGAGCACTCTCGACCTGCGGGCCGAGTTAGCGAGCCGAGCCACGCACGCTGGCGTGCCTGCCGCGAGCGTGTCACGCTCCGCCTGGTGTACCCGATGCGGGCCTGTACGATTGCACTCGCACCGGGGCCAGGGAGGGAGGGCGGGCCGCATGGCTGCATTCATCGGGCGAGTCGGCGACTCCGGGTCGGCACCTGTGCCCGCGGACGGTTCCCGGGATTTGCGATAACGGCGTCGCGTTGCTATGTTTGCGGCCGTAGATAGTCGTCCGGCGCTGGCCGACCGGGCGACTCAGTTAGATTCTTGAAGTGGGGAACCCTTATCGGCCCCACTTTTTTGTTGCGGGTCGCTCGCGAACCCGTGTGCAGGTGGAAGGTGGCTTGTCCATATGGAGCAGAGCCTTGAGCAAGGCTTGGACGAGCTCCTGGCCGGCATCGGCTTTGAGCTGGTCACGGTGGAGCGCGGTGGGGGGCGACGACGCCCCCTGCTTCGTCTGAGGGTGGATCGACCGGACAGTCGGCCCGGTCGATCCAGCGTGACGGTCGACGACTGCCAGGCGATCAGTCGTGCGGTGCGCGAGTTCCTCGAGCAGAGGGGTTCGGGCGAACAGGACTGGGGCCTGGAGGTGTCGTCGCCGGGCGTCGAGCGGCCGCTGACGAAACCGCGAGACTATGCGCGGTTCGCGGGAGAGAAGGTCCGGATCAGAGGATTCGGAGCCATCGCCGGTGGGAGCCGGCAAGTGGTAGGGCGGCTCATAGGACTGGAGGCAGTGCAGCCTGGGGCTGAAGAGGTGGTGCTGGATGTGGCCGGCGAGCGACTTAAGGTGGCTCTGTCGGAGGTCGCGAAGGCGACGCTGGTTTTCGAGTTCGGGGATGAGTCCTGAGGGCGCAGGAGGATTGAGACCGCACATGAGCGATCAGATTCCGGTCGTTGAAGCCTTTCGTGTGATGGCAGCTAATAAGTCGCTGTCAGATGCAGAGTTGCATGACCTGATCAGGGACGGCATTCATGCCGCCCTGGCGCGTCGATTCGGAGGGCCCGTGGAGGCGGAGATCGAGATTCTCCCCGAGGGGGATATCAAGATCGTCGTCCTGAAGGAGGTCGTGGAGAAGGTCGAAGATCCGGCGCGCGAGATCTCCGTCGAGGAGGCCCGCTGGGATGATTCGGAATTCCAGGTGGGAGATCTGCTGGAGATTCCGGTGGAGTTCTCCGAATTCGGCCGCAACGCAGTCATGGCAGCCAAGCAGAGGATCATTCAGCGCGTTCGCGAGGGAGAGCGGGACCGCATTCGCGAGGAGTTCAGCGGCATGGTCGGGGACCTCGTGTCCGGCGAAGTGCAGGCGATCGAGCGAGGCAAGATCGTGGTCATGCTGAATCGTGTTCGTGAAGCGGAAGCCGTGATCCCATGGCGAGAGCAAAACCCCAGGGAGCGCTTCCGGCAGGGAGAGACGATCCGGGCGGTCCTCTCCAAGCTTGAAGAGACACCACGCGGGCCGCGCCTGATTCTCTCTCGCGCCGATCCGCTGTTCGTGAAGGCACTGTTCGCGATCGAGATCCCCGAGGTCTATCAGGGGATCGTCGAGATCAAGGAAATCGTCCGGGAGGCGGGTGGTCGTACGAAGGTGGCGGTGTCTTCCCGGGACGACTCGGTGGACCCTGTAGGCGCATGCGTCGGCCTCAAGGGGTCCCGCGTTCAGGCCGTGGTGTCGGAGCTCTCCGGCGAGCGTATCGACATCGTGCCGTGGCACCCGGATCCCGAAATTTTCGCGAGAAGAGCACTGGCCCCGGCCAAGGTCTCCAAGGTGATTTCGGATTCCGAGCGCCACGTCATGACGGCCATCGTCGATGAGGAGCAGTTGTCTCTGGCGATCGGGAGAAACGGGCAGAATGTGCGCCTGGCCGCACAGCTGATCGGGTGGCAGATCGACCTGTATTCGAGTCGGGACTGGCTGTCCCGCAATGCGGAGTCGAGCCTGTTCGGTGGCGATGATGAGTATGAGGTCTCCGACTTTCCTCTGTCGGAGCTCGAGGACATCCAGCCGACGGTCCTGGCGGCTCTCCAGGCCGCAGGCATCAACACGTTCTTCGACGTGCTGGATATGGATCGGGAGGACTTCGTCAAGGTTCCCGGTATCGGGGACGAGGACGCGGCTCTGCTTCTCGCGTTAATCGATGAGCTGACGGTGGAGGACGAGGCATTGGAGGACGCACCTCCCGCCGGGGCAGCCAAGGCCGCCTCCGCGGCGCCGCAGCAGTCGCAGGATGAGGACGCCGAGTCTGAGGACTCCGCATCTACGGAGGACGGCGTGGCGGACGCCGCCGATGAGGCAGTGAGCGATACAGCTGTGGAGGACGCCGAGGATGAGCCGGTGAGCGATACAACCGCAGAGGACGGCGAGCCGGTCGGTGCCGCGGTAGCCGATCAGGAATCGGGTGTCGAGCCAACAGAGGAGACGGACGAGTCGAAGGAGTGAGACGGTGCCCGAACCGGGACAGATGGGAGCCGGCGGGAGTGCGGACCGGAGAGTGTTGCAGCTCATCGGATTGGCGCGGCGGGCAGGTCACGCCGTGGTCGGCACCGACGCAGTGCGAGTGGCGGGTCGTCGGGGGGAGTTGAGCGCCGTCGTGGTGGCGGGCGATGCGACGGAGAATGCCAGGAAGCGGCTCTCCGGACTCCTGAGCGACCCGAACGTGAGCACGGTTACGTGCGGTACGAGGGCCGTTCTCGGACGGGCAGTAGGAAGGAGTGAGACGGTTGTTGTCGGAATCCGTGACCGGGGCCTCGGGCTCAAGATCGCGGTGGTGCAGCAGGGCAGTGGGACGGTGAACGCATCCTCGGAGCCGGCGTAGTCCGGCGACGGGAAGACGGATAGAGAGTGACGGAAGGTACACGAAGGAGGACGGGCGTTGCCGACATTCCGCGTCTATGAAGTAGCCGGAGACCTGGGAGTAGACAGCAAGCAGCTGATTCACATGCTGCACGAGATGGACGTGCGCGTGCGCAGTCACATGTCCACCGTGACAGAGGATCAGATCGCGAGGCTTCACGCCCGGCTCGAGCGAGAGCGGCGGACGGGTGCGCATGCGGCGCCCGACAGCGAGATGGGGACGCGGCGGCGTCGCCGTCGGCGGCAGACCGAGCCGGTGGCGGCCGAGGTCGAAGCGCCGGAAGTGACGGACCAGGTCGAATCTGACGAGGAGTCCCTCGAGGTAGAGGTCGCAGACTTCGTCACGGCGTTGGCTGAGTCGGACTCGGAAGTGACGGAGTCCGTGGCTGAATCCCTCTCGGAGGAGGACGGCGAGCCGGCGGGCATGGTGATGGAAGATCTCGATGGAGTCGGGGAGCCGCAGGCCGTCGAGGTGGTGGGTGAGGTTGAAACCGAATTGGTCGCTGAGGCCGATGAGAGCGCTGTCGAGGAAGTGGATGCGGTGGAGGGCGCGGCGGCGGTTGACGTCCCGCAGGACGAGGAGCCCGCGTCGGCCGCCCGCAAGCGTACCGTCAAGCCCAAACCGGTCCGCAAAGGCCTCGTAACCACACAGAAGTCGTCCGCGAAACCAGAACCTTCAGCCGCCCCCGCTGCTCCTGCCGCATCGGCGGGCCCGGGTGGCAGCGTACAGATCAAGGCCGAGGGCTACACGGCCGACGGTCGGAAGCGTGGCAAACGGGATCGGAAGCGGCGCCGTCGGGTGGACCAGGACGCCGTGCAGGAAAGCGTCAAGAAAACGCTCGCCGCGATGGGCGGTGGTACTCAGCGGAGCAGGCGACGTGACACCGCGCCGACGCAGCAGGAAGTGGAGCAGGAGGCTCGCGAAGCGGAGGCGGAAGCCGAGAAGACCCTTGTGCGGGTCAACGAGTTCCTCACGATCGCCGAGCTGGCCGACCTCATTGAAGTGACGCCGCAGGAGATCATTACCTCGGCATTCAAGAACCTCGGTCTGATGGTTACCATCAACCAGCGGCTGGATTTCGATCAGATCGAGCTCATCTGCGAGGAGTTCGGTTTCGAAGCCGCACGGGAAGAGGCTTACGAGTCGGATCTCGTGGAGCTCCAGCAGGAAGCCGAGGATGAGGGTGAGCTGGCGCCGCGTGCGCCGGTAGTGACGGTCATGGGCCATGTCGACCACGGCAAGACGTCCCTGCTGGACCACATCCGGGAGACTAACGTCATTGCGGGGGAGGCTGGCGGCATCACGCAGCACATCGGCGCGTATCACCTCGTGGTCCAGGACGATTACGCGATGACTTTCCTGGATACGCCGGGCCACGAGGCCTTCACCGCCATGCGGGCTCGCGGGGCCGAGGTCACCGATCTCGTGATCCTCGTGGTGGCCGCGGACGATGCCGTGATGCCCCAGACGGTCGAGGCGATCAGCCATGCGCGGAACGCGGGCGTGCCGATCATCGTCGCGATCAACAAGGTGGACCTGCCGACGGCCAACGTGGCCAAGGTCAAGCAGGACCTGCTGTCACAGGAAGTCATCCTCGAGGAGTTCGGGGGAGACATCCTTTCCGCGGAGGTTTCGGCCAAGACCGGACACGGAGTCGATGACCTGCTCGAGAAGGTCCTTCTCCTGGCCGAAATGCTCGATCTGAATGCAGTGCCGACCGGCATGGCGCGCGGGACGGTCATCGAGGCGGAGTTGGACAAGGGGATGGGGCCGGTGGCCACGGTCCTGGTGCAGAGCGGCGAGCTCAACGTTGGAGACAACTTCATCTGCGGTCTGCAGGGCGGTCGTGTTCGCGCGTTACTCGACGAGCGCGGCAACACGGTCGACAAGGCCGGGCCATCGATACCGGTTCGAATCCTGGGTCTCGAGGGAGTTCCCCAGGCGGGAGACCGCCTCGTCGAAATGGAAGCGTCCCGGGTTCGCGAGATCGTCGGACGCCGGCAGCAGCTCGAGCGCGAGAAGGACATTCGGCGGAGGCAGAAGGGGACTCGCCTGGAGGATGTCTTCGCCGCCGTTCAGGAGCAGGGTCAGGGCACCCTCAACATAGTCATCAAGGGTGATACGGACGGATCGCTGCAGGCATTGGCGGACTCGCTGGAGCGCCTCGATACCTCCGAAGTGGCCGTAGATGTCCTGCACCGGGGGGTCGGCGCGATCAACGAGTCGGACATCCTGCTCGCCTCCACGACCCAGGCAACGGTCATCGGCTTCCACGTCCGCCCCGATGCGAAGGCGCGGGACGTCGCGGAGCGTGAGGGCGTGGAGATCAGGCTGTACAGGGTGATCTACGAGGCGGTTGAAGACGTCAAGCTGGCTCTCGAAGGGTTGCTGCGGCCGGAGGAGCGGGAGGTCCTGGTGGGCAGCGCTGAGGTGAGGGAGACGTTCAAGGTCCCGAAGGCGGGAACCGTGGCGGGTTGCTACGTCACCTCAGGCACGATTCAACGAAACGTCCAGGTCCGGCTGCTCAGGGACTACGTGCAGGTGTACGAAGGAAGCATCGGTAGCCTGCGGCGCTTCAAGGACGACGTCCGGGAAGTGCGTGACGGCTACGAGTGCGGAATTGCGATCGAGGGCTTCAACGACATCAAGGTGGGTGACGTCATCGAGTGCTTCCGGGTGGAGCAAATCGCGCGTACGCTGGCCGAGAGCGGCCAGGCTTCCTGAGGCCGCAGGGTTACGCGTTGACTGCCGTGTACGGCCGGGCCCGGTGGGTTCTCCGGATTCCTGACTGTCGGTCGCTCAAGGACAAGCGCCGAATCGTGCACGGCATGCGGGACCGTGCCCGAGCGCGGTTGAAGGTCTCTGCCGCGGAGACCAGTTTCCAGGAGGATCCGCAGAGGGCCGAGGTCAGCATTGCGTTCGTGTCATCGGACGCAACCCTCGCTCGGACCATCCTCGACCGGGCCGACGCACTGATCGCTTCTGACCCCAGGGTGTATATCCTCGAGACCGAGTCGGAGATCTTCTAATCCTCGCGCCAGTCGGTGAAGGGCAGAGATCCCAATCAGCGAGCTGTTATGTCGCCTAACCGAAGAACCGTCCGTCTGAACCAGCTTCTCCGAGAGGAGTTGGCGCGCCTGCTGCATACGGAGATCAAAGATCCGAGGGTTGCGGCGGTGACCGTAACGCGCGTGGACGTGACGCAGGATCTGTCGTACGCGGATGTGTATGTACGGACGCTCACGAACGATGTGCCGCTGGAGGATGCGATCGCGGGTCTCGAGAGCGCGGAGGGGTTCATCCGCAGGCGCCTCGGCCGCGACCTTCACATTCGACGCATACCGGACTTTCGGTTTCACGCTGACCGCTCGCTCGAGCACGTGCAGCGAATCGAGGATCTGCTCGAGGAGGCCCTGGGTCAGCGCGAGCACGATGACGAAGAGAATTGACCTTCCGTCGGTCCTCCTCGTGGACAAGCCTGCGGGACCTACGTCGCACGATGTAGTGCAGGCGGTTCGCAGGGCTCTGGGAGTCCGGCGGATCGGCCATACCGGCACGCTGGATCCGTTCGCCACCGGCCTTCTCATCCTGTGCGTCGGACGAGCCACGCGGCTGGTCGAGTACTTTCACTCCTTGTCCAAGACTTATTCCGCTGTCGCCGAGCTCGGTGTCGGCACGGATACCGATGATCTGACAGGGAAGGCGACGACGATGTCGGACGGGTGGAAGACGCTCGCGAGAGAGGACGTAGAGCGGGCGCTCGATCGGCTCAGCGGTGAGCAAGCGCAAGTGCCGCCGGCGTACTCTGCGAAGAAGGTCGGCGGACGTCGGGCGTACGATTCCGCCAGGGCAGGTGAATCCGTGAGCCTCGCACCGCGGACCGTTTGGATCCACCGCATCACCGCTACGGGGATCGAGCTGCCCGAGATTGAGTTCGAGGTGGAAGTGTCCACGGGAACGTACGTGCGGGCCCTCGCCAGGGATCTCGGGCACCAGCTTGGTTGTCACGCTCACCTGCGGTCGCTTCGGAGGACATCCATTGGCCCGTTCTCCGTGCGCGATGCCGCGCAGCTTGCTGAGGTTGAAGGTGGGGCACTGCCTCCTGGAGCCGGCTTGTCGGCCGTACGAGCCCTGTCCTGGCTTCCCGTCCGGAACCTGGATCCCTCCGAGGTGGAAGCCGTGGAGCATGGACGAGCGATAGCGGACGCTCGAGGATCCTCCGACCTGGAGTCTCCAGTGGCCATGGTATCCGGGGATCGTCTGGTTGCTGTGGGGCGCCGGACCGCTGACGAGCTCAGGCCCGAGAAGGTGTTCCATGACTGAGTCAGCGGGACCCATGGAGAGTGGGCTCCCTCCGGATGTCGACGGCACCGTGGTCACCGTCGGAAGCTTTGACGGAGTCCATCGCGGCCACATGGCTGTGCTTCGGGAGATCACCAGGCGTGCGGACAAGCGCGGTCTGGACTCCGTACTCGTCACATTCGATCGGCACCCGCTGACCGTCGTGCGGCCCGACGAGGCGCCGGGAATGCTCACGACGCCAGACGAGAAGAAGGAAATCCTATCGCAGTCGGGGCTGGACTATGTCGCCTTTCTGCCGTTCACTCGGACGCTCTCACAGTACGGTCCCGAGGAATTCGTGGACCACGTTCTCTGCAGGCGGTTCCGCGTGGCCGAGCTCGTCATAGGCTATGATCACGGGTTCGGGCACGGGAGGGAAGGAGACATCGACCTTCTCCGGCGTCTGGGGCGGACATTCGGATTCGCGGTCGATGTCGTCGCGGCGGTGGGAGTAGACGGGGCGCCCGTGTCGTCTACGGGGATCAGGCGAAGCGTGGCTGCTGGTGAAGTGGAAAAGGCCGCGAGGGAGCTGGGCCGGCCGTACTCGTTTCGGGGGCCTGTCGTGACCGGCCTGGGTCGCGGGAGGGATCTCGGATTTCCGACTGCGAACATCAAGGCGCCGGAAGGGGGAAAGTTGCTTCCCAAGCAAGGCATCTACGCTGTTCGTGCTTCGCTGCGAACGGAGATTCGCTCGGGTCTTCTACACCTCGGCCCGAGGCCGACGTTTGCCGGTTCGCCACCGTCGATCGAGCTGTACATCCTGGACTTCGACCAGGACATCTACGGCGAGCGGGTGCGCGTCGACTTCCTCAAGCGACTCCGGGACGTGCGCCCCTTCGGGACTGCCGGTAAGCTCATCGAGCAGATGAAGAGAGATCGGGAGATGGCGCGCCGGTATTTTGCTCGCTCAGCGGAGTTGGCGTCGGAAGAGGACTGAGCTGTGCTGTGCCTGGGTTAGCTTTACATTCTGGTGAGTGCAGGCTATTTTTCCATGTTGGATATTGGTTGAAAACACGAACTTGAAGGATCTGTCACCAATGACGCTGGGCACAGAAGAAAAGAAAGCCATTGCTGAGAAGTTCGGCTCACACGAGGGTGACGTGGGTTCGCCCGCCGTGCAGGTCGCACAGCTGACGGCGAGGATTGAGCACCTGACGGAGCATTTTCGCGAGCACCGAAAGGACCACCACAGCCGACAAGGCTTGTTGAGGATGGTGGGCCGACGGCGGCGGCTGCTCAACTACCTGAAGAAGAACGAGTACGAGAAGTACAGGACGGTCATCAAGGAACTCGGCCTGCGTCGCTAGAGGCAATGCAGGTCTGCGGTAAGCGGCGGTTCGTCGGCGCAGCGCGCCCGCGAGCTGCCGTTTTTGCTGTCCCGCCCGCGCCCGCTACTAGAACGCGGGAGATTCGCGGCCGGGATGCCGAAATGAAGGCAAGCTTGAGAAGAGCGGAAAGAGAAGAAGGAAGAGATGGCACACAGGATTGAGAAGGAATTCGCGGGCAGGAAGCTGGTTCTGGAGACGGGTCGCATGGCGCGGCAGGCAGACGGTGCGGTGCTCGTACAGTACGGAGACACTGTCGTATTGGTCACGGCGATGGCGGAGCGGAAGCAGTCCCGCCTGCCATTTTTCCCCCTGACCGTCGAATACCGCTCGAAGACCTACGCGGCCGGGAAGTTCCCGGGCGGATTCATCAAGCGCGAGGGGCGGCCGAGCGACAAGGAGATCGTCTCGGCCCGGCAGATCGATCGTCCACTGCGGCCCCTGTTCCCCGACGATTATCAGAACGAGACGCAGGTCGCCTGCTTCATCATTTCTGCCGACCAGGAGAACGATGCCGACGTACTGGGCATGCTCGGTGCCTCGGCGGCCCTCACGATCTCCCCGATTCCGTGGGGTGGACCGGTAGCGAGCGTCCGAGTGGGTCGTGTTTCCGGTGAGTGGGTGATCAATCCCACGTTCGAGCAACTCGAGTATTCCGACATGGACATCGTGGTCACCGGCACGGACAGCTCGATCGTCATGGTCGAGGGAGCCTCGGTGGAGATCAGCGAGGATGATCTGATCGCCGCTCTCGAGGTGGCGCACGAGTCCTTGCGGGAGCTGATCGCGATTCAGCACGAGCTCGTGGAGATGATCGGTGGGCCGCCGCAGAAGTTCGAGTACCCGCCCAAGAGTGTCGCTGCAGAGCTGGAGGACGCCGTACGGCAGCGGGCCGCGAGCAAGGTCGAGGAGGCGCTGGCGCTTCCGAACAAGGAAGAGCGGAACCAGGCTCTGTCAGCCCTGCGCGAGTCGGTGACCGCTGAGCTGCAGGAGGACGAGAGCTTCGCCGAGCACCTGGACGAGGTCTCGACCGTCATGAAGAGCCTCGAGAAGGAGACGATGCGGCGGCAGATCCTCGAACGCGGCGAGCGCATCGACGGTCGCGGGCTGGATGACATTCGGACGATCTCGTCCGACGTGGGGATCCTTCCGCGGACCCACGGCTCCGCCCTGTTTACCCGGGGTCAGACGCAGGCCCTCTGTGTGACGACGCTCGGCACCATCCGGGACGAGCAGCGCATCGACTCCATCGACGTCCGCGAGGAGACGTCGAAGTCGTTCATGCTCCACTACAACTTCCCGTCGTTCTCCGTTGGCGAGGTCCGTCCGTTCCGAGGACCGGGCAGGCGCGAGATCGGACACGGAATGCTGGCCGAGCGGGCGTTGCAGCCGCTGCTTCCTGCGTACGACGACTTCCCGTACACGATCCGCGTCGTCTCCGACATCCTGGAGTCGAACGGCTCGAGCTCGATGGCCACCGTATGTGGCGGGTCGTTGTCGCTGATGGATGCCGGTGTTCCGCTGCGCACCCCGTGCGCCGGAGTGGCCATGGGTCTGGTCAAGGAAGGCGACTCGGTCGCCATTCTGACGGACATCCTGGGGATCGAAGACGCTCTCGGCGATATGGACTTCAAGGTCGCGGGGACGTCGAAGGGAATCACGGCGATCCAGATGGACATCAAGACGGACGGGTTGAGCGTGGACACGATGCGTGAGGCGCTGGAGCGGGCCCGAAAAGGGCGGTTGCATATCCTCGAGGTCATGCAACAGACGCTCGGTGCTCCGCGCTCGGAGATGTCCCAGTACGCTCCGCGGATCATGACGATTCAGATCAACCCCGAGAAGATCGGGGAGGTGATCGGTCCGAAAGGCAAGACCATTCGGAGCATCCAGGAGCAGACCGGCGCCCAGATCAACATCGAGGATTCAGGTGTCGTCACCGTCTCCTCGGTGTCCGGCGAAGCCGCAGAGAGGGCCAGGGAGATGATCGAGGCCATCGTCGAGGAGCCCGAAGTCGGGCGGATCTACGAGGGCGTGGTGAAGAACACGACGACTTTCGGGGCCTTCGTCGAGATCATCCCGGGCACAGAAGGGCTATGCCACATCTCCGAGCTCGAGGAAGGACGCACGGATAACACCGAAGACGTCGTCCAGCCGGGTGACGTGGTTCAGGTCAAGCTGCTCGCGATCGATGAGCGAGGCCGCCTGAAGCTCTCTCGCCGCGCGGCGATGTCCGGGAGCTGATCCTGGTCACCGTCACCGACCGACCGGACGTCCGATCAGCGTCGTGAGTCAGGCGGAGGCGGGACGCGTGCTGACGGATCGACCCGCGGCTGTTTCGGGAGTCGAGGGGGAAGAGGTTACGGAGCGTCTGGACCGCGAGGTCCGGCGCTCCGTTCTTTCTTGTGGGACCGTGGTTCTCTCCGAGAAGATGGACTCCGTCCGAAGTGTGGCGGCGGGGATCTGGGTGCGGCGTGGCACAGCGCACGAGCGGCCCGAGTACCGCGGGATGGCGCATCTCCTGGAGCACATGGTATTCAAGGGCACGGAGCGCAGGTCGGCGCGCGAGATCGCGGCGGCGGTGGAATGTACAGGTGGATCGCTGGACGCGTATACGACGCACGAGCACACGGCGTTTCAGGTTCGGGTCCCTGGCGATCACCTGTCGACTGGCCTCGACGTTCTCTCCGACCTCGCGTTCTATCCGGCGCTTCGAGAGGATGACCTCGAGCTGGAGCGGGAAGTAGTGCTGGAAGAGATCGCACGCGTGGAGGAGACTCCGGACGAGCTCGCGTTTGAGCTACACTCCGAGTTCATGTACGATGGCCACCCGTACGGCGCGCCCATCCTGGGAACGACGGACACGGTCGAGTCGATCGACGCCCGGACACTGCGCCGATTGCACGACGAGGCGTATCGACCTGGCAACATGGTGGTCGCCGTGGCCGGACAGGTGGAACATGAGGTCCTTCTGGATCAGATCCGGCGCCTGTGGCCTGGCGCAAGGAACGGGCAGGATGTGGCGAATGTGCCACCGCTCGCTGGCATCGCCTCGGGTTCGCGCGTGGTACGCCGCCCGGGTGGCAGGCAGGTGCACCTGGTTGCCGGCTGCCAGGGCCTCGATCACTCTGATCCGCTGCGCCACGCGGCCGTAGTGGTCGGCCAAGCCCTGGGCGGCGGAATGAGCTCCCGGTTGTTCCAGAGGATCCGTGAAGAAATGGGGCTGGCCTACTCCGTGTTTTCGTTCCAGTCGTTCTATGCTTGCGGCGGGCACGTGGGAGCGTATCTGGGCACCCGTCCGGAGACCGCAGGTGAAGCGCGGGACGCATTGCTGGCGGAGATGAAGCGCCTCAGTGAGGAGGGTCTGAGTGCTGGCGAACTGGAGGAGGTTCGGGAGCAAATCAAGGGCCAGATTCTCCTGTCACTCGAGTCGCCCGCCGCCCGCATGCACCGGCTTGCGTCGACCGCTTTGTACGGAGAGCCGTACCGGAACCTGGATGCCCTCGCGGCCCTGATTGACGGCATCGGGTCGGCGCAGGTGGCGGAGGCCGCGATGCTGTATGATCCGGAAGGGGTAGCGGTGTTGGAACTGTGGCCCGCATAATCCTCTCTGAAGGGTCGAACCGCTCTTTCCGGCGCCTCGAGCGGCGCCGTTCCGGCGTTCCGGACGACGTTTCCCGGTGCGTCTTCGAGAGAACCGAACAAGGAGCTGCACCATGATTGTGGGGGTTCCGAAGGAGATCAAGTCGAACGAGAACCGCATCGCGGTGGTTCCCGGTGGAGTCGAAGCGCTGACTGCGCAGGGGCACCAGGTGCTCGTAGAGAAGGATGGTGGCGTCGGCAGCGGTTTCGACGACGCGGCGTACGAGGCGGTGGGAGCGGAGATCGTTGCTGACGTGGACGATCTATGGTCCCGGGCCGACATGATCGTGAAGGTCAAGGAGCCGATCGCTTCGGAGTTCGACCGCATCCGACAGGACCAGGTCTTGTTCACATATTTTCATTTCGCTGCCGATGAGAAGCTGACTCGGACCATTCTCGAAAAGAAGTGCGTGGCGATTGCTTACGAAACCGTTCAGCTGCCCACGGGCGAGCTGCCACTTCTTACCCCGATGTCAGAGGTGGCCGGGCGCATGGCCGTCCAGGAAGGCGCAAAATACCTGGAGAAGAACCAGGGTGGCTGCGGCGTGTTGCTCGGAGGCGTGCCGGGCGTGCTCCCCGCGGAAGTCGTGATCCTGGGCGGTGGGGTCGTGGGGACGAACGCGGCATGGATCGCGGCCGGCTTCGGGGCGCACGTCACGATTCTCGACCTGGATCTCGATCGACTGCGTTACCTGTCGGATGTCATGCCGGCCAACGTCGACACTCTGTTCTCGAACCGGCGCAATATCCTGGATCAACTCTCGAAGGCGGACCTTCTGGTGGGCGCCGTCCTCCTTCCGGGCGCCAAGGCTCCGAGCCTGGTTCTTCGCGACGACCTCAAGCTCATGAAGGACGGTTCAGTCATCGTCGACGTGGCGGTCGACCAGGGTGGTTGCGTCGAGACCGTGCGTCCGACGACGCACGACGATCCGATCTTCGTGGTGGAGGGAGTGATCCACTACTGCGTCGCCAACATGCCCGGGGCCGTACCGCGCACGTCGACGCTGGCACTCACCAACGCGACGTCGCCATACATGCTGGCCTTGGCAAGCAAGGGCTGGGTTGGCTCCTGCCAGGACGATCCAGACCTGGCCCTCGGTTTGAACGCGGTCGACGGGAAGCTGACGTACGCTGCGGTCGGAGAGGCCTTTGGCATCGACAGCGTCGATGTGTCGGAGGTGCTGTAGCCCTCGGGCGGGGCCCCGCCTTTCGTCGCGTAAACACGGAGTCTACATTCCCCAACCCGTGGCCCGACCCTTGCAGGTCAGGCTGCTGAAATGTGCTCGTACGGGTCCGATTCTCCAGTTGATCCTGAACGGAACAGGCGATGTGGAAACGTCTTATCAGGGGTAGCTTCCTCCCGATCAACGACGTGGGGGTAGATCTCGGTACTGCGAATACGCTGGTGTACGTCGCGGGCGAAGGGATCGTGCTGAATGAGCCTTCCGTCGTGGCCGTAGAGAAAAGCACGGGTCGGATCATGGGCATCGGGCTCGAGGCCAAGCGCATGCTGGGTCGCACTCCGCAGGGAGTCGAGGCGGTTCGCCCGTTGAAGGACGGAGTGATCGCGGATGTGGACGTCACCGAGATCATGCTCCGCTACTTTCTCAAGACCGTAAGCGCCGACCGGGTGTTCAAGGTGCGTCCGAGGGTCGTAGTCGGTGTTCCTTCCGGGATTACTGAGCTGGAGCGCCGGGCGGTGCGGTCGAGCGCTCACGCAGCAGGCGCCAAGGAAGTGTACATGGTTTCGGAGCCCATGGCGGCCGCGATCGGTGTTGGCCTGCCTGTAGAAACCCCGACCGGAAACATGGTAATCGACGTGGGAGGCGGAACCACGGAGATCGCGGTGATCGCGCTTTCGGGTCTCGTAGCCGAGACGTCCATCAGGGTAGGCGGAGACGAGCTGGACGAAGCAATCGTGTCGTTCCTGCGCAAGAACTACAACCTCCTCATCGGGGAGCCGACGGCCGAGGCGATCAAGATCCAGATCGGCTCCGCCTACCCGACCGAGGAAGAGCGGGACATGGGTGTGAAGGGAAGGGACCTCGTCTCGGGTATTCCGAAGACGGTGAGGGTTAACTCTGCCGAGGTCCGAGAGTGCATACTGGAGCCGATCCAGCAGATCGTCGGGGCAGTCCGCAGGGCTCTCGAGATCACACCGCCGGAACTCGCCGCCGACATCGTCGATCGAGGTATCGTGATGACGGGCGGTGGATCACTCATCCGAGGGCTGGACATGCTCCTGAGGGAGGAAACGGGGCTGCCCATCCACGTGGACGAGGAACCTTTGACGTGTGTGGTCAGGGGAACCGGCCGCATACTGGACGACATCCCGCGCTATCGGAGCGTGCTTACCACCTGAGGTGGCGTTGCGGCATTTCGACGTCGGCCGGCCCGAGAACCAGCGACGTGACCTCGTCATCGTCACGGTTCTTCTGATCTCCTCCTGGTCCCTCACGGGCTTGGATTCTTCGCAGATCCTTGGTCTCACCCGACCCCTTCGCGCTACCGTTCTGGCACCGTTTCTGGCCGCGGATGCCGAGTACGAGAGGCGCGCCGGCCTGGCCCGCCGGACGACCCTGCTGGAGGCCGAGCGCGACTCACTCTACGTGAGGTTGCAGATAGCGACGGACCTCGAGCGTGAGAATCGTGATCTCCGACAGCAGCTCGGCCTTTCGGGTCGGTGGACCGGCAGTTTCGTCGTCGCGGAGCTCATTCCCGGCCGGCCATCAGTAGGCGATTCCCACACCTTCCTGCTCCGCAGTCCCTTACTCAGGGAGATCGAGACCCCGACGGGAGTGAGCATCCCCTCCGGTCTGGTCGGCGTGCTTCGGTCGACCTCGGGAGGCACCGGGCTCGGAGAATTCTGGACCCACCCGGACTTTCGTGCGAGCGTGCGGTCCGCGGTGGGGGATGCGACGGGGATCATCCGGTCGTTCATGGGTCCGGATGGCGAGTCTCTCATGCTCGTGGAAGGGGTTCCCTATCAGGCGAGAATGGCCGAGGGGGCCTTGGTGGAGACGGCCGGCCTCGGCGGCGTCTTTCCAGCCGGCATCCGTGTCGGCACTGTGATCGAGGAGTCTGCATCCCGGTCCGGCTGGTCCCACAGCTACCTCGTTGAGCCCGCAGTCCGACCGGGCGCCGTGCGGGCGGCGACCGCGTGGCAACGTTCGGCGACCGAGGAATCTGACATTCCTGCGGATACAACCGACTCGGCCGTGTCAGCCGAGGGAGCGCAGAAGGAGGGCTCCGGTGGAGGGCGTTAGGCGCGGAGTGAGCCCGGACACGATTCTGGTGGTCGTGCTCATCCTGCTCCACTTTACGCTGTACGGATTCTTCGTTCGCTGGCCGGCGATGCCGAATCTCCTGATCGGAGGTCTTCTGCTGGCGGCGCTCCGCATCCGCGCCGGCTACGCGGCGTTTCTGGGATTCACCCTCGGCGTGCTAGAGGCCGCGATGGGTCTCGAGGGTTTGGGGACGATCTCACTCGTGCTCACGATCGTGGGGTATCTGGCTGCACGATCCAGAGACCTTCTATTTGCCGACGCACGCTACTTCGTACCCATTTCCGTGTTCGCCGGAACGTGGATCGCAGAGCTGATTCTCATGCTCGCCATGCCGGGCGGTCCTGGCCTGCTGGCTGCTCTCGTCGCGGCTCCGATCAGCGCCGCGGGTACGGCTCTGGTATGCGGTACGGCGGAGTCCCTCGTAGCGGCTGTCCGACGCCTGTGATGGCCGCATGACGGACGGGGAGGCCACCCGGCTCAGTCGGGTTCGTCGCGCCCGCGCGGCGGGCGTTCTTCTCATCGTCGTGATGGTCGTGCTAGCCGGCGCGTTCTTCCGTCTTCAGGTCCAGGGCGGCGGTGCCTATGAGCTCCAGTCGCGCAACAATCGGCTCCGGCCGATTCCCATCCCTGCAGCTCGCGGAGCCATCTACGATCGGCATGGCGAGCTGCTGGCAGAGAGCATTCCCGGCTACTCGCTGTCGCTCTTGCCGGCGCCTCCCGATTCTGCGCGGGCGACGCTTGACCGACTGGCGCCCTATCTCGGTCTGAAGCCCGAAGAAATCGAGGCCATTCTCGAGCGCCGGCGCCGACAGCCCCAGTTGCCGGTGCTGGTGAGGGACGATCTTACGTTCGAGCGGGTGGCCGCGGTCGAGGAGCGGCGGCCCGAATTCCGGCTGGTGGTTATCGAGACGCATCCGAGGCGTCGATACCCGGCAGGATCCGTTACCGCCCATGTGATCGGGTATCTGGGAGAGATCAGCCGGCCCGAGCTCGACAGTGACGAGTTCGTGGAGTATGAAGCTGGTCGGATCGTCGGGAAGCAGGGAATCGAGCGCCGTTACGAGCACGTGCTGGCGGGTTCCGCCGGTACGCGATATGTGGAGGTCAATGCCCGGGGTTCAATCGTGCGCGAGTTTCAGTCCGACCGGGCTCGATCAGCGCAGGCGGGAAGTGACATCACTCTCACCCTGGACCTGGACCTCCAGCAATTCGCCGATTCCATCTTTCCGGAGGGGTATCGGGGGGGAGCTGTGGCCCTGGATCCGCGTACGGGAGAGGTGTTGCTGCTGTACAGCCATCCGAGTTTTGATCCCAACCTGTTCATTGGAGGGATATCCGCATCGGACTGGGCCGGAATCAGAGACGATCCGGCGCAGCCCATCCTGAACAGAGTGGTCTCGGCGCTGTACCCGCCAGGCTCGACGTGGAAGCTGGTTCTGGCCACGCTCTCGCTGCGGGAGGGCACCGTCGGGATCGACTCCTACATGCCGAGCTCCTGCAGGGGAGCGCTCCAGTTCGGGCGGAGAGCATTCCGTTGCTGGAAGCCTGAGGGGCACGGCCCGCTAGACCTGTCAGGTGCGATCAAGCAGAGCTGTAACGTCTTCTTCTATCAGCTGGGTCTGCGCCTGGGGCTGGACGCGTTCCTGGCCGGTGTGGACGGGCTCGGATTCAACCGGGCGACGGGCATCGATCTACCCGGCGAGATCTCGAGCCGGTTTCCTCCCTCTCGGGCCTGGTACGATCGGACGTTCGGACGACGGGGGTGGACGGAATCCGTAGTGCTGAATCTGTCGATCGGACAGGGAGAGACCGAACAGTCTCTGATTCGTTTGGCCCAGTTCTATTCGGCCCTGGCGACAGGCCGCTCACCAGTGGTTCCCCACTTGCTGCAGTCCGAGGTCCTGGAGGGTGTGCGAGAGGAGTGGTCGACGGGTCTTCCCGAGCCTCGGAGAATGGAGCTGGTGTCTGCCATGACGAGAGTCGTCAACGAGCCCGGCGGGACCGCATACTGGCACCGGCTGCCCGAGTGGACCCTGGCGGGGAAGACCGGTACCTCCCAGAACCCGCATGGGGAACCGCACTCCTGGTTCGTCGGATTCGCTCCGGCTCATGACCCGCGGATCGTGATCGTTGCGATCGTGGAGAGCGGGCACCCCGACAATCAGACATCTCGCGCTGTTCCGTTCGCCTCACAGGTGGTTTCACGATATTTGAGGAATGAAGGCGTCCCGCCCGATCGTCAGGTCGAAGCCGTTCCGCACGTCTCGCTGGAGGGTGCTCCTCCCGGGAACGGAGGCATCGGGCAGTGAAGAGAGACCGCGCGGCGCTGCTTGGCGGGCTGGGCGATCCCGTTCTCCTGGGAGTAGCCTTGCTTCTCGCGTGTCTTGGAGTCGGAATGATCTGGTCCGCTGGCCAAGTCGATCTTCCCTCCGCGGTCACGGGGGCCTGGCGTCGCCAGCTGGTGTGGCTGTGCCTTTCGATCGTCGCGTTCGCTGTTGTGACGCGGATTCCCATGCGTTGGCTCGAATGGGCGACTCCGTGGATATACGCTGTTTCGATCGTACTCCTGATCGCTGTGCTCGTGGTCGGCACCGGCCCCAACACACGGAGCTGGCTGCGGCTCGCCGGATTCTCGTTCCAGCCGGCCGAGCTCGCGAAGCTGGCGACGATCCTGCTGTTGGCACGCCTGCTCGGCTCGAGAAAGGAACCCCAAACGCGGCTGTTCGATCTCTGGCAACCGGTTCTGGTTGTCGTCGCTCCGTTCCTCCTTGTGATGGCGCAGCCCGACCTGGGGAGTGCACTGGTTTTCGTCATCATCCTGGTCAGCGCGCTGTTCTGGGCCGGGATTCCCCTGTTCACGATCTTCCTGCTGGTCAGCCCGGGTGTCAGCCTGATCCTCGGCTTCTCGGCCGCCGTGTGGGGGGTGTGGTTCGTAGTGGTAATCGTGGCCCTGTACCTGCGCCGCCCGTTCATGGCAGAGGCGGTTGCGGTGGCTCTCGCGAACCTCGCCACCGGTGCGCTCGCGACACCGCTATGGAACCGGTTGGCCCCCTACCAGCAGCGAAGACTGCTCGTGTTCCTTGATCCGGACATCGATCCGCGGGGGGCGGGCTGGCATCTGATCCAATCGAAGGTGGCCATCGGGTCGGGCGGAGTGACTGGACAGGGCTTCGGGAACGGGCCGCAGAAGAGGCTGGCCTTCCTTCCCGAACAGCATACGGACTTCATATTCTCGGTCGTGGGTGAAGAGCTGGGGCTGATTGGGGTCCTGGCGTTCCTCGCCCTGCTCGCGTGGTTCCTGCGGCGTGTGCTAAGGGTGGCAGCGGCCGAGTCCTCCCAGGGCTTCGGGAGTATGATCGCGTTCTGTTTCTTCGCAGTCTGGTTCGGTCATCTCTTCATCAACATCGGGATGACGGTGGGCCTGATGCCGGTAACCGGTCTGCCGCTACCCTTCATCAGCTATGGTGGTTCGTTCCTCCTCACCACTTTCGTCGGCGTAGGCCTCGTGTGCCGGGTCGCCTACGAGAACTGAGCATCCTCCCGCACCGCTTCCCGCAGGGGTTCGCGGTACGCGCATATCCCGTTATATTCCGGCTCGCGCAACTCATCGTCAGAGCGAGGAAGAATGGCCTGGTTCCGCAAAGAGAAGCAGAAGCTCGTTGCTCAGAAGCGAGAGCTCGCCGCCGACGTATGGGAGAAATGCGACGGCTGCGGGGAGATTCTGTACACGAGGCGTCTTGCTGAGAATCGGGGGGTCTGCCCGGAGTGTGGCCACCACTTCCGGGTTTCGGCCCCCGAGTACGTGGATCTGCTGTTCGATGAAGGCCTGGTCGAGGAATTCGATCCGACTATGCGATCGGCGGATCCGCTGGGATTTGTGGATTCCAAGCCTTATCCCGTCCGCGTCACTCAGGCGGAGAGAAAGGTCGGAGGGTACGACGCCGTGCTTACCGGAGTCGGCCGGATCGAAGGACGCGAGGTGTGCGCGGGAGTGATGGACTTCGGTTTCATCGGCGGTTCGATGGGCTCGGTGGTTGGCGAGAAGATTGCCCGCATGGTCGAGCAAGGTGTAGACCGTGCCTGTCCCGTGCTGATCGTGTCTGCCTCGGGTGGTGCCCGCATGCAGGAGGGAATCTTCTCGCTGATGCAGCTGGCCAAGACGTCCGCGGCCCTGCATCGCCTCGCCCGGGCGGGCCTTCCGTACATCAGCATACTGACGCATCCCACCACGGGCGGAGTGACGGCCAGTTTCGCGATGCTCGGCGATGTGAACCTGGCGGAGCCGGGTGCCCTGATCGGGTTCGCCGGACCCCGGGTGATCAAGGAGACCATCCGCCAGGTTCTCCCGGATGGATTTCAGCGATCCGAATTCCTTGAGGAGCATGGCATGGTGGATCGGATCGTGCCTCGCGGAGAGATGCGTGGGACCGTCGCGCTCCTCCTGCATCACATGAGTTGACGCTGCCGGCTCTCCCATCGGAGGAGCGCCCTGCCGCGGCAAGTCCATTGTCCTCTGCCCTGACACGCCTGCTAGAGCGCCGGCCGGCGCACCGTATCCTCTGGGGTCTCGACAGGACACGGTCGATGCTTCATTCGCTCGGCGATCCGCACCGGGATCTGGATTTTATCCACATCGGCGGTACGAACGGCAAGGGGTCGACGGCCGCGCACGCCGACTCGATACTCCGCGCAAGCGGACGGTTCACCGGCCTGTATACTTCCCCGCATCTAAGAGTGTTCGCCGAGAGAATCCGTATCGGTGGTGCACTGGCCGATCTGGAGCTGCTGGAGGATTGCGCGAGGGACGTACTTCCTCTGGCCGAGAGGGAGGAGGCGACGTTCTTCGAGTCGACTACCGTGCTTGCATTCGAGGCTTTTCGGCGGGCCGGGTGCCGGACCGTCGTCGTGGAGGTGGGGCTCGGTGGTCGGCTCGACGCCACGAATGTGGTGACCCCCCGGGTGACGGTGATCACGTCGGTGGACCTCGATCACTCCGAGTATCTCGGGGACACACTGGAGGAAATCGCAGCCGAGAAGGCGGGCATCCTGAAGCACGGAGTGCCACTGGTGTCGGGCCCCCTCTCCGAAGGGCCGAAACAGATCGTGGCGGCGAGGGCCGAGCACCTCGGGGCGCCCGTCGATACGCTGGGGGATGACTTCTCGGTCGAGGATGTGGTCGTCGACCGGACAGGCACAACCTTCACATATCGATCGACTGGCGGCATCAGCGGGCTCAGGAGCCAGACCCCGCTCGTGGGCGGCCACCAGGCGAGGAACGCCTCGCTCGCCATCCGGGCGCTCGAGTGGTTCGACCCCGGGGTAACCCATGAGCACGTTGCACAGGGGCTGGCGGCGGTCCGCTGGCCCGGACGGTTCGAAATCTTGTCGGCCGACGGGGGCACCTGGGTGCTCGACATCGCGCATAACGTGGCGGCTGCCACGAACCTGGCGGAGCTTCTCGCAACTGCGGCCCTCCCTGAACCGCTGATACTGCTCGTCGCGATCCTCGGGGACAAACCGTGGCCGGAGATGCTCGGACCCCTTCTCTCGTCGGCCCGGACCAGCGTGTTCACGGTCGCACCGTCGTCGCCGCCGGAAAGACGCTGGAGGCCCGAAGAGGCTCTCGAGGCAACTGGGGGGCGGAACGTGGAGATCGAGCCCGAGTTCGCGCGGGCTCTCGAGCGGGCGAGGGAACTCGCTGGTGCCGGAACGGTAGTCGTCACCGGGTCCGCCCACACCGTGGGCGATGCCAGAGCACTTATCCTGGGTTCGACCGAAGAGGAGTGAGCATATGCAGTATGATCCGGAGACCGTGCGGCCGATGCGGGAGGAACTCGTTCGTATTGGTGCGGAGGAGTTGAGCACGCCGGACGAAGTGGATCGCGCTCTCGCCGACAGCGAGGGCACGACGCTGCTCGTCATCAACTCGATTTGTGGCTGTGCAGCGGCAAACGCCCGGCCTGCTGTGGCCATTGCTACCGGGCACTCGGTTCAACCGGACCGTATCGTCACGGTATTTGCGGGTCAGGACGTGGACGCAACCGAGCGGGCCCGTGAGCACGTTCGAGGCTTCCGCCCGTCGAGTCCGTCGATCGCCCTGTTCAGCAACGGCGAGCACGTGTTCATGTTGGAGCGGCATCAGATCGAGGGCCGGGATGCCTTCGAGATCGCCGACGAGCTGAAGAGCGCCTACGACCGGTTCTGCGCGCCCCACTGAGTGATCCCTGGACGGACCCATACAAGTGAGAGAGCGCCGGTCATAAGGCCGGCGCTTTCTGTTGCCACCCTCCTGAGGCGCCGCATACATTGGCCTCTTATGAACATGTCCAGTCTGCCCGGGTTCCGGGACTTCTATCCGGCCGATATGGCCCTGCGGTCGCACATTATCCGCACGTGGCGGGAAGTAGCGAGACGCTACGGATTCGTCGAGTACGACGGCCCCCCTCTCGAATCCCTCGAGCTCTACACCCGCAAGTCGGGCGAGGAGATCGTGGGCCAGCTGTACGCGTTCACTGACCAGGGTGGGCGCGAAGTCGCGATGCGGCCGGAAATGACGCCCACGTTCGCCCGCATGGTGGCAGCCCGGGCAGCGGGGTTGGCGAAGCCGATCAAGTGGTTCTCAGTGCCACAGTTGTTCCGCCATGAGCGGCCTCAAAAGGGACGGCTTCGCGAGCATTTTCAGTTGAATCTCGATATCGTCGGCGAGACGTCGGTGGCTTCGGATGTGGAGGTAGTCGCCGCAGCGATCGATGTCCTGCGGGAGTTCGGACTGGGCGAAGAGGACTTCGAGGTGCGCTATTCGGATCGGCGCCTGATATCGGGGATTCTCGTGGAACTCGGCGTTCCGGAGACCGGGCTTCCCGGAGCGTTCGCGGCTCTCGATAAGGTCGATCGAGAGTCGAGCGAGTGGGTGCTTGATCGCCTGGCCGAGTCGGGTGTGGCGCGAGATGTGGCGACCGAGGTGCTCGCGCTGGCGGACGTGGATCTGGAGGAGTTGGCGCAACGGTTCGGCGGATCGAGTGAGGTCGTTGAGAGCCTGGAACGGCTGCGCCGCTTTCAGACCCAGCTGGAGGCAACGGGGCTCGGCGGTTTTGCTAGATTCGACGTGCGCCTGGTGCGTGGCCTGGCCTACTATACGGGGCTTGTGTTCGAGCTATGGGATCGCCGCGGGCGATTCCGGGCGATTTGCGGTGGTGGCCGATACGATGACCTCCTCGAGGCGGTCGGAGGGCCTGCGTTGCCGGCATTGGGATTCGGTATGGGAGACGTGGTGCTCGCCGAGCTTCTGCGCGACAGAGATCTCATTCCGGATCTTGCCGTGGCGCTGGACGATTTCGTGGTCCACGTTTCCGAGGAGCAGTTACCCGAAGCGCTGCGGATCGTCCATGCCCTTCGGAGGCGCGGTCGCCGGGTTGCCTTTGACTACCGAAGCCGTGGAGTGGCCCGACAGTTCAAGGTGGCGCACCAGGCCGGTGCGGCCAGGGTGATCGTGGTGGGCCCCGATGAGGTAGAGCGAGGCGAGTGCCTGGTTCGAACGATGGAGACGGGAGAGGAGCGGAGTGTCGGCCTGGACGAGTTGCTGGCCGATCTGTCCTGACGCTCGATTGAAGAACTGAAGCTGCCCGGGTTAAGGCCCTGGCGGAGGATGACACAGAGCATGGCGAAGGGTAGGGAGCTGACGCCGCAGAGCCAGGACTTTTCCGCCTGGTACAACGAAATCGTGCAGCAGGCCGAGTTGGCCAGCCAGTCGCCGGTGCGGGGCTGCATGGTCATCCGCCCCTACGGTTATCGGATATGGGAGCTTATGCAGGGTGCGCTGGACGGGATGTTCAAAGCCACCGGCCATCAGAACGCGTACTTCCCGCTGTTCCTGCCCAAGTCCGCGCTGGACCGGGAAGCACAGCACTTCGAGGGGTTTGCGCCGGAAACGGCGATTGTAACTCATGCGGGAGGGGTCGAGCTCGAGGAGCCGCTCGTAGTGCGGCCGACCTCGGAAGCCATCATCTGGCCCATCCTGAGCGACTGGATTCAATCGTATCGGGATCTACCGGTACTGCTCAACCAGTGGGCAAACGTGGTCCGGTGGGAAATGCGGACGCGCCCGTTCCTGCGTACCACCGAGTTCCTGTGGCAAGAGGGGCACACGGCACACGCCAGTGAGGAGGAGGCCGAGGAAGAAACCCGTAGGATGCTTGGAGTCTATCGCACCTTCATGGAAGATTGGATGGCCATGCCGGTGATCACGGGACTGAAGACCGACTCCGAGCGGTTCGCCGGTGCCCTGCGCACCTACGCTTGCGAGGCCCTGATGAAGGACAACAAGGGTCTGCAGGCGGGAACGAGCCATAACCTGGGTCAGAACTTCGCGCGCGCGTTTGACGTCCGGTATCAGACAGAGGACGGCGAGCACGAGTTCGTGTGGAGCACTTCGTGGGGTGTGTCGACGAGGCTGATCGGCGCGCTCATCATGGCGCACGGTGATGACGCTGGCCTGATCCTGCCTCCGAAGCTCGCGCCATACGAGGTCGTTGTGGTGCCGATCTGGAGAGATGACGAACAGCGAGAGCAGGTCTTCGAGGCCGGTGAGCGCGTTCGGATCGAGCTCGAGAAAGCAGGCGTGCGTGTCCACGTCGATGCGCGGGAGGGCATGAATCCAGGAGTGAAGTACTACGATTGGGAGCGACGGGGCGTCCCGCTGCGCCTCGAGGTCGGGCCGCGCGACGTGCAGGCGGAAAGCGTGATGGCGGTCCGTCGTGTCACGCCCGAGGGAGCTGACCGCAAGCTTCCTCTTCCGATGGAGGGTGTGGGCCGGGTGCTGCGGGACATGCTCGATGCGATCCAGGAAGAGACGCTTGCGGCAGCCCTGGCGCGTCGTGAGTCTGCCACAGTGAGGGGGCTCGAGGACTATTCCGAGTTCCAGAGGCTTATGGAGACGGATGGCGGCTTCGCGTTCACGGGCTGGTGCGGGGATGGCGAGTGCGAGCAGCAAGTCAAGGACGACACCAGGTCCACGATCCGGGTCATTCCGGACGAGGAATTCCGGTCGCCGAATGCCCCGGTGCGGTGCTTGTGCGGAGAGCCATCGGTGTACGAGGTCGTCAGGGCGCGGGCGTACTGACATGGCAGGTTACTGAAGAACCCCGGGCAGCCGGCCAGCCAGGGTCCTTTACCAATCGGTCAGAGACCCGGTGGGAAGGAGTGACACGTGGCGGACCTGCAGGAGTTGGTGGAGTTTCTCGACGACTACCTCGATGTGCGCGGTACGCCGGATTACCAGGGTGCGTGGAACGGCCTCCAGGTCTACTGCCGGTCGCCAATCGAGTCGGTGCGCGTCGCCACCGACGCATGCCAGGCCACGATCGACGAGGCGGTACGGGACGGAGCCCAGCTGCTGATCGTCCATCACGGCCTCTTCTGGGGTGATCCACTTCCGGTCACCGGCCGCTCGTACAGGCGCTTGAAGGCCCTGCTCGAAGGGGACATGGCCCTGTACAGTGCCCACATTCCTCTTGACATCCATCCTGAGGTAGGTAACAACGTCCTCCTTGCCGGGCAGCTCGATCTCACGGTCGAGGGGACCTTCGGAGTGTGGAGAGATCTCGTCGGCGCTGGCGTGTGGGCGGTGACGGATGTGTCGCTGCGGGAATTCGTGGGGAAGGTGGAGGAGGTCTGTGGCGACACTCCGAGGGTGGTTGCCGGGGGGCCGGCACACGTCCGGCGGGTAGGGATCGCCACGGGGTCCGCCGCGTCGTTGATCGAACAGGCGCATGCAGAGGGACTCGATACCTTCGTGACGGGAGAGGGGAGTCACCACTCGTTCCACGATGCGACCGAGCTCGGTGTCAACGTGATCTATGCTGGTCACTACGCTACGGAGACGGCGGGTGTGCGGGCGCTGGGGGAGCTTCTGTCGGATCGCTACGGAGTGGATTGCCGGTTCGTCGACCACCCCACCGGGATGTGAGCATGCCGAAGCTGGCTGACCGACTTTCTCGTGCTGTCGAGGGTCGTTACGAGATCCAGGAGGCGCTGGGTCGTGGCGGCATGTCGATGGTGTTCAAGGCGCGGGACATCAAGCATGACCGTACGGTTGCCGTGAAGGTACTGCTGCCGGAGCTCGCCGCTTCCGTCGGCGCCCAGCGGTTCTTGCGGGAGATCGAGATCGCGGCGGGTCTCGTGCACCCTCACATCCTCCCGCTCTACGACTCGGGCGACGCGGAGGGGCTCCTGTACCACGTTACACCGTGCATCACTGGCGAGACCCTTCGAGATCGCTTGAAGCGCGAGAAGTATCTGCCGGTGGAGGAAGCGGTTCGGATCACGGCGGAAGTCGCCGATGCCCTCGACTTCGCGCACGCGCTGGGAGTCATCCACCGAGACATCAAGCCCGAGAACGTGTTGCTTACCAGCAGACATGCCCTGATCACAGATTTCGGGATTGCACGTGCCATTACGCTGGGCGGAGGCGAGCGGCTCACAGAAACCGGCATGGCCGTTGGTACACCAGCGTACATGAGCCCGGAGCAGGCGCGTGGCGAGGCGGAGCTGGATGGCAGGAGCGATATCTACTCACTCGCGTGTGTCACGTACGAGATGCTGGCCGGGGAGGCGCCGCTTGCGGGGCGATCCCCCCAGATCACCATGGCGCGTCGGCAATCGGAATCGCCGACATCGCTGAGTCTCCTGCGGGAGACCGTTCCGGAGACGCTGGACCTGGCAGTGCTCAAGGCGCTAGCCCGGCTTCCCGCCGATCGGTACACCGAGGCGAGCCACTACGCCGAAGCGGTACAAGCAGGGGCGGGCATGCTTACCAGCGGTTACACCACGGTCAGCACCCCCGGCCTCATGCCATCGCCCGTGATGGGCACGCACACCACGACCGGTGCCATCACTCAAGCGCGTGGGTTGGGGGGCGGACTGTCGTTCTGGGAGGAGCTCAAGCGGCGGAAGGTGTACAACGTTGGCGCCGTATACATGGCGGTCTCGCTGGCGCTCATCGGAATCGTCGACGTGGCTGGTGAGTACATCACGTGGGAGGGGTGGATCCTGCTGGGTCTCGCCGTCGGCTTTCCGATCGCTCTGATCCTGGCCTGGCTGTTCGAGATCAGCCGGGACGGAGTGCAGCAGACCGGCAGTTACCAGGTGACGGAGACGTCCGCGAGACGCTGGCCGCTGCTCAGCCGTCGCACCATGATTGCCGTCGTGGTGATTCTGGCGGGGTACGGCGCGATCCAGCTCTTCCGGGCCGTGTTCTGACCGGATTCCACGGGCCGCTCGCCGCGGGACTTCGCCCCATCAGAAGACCGAGAATTTCAGGTTCCCAAGATACTTGTCGGGCTGTTCCCTGACATCGCGCGTCAGGAGCGCAATCTCTTCGGAGGCTGCCTGGATGTTCTCGGTCGCTCCTGTCAGCCTTTCGTAGAGCTCGCCGTCGTTGACCATCCTCGCCAGCGTGCCCTCTCCTTCGTCGATCTTGGAGAGGATCGATGCCAGAGATTCGCCGCTCGAGCCCAGGTCGACGCTGGCAGCTGCCAGGCGCGTGGTCAGAGTGTCGATGTTGGCCAGCGTACGATCGATCTCCGGTCCTGAGGCGGCCTCGGCCAGCTCCTTCGCTGTCTCGCTCAGAGCACCGATCATCTCTTCCAGCGCGGCGGCTTCGCGTTCGAGCAGAATCTCAATGTCTTCCAAACCAGATGCGAGCGAGCCGACTGCCGAGTGCATATCGCCGATCATGCTGTCTGAGAGGAGCTTCCGGGCCTGCTCGAGAACCAGCCCTGCCCGATCTCCAAGCTGTCCCGCCAGTTCGTTCAGACCGGGGGCGGGTGCTGCCGCGATCGTGTCACCCGATGAGAGAAGCTCGCTCGAGGTGCCGGGCAGGAGCGCGACAACGTTGGCGCCAAGGAAACCCGACGCTTTCACCTCGCCGCGTGTGTCGTTGGGCAGCCGGCCCTCGAACGAGACGACGAGCTCCATCGCGACGTGGTCCTGCCGGAGGACGACCCGCCTGACCTCTCCCACGTCGACTCCGAGCAGGGTGATGCGGGTGCCTTCCGTTACGGATGCCGCCTCCGGAGCGATCGCGGTTATCGAGAGCCGTTCTCCCCCCGGCTGACTGCCCGAGATCCACGCGATACCCATGATCAACGCGAAGAAACTGATGATGAGGAGCAGTCCGACTTGAAGCTCCGTCCTGTATTGGTCTCTCAAGCCTGGGTCACGCATCGAACGTTACCTATGATCTGAGTTTCGGGTGGAGGAAGTCCTGCACGACGGGGTCCGACGATTCGCGGAGCTCGGTCGGGGTACCCTGCACCTGGACCTTCCCGTCTGCCAGGAGAACGATGCTGTCCCCCAGGTAGAAGGCCGACTCTACGTCGTGAGTCACGATGACGCTCGTGGCGCCGATCTCGCCCTGAAGCCTGGCGATCAGCCGGTTGATCACGTTCGCGTTGACCGGGTCAAGTCCCGTCGTGGGCTCGTCATACAGAATGTACTTCTGGCGGCCGACGATTGCCCGTGCAATAGCGACCCGCTTCTGCATCCCGCCGGACAGCTCGGAGGGCAGCAGCGTGAGCACGTCCGCTTCCAGATTCACGTGCTCGACGGCCTCGCGCACGCGCGGGCAACGGTGTGCGTCCTGGCCGCGGCAGGCTTCGGGTGGGAGCCCGAGCTGGATGTTCTGCCCGGCCGTAAGGGAATCGAACAGAGCCGAGTTCTGGAACACGTAGCTGATCCGGGAGCGAATCTCCCGGATCTGCTTGCCGTTCGCTCTCGGCACGGACATCCCTTCGACGAGCACCTCCCCCTCGTCCGGGTCGAATAACCCCACAATGTGCTTCAGCAGGACGCTCTTGCCGGTACCGGAGGGACCCATGATCACGAGGCTCATTCCCTCGTGGATATCCAGGTCTACTCCGTTCAACACCCACTTACCGTTGAGGTTCTTCCTCAGGCCTTGAATCTCGATCATCCGACAGCCTTGTAGAGCGGTGCGAGAACAACATCGAGCACCATCACCGCCACGATGATGGCGACCACCGTGTTCCGGACCGTGCGGCCGACACCGGCAGCGCCGCCCTCGGCCTGCATGCCCACGTAGCAGCCTACGAACGTGATCGTGATTCCAAAGATCACGCCCTTGAGGAGGGAGAAAATCAGGGCGGCGGAGTGGTAATAGGACTGAACGCCATACACGTATTCGTGTGTCGTCATGTCGAGCATCGCGAGCGCCGTGATCCACCCGCTCCATATGCCCACGATATTGGCGAGGATCACGATCGGGAGCATCATGATCGCCCCTGCGACCACCCTGGGAGCAACGAGCTCCTCGACCGGATCGCGACCCAGGGTACGCATGGCGTCCAACTGATCCGTCACCTTCATCGTTCCGAGCTCGGCTCCGATGCCGGCCCCCACGCTGCCCGCCATGATGATCGCGGAGAGCAGGGGGCCGAGCTCGGTGAGCATACCCGCCGCCACCGTGTTTCCAACGATCCACATCGGGAGTTCCGTGAGCTGATATCCAGCCTGCTGAGCCAGGATGGAACCGCTCAGCGATGCGACGAAGAGCACGAGAGGCAGACTGTCTACTCCGATCTCCTTCGCCTGCCGGAACGTCTCCCGGATGTGGTCGCGCGGGTGGAGCAGTGCCAGCATGGTCGCGCCCCACAGCACGCCCGCGCGCCCGAGGTGACGGGTGACCGTCAGCCCCACTCGACCGATGCTGCGGATCCACGTCACCGGGATTCGGTTTCCGGTCGATCGTTCGTGACCTTCTGCCAGGCTCGACTCCCGGGTCAAGGGTCGCGCTGCCTTTCAAGCGATCGTCGGGCATGCCGCCCAACGGGGGTGTACGGTTGGCTCTCTGAACGTGTGACTGGTTGGTCTGCTACCGGGCCAAGCTACCACGGACCGGCACCTCAACCAAGACCGGGGAATGCCTGCCAATGTTGGCGCTGAGGCATGTTTCGGTCGGCCCTTCAGCGCCTCTGCTCTGTCGAGTCCGCGACGATCCGTCGTCCGGGGGACGTCCGCTTCGCCGGCCGCCGGGTGCGCGGGGTCGCCGCGCCTGAATCCGTCACCGCGCGTGCACCCCTCTCGTCGGCAACGGCGCTTGTGACTACCGGGTCAGAATCGGCGTCCGTCGATTCCTGTTGTGCCACTCTGGCGTCTTCACCGAGCTTGCCCTCGGGCTCTGACAGGGCTTCCGTCTCTCGCTCGAGGTTCGCGATGCGAGTCGAGTCGAACTGCTGCGTGATCCTCTGCCACAGCGTTTCCATTCGCCCGGCTTCACTGCCGAGCGCATCCGCGTAACGCAGTACGTCCCCCGAGGTAACCCCATGGTCGGCAAGGATCTTCGCCCTGACCGAGTCCTCCCTGGCCTCACGCTCCTCTGCCGAGGCGCCCTTCGGCGGATTCACGTCGACGAGTAGCAATTGGGTCATCACGTCGACGTAGACGTCATCGGTGACGGGGCCGGCGACCTCCTCCGGCGCGCGCTCCACGCATCCAGACGCCAGTGTCATCAAGAGCAACACGCCACCCAGGGTCTTCGTTCGATTGACGGTCATCATACTTTCAATCTCCAACGTCTGTCCTCCTGAGGCCAGATCTACGGATACACGGCTCTTTGTCGATTGATACCTCCCGAGACCATCGCTAGGTTCGGCGAAGGTTCGGCCCGCGAGCCGGACCCCGGTCCGAACCCGCGTGCTTGCGGGCCCCGATCGCCACGAAGAGAGGATCTATTCCGATGCACCCTGGCCTTCGACTCTCGCTGGTTCTGCTGCTCGTTACCGCCGCCAGAGCTGGAGCCCAGACCGCCCCCTCTCCCGAGGACGTGTTGGGGCATGCCCTCGGGGAGAGGTTCACCGATGCGGCCCAGGTCGTGCGATATGCTGAGGCCCTGGACGCGGCCTCGGACCGCGTGAGACTGATCCGTTACGGTACGACGGCCGAAGGGCGACCCCTGTTGCTGCTGGTGGTCGCGTCCGTGCGCAGCCAGGGCCAGATGGACAGGATACTCGCCGCCAACGCCAGACTGGTGAATCCGGATCTCCCCGCTGCGGAGGCCTCCAGGATAGCTGGTGAGAATCCGGCCGTCGCCTGGTTCACGTACGGAGTGCACGGTGACGAGAGCGCATCAACGGAGGCCGCTCTGTGGACGGCCTGGGATCTGGCAAGTGACGGTGAGGGAACTGGCGGCATCCTGGATTCCGTCGTCGTGATCATCGATCCTATGGCGAACCCGGACGGCAGGGATCGCTACGTGCAGTGGTATCGGGGATCTCGGGGCGCCGAACCGAACCCGGAGCCCGCCAGCCTCGAGCACCATCCACCGTGGCCGGGGGGGCGCTACAATCACTACCTGTTTGATCTGAACCGAGACTGGACCTGGGCGACTCAAGGTGAGACGCGCGCTCGCCTTCTTCAGTGGCAGCGGTGGAACCCACAGGTGCACGTGGACTTCCACGAAATGGGCTACGGCAGCAGCTACTTTTTCTTCCCGGCGGCAGAGCCCCTGAACCCGATCTATCCCGACTACACGCTGCGTTGGGCGGAGTACTTCGGCCGAGCCAACGCCGCCGAGTTCGACCGGAGACGGTGGTTGTACTACACCGGCGAGACATTCGACATGTTCTATCCCGGGTTTGGCGACAGCTGGCCCAGTCTGGTCGGGGCGATCGGGATGACGTACGAGCAGGCTGGAAGCCGCGGGGCGGGCCTTGCCGTGCGTCGTCCGGACGGAAGGGAGCTCACGTTGCGGGATCGGGCGACACACCACCGTGTGGCGGGCCTGGCCACACTTCGGGCGACTGCGGCCCGGAAGACGCAGTTGGTCACCGAATTCGCCGGATTCCACCGAAGCCAGGGAACTGATCAACCGGACGTCCTTCTCATCCCCGGTCCCGACCCGTCAGTAGTTCGATCGCTGGTTGCGTTCCTTCAAGTGCAGGGTGTCCGCGTCGAACGGGCCACGCGTCCGTTCAGGTCCGCGGCGCAGCCTCACCCGGGCCATGCCGATCGAGTCGAGTTTCCCGTGGGGACATTCCGGGTCCCGTCCCGTCAGGCGCGCGGGCGACTTGCGGCCACGCTTCTTCAACCCGAGATCTTCCTCGGCGATGGGGTCGACGGTACGTACGACATCACGGCCTGGTCACTCCCGTACGCGTACGGGGTCGAGGCCCACTCGACGAATTCGACGGCTGATGGGGTGTTCTTCGATGTGCCCGTGCTCAGGGAGCCTGAGGCAGTCGACTCCTCCCGCGAGGCCTACGGGTGGCTGGTGCTGCCGTCATTCGAGGCATCGGGGCCCCTGGTCCGTTACCTGGTGGAAGGGGGTCGCGCGTTCGCTCTCCGCGAAGCGTTCGAACAGGACGGAAGATCCTGGCCCGCCGGAACGCTTTTCGTGCCGGGCGACGAGGGAGCAGGGCAGGCCCTGCGCGTCGCGGGACTCGCCGGCCTCACACATGCTGTCTCGACTGGAACCACAGCCTCGGGTCATGACCTTGGAACGGGGTCCTCCATCACTCTGGTGGCACCGCGAGTCGGAGTCCTGTCGGGGTCGGGTCTGTCGCCGACCAGCGTGGGCGCCGTGTGGTATCTGCTCGAGGTGATCTCCGGCATTCCGTTCGATGCCCTGGAGGCGGGATCGATTAGCCGCCCCGGCTTGAACCAGTACGACGTGCTCGTGTTGCCAGCTGGAAACGCGGCCGATGCACTGTCGTCGGAGGAAGAGGGTCTGAAGGAATGGTTGCGCGGGGGAGGGACGCTGATAGCGCTGGGCTCCTCCGCTCGTTGGGCATCGAAAAACCTCACCGAGATCGAGCCGCGGTCCGGGGAGGATGCCGAGGTCTCGGACGAAGAGACGAGACGCCTGGGACTGCGCACGATCCAGGAGCGCCGTTCGGACGCGTGGGACGATGCGGTCACCGGGATCATCCTGCCCCTCACTCTCGATCGGGCCCATCCCCTGGCGTGGGGCGCAGGGCTCGGAAACGAGGCCGGGGAGGTATTCGCGCTGCACTTGAATGACCTGGTGTTCGAGCCCGCCGCGGAGCATGTAACGATCGCTTCTTTCGCTGAACCTCTTGAGGCAGTGAGTGGCTTCGTGAGCGACGCGAAGCTGGCGGAGATCGGTTCCTCCACATGGCTGAGCCTCGCGAGAGTCGGAAGTGGCAAAGTCATTCTCTTTGCTGATGATCCACTGTTTCGTCTCATGTGGCCTGCGAACTTCGTGATGTTCACGAACGCTCTTCTATATGGTCCGCGCCTGCGTTGACATCTGCCGGATAGGCAGGGGCGCGCCGGAGCGGCGGATGTTAGCGCCGCCGTGGCGGTTGCGTTCCCCGAAAACGGGCTTTCCTGGGGCACGTGTCTTGCCACCCATGCTTGCTAGAGTGTAAGGAAACCGCATCCGGGGAGGGTTTTGATCATGGACGCCAATGATGAGCCGAGAGTCGAGGAGGAGAGCGTGCAGGAGGCCGATGTGGACGACGGAGAGGAGACGTCTCAGGGCTGGTCTTCTCCGTTCGGTGACCTGCAGGAGTTGGTCGAGGACCTGGTAGATGGCTTCAGGGGGCTCTCGCCCACGGCTTACGTCCGCTACCCGCGCATGGAAATGGCGGCTACAGACGACAGCTACATCGTGTGGATGGATCTCCCCGGGGTCGACAGTGACGACCTCCAGGTGTCGGCGCTCGGTGACGAGTTGACCGTCAGCGGCCATCGCCGCCGACCCGAGTATCCGGAGGGGGCCCGAGTCAGGCGGAGCGAGCGCTCGTACGGCAGCTTCCGCCGGATCGTGAGACTCCCGGCGGATGTGAACGGGGAAGGGATTCGGGCGCGTCTCGTTGCGGGGGTGCTCCGAATCATCCTTCCGCGACGGGTGGACGCCGAGGGACGTACCATCGAAGTCGAAACGGACTCAGATTGACGGACCGGCGCAGCCGTTGTCCGGAGGTGCGTCCGGACGGACGACACGACAACCGGGCATGGAGCGGACATAAATGATACCAGCGGATAGACTGACGGTACGAGCGGGGAGTGCCTTGCAGGGAGCGGCCGAGCGGGCACGGCGAGACGGAAACCCTGCCGTGGAGGACCTTCACCTTCTCTCGGCCCTGCTCGATGAGGAAGATGGCATCGTCGATCCCGTCCTCCGCAAAGTCGGGGTGGAGCCGGCCCGTATCTACACCGCCGTAACCGATCGCCTCGAGCGTTTGCCTCGGCAGACGGATGCGGCTCCGGCGGCGAGCCGAGAGCTCAGCCGCGTTCTTGACGAAGCGGACGCCGAGGCTCGTGGGATGGACGATCTGTATGTCTCAACCGAACACCTCCTGATCGCGCTGGCAGGCAAGCGGGCCAGCAGCACATGGGAGATCCTGGGAGAGGCAGGGGCGACGCAGGCAGCACTGCGCGAAGCGCTGTCAACGATTCGCGGACCGCACCGGGTTACAGACCAGGAGGCGGAGGGCAAGTACCAGGCGCTCGAACGCTTCGGCGTGGATCTCACGGATCGTGCTCGGGCCGGGGAATTGGATCCCGTGATCGGCCGCGACACGGAGATCCGCAGGGTCATGCAGGTTCTGTCGCGCAGGAAGAAGAACAATCCCGTGCTGATCGGAGAGCCAGGCGTTGGAAAGACGGCTATCGCCGAAGGGTTGGCGCAGCGGATCGTTGCGGGGGATGTGCCTGAGAGTCTGCGAGACAAGCGGCTGATCGAATTGGACGTCGCCGCCATGCTAGCCGGGGCCAAGTACCGTGGCGAATTCGAAGAGCGTCTGAAATCCGTTTTGAAGGAGATCACTGAGGCGAAAGGGAGGTACATCCTCTTCCTCGACGAGCTCCACACGATCGTGGGCGCAGGGGCCGCGGAGGGAGCCGTGGATGCGGGGAATATGCTGAAACCCCCGCTGGCGCGTGGTGAGCTGCGAATGATTGGAGCGACGACACTTGACGAATACCGGAAGCACATCGAGAAGGACGCGGCCCTGGAGCGCCGGTTCCAGCCGGTTCTCGTGGAGGAGCCGGCCCTTGCCGAGACGATTGGAATCCTTCGGGGGCTGAAGGAAAAGTACGAGGTGCACCACGGAGTTCGGATCAACGATCCCGCTCTGGTTGCTGCCGCGAGGCTGTCGGATCGCTACATCGGGGAACGGTTCCTCCCGGACAAGGCGATCGACCTGATGGACGAAGCCGCGTCTCGACTGCGCATCGAGATCGACTCGATGCCCGAGGAAATCGACGTACTGGAGCGGCGGGCCACGCAGCTCGAGATCGAGCGGGAGGCTCTGCGCGAGGAACAGGATACGCGCAGTGTGGAACGCCTGCAGGACCTGGAGATTGAACTGGCCGAGATCCGTGAGAAGTTGGCCGGCGTCAAGGCGCGGTGGATCCTCGAAAAGGAGGCTATTGAGAAGGTACGGGATATCAAGAAGCAACTGGAAGAAGCCTCCGTGTCGGCCGAGCAAGCCACGCGTGCCGGCGACCTGCAGCGCGCGGCCGAGATCTCCTACGGCGATGTTCCTCGTCTGAAGGGGGAACTGGCTACGGCCGATGCGGAACTCACCACGATGCAGGAGGAGGGCAGCTTTCTCAAGGAGGTCGTGGGGCCGGAGGACATCGCGGAAGTGGTCGCGTCGTGGACCGGGATACCCGTCTCGCGGATGCTGGAGGCCGAGCAGGATCGCCTCACACATCTGGAGGATCATCTGCATGAGCGCGTGGTCAACCAGAGCGAGGCGATTACGGCGGTCGCCAACGCCGTGCGCCGGAGTCGGGCGGGCTTGCAGGACCCGGATCGTCCCGTCGGAAGCTTCATCTTTCTTGGACCCACGGGCGTAGGGAAGACGGAGGCCGCCCGTGCGCTGGCAGAGTTCCTGTTCGACGACGAGCACGCCATGATCCGCCTGGACATGTCGGAGTACATGGAGCGGCACGCGGTTTCGAGACTGATCGGGGCGCCGCCGGGCTACGTTGGTTACGAAGAGGGTGGGCAGCTCACGGAGGCTGTTCGGCGCAGACCCTACAGCGTGGTGCTGTTCGATGAGATCGAGAAGGCGCACGGGGACGTGTTCAATGTCCTGCTGCAGATCCTCGACGACGGCCGGCTCACGGATGGACAGGGGCGTACCGTGAATTTCCGGAACGCCGTGCTGATCATGACGAGCAACATAGGCAGCCCCTGGATCCTCGAGCACTCCGGTGATGACTGGGCAGAGGTCGAGCCGAAAGTCAAGGAGGCTCTGAGGCAGGAGTTCCGGCCCGAGTTCCTCAACCGGGTCGACGAGACTCTGGTGTTCAAGCCTCTTGGGCGCGAGGAGCTCCAGCGTGTGGTGGGCATGCAGCTCGATCGTCTGGCTGTTCTGACGCAAGAGCGTGATGTGAATCTCCGGATCACCCCGGCTGCTCGACGGCAGATCGCGGAGGCCGGTTACGATCCTGCGTTCGGCGCGCGTCCCATCAAGCGGGCGATTCAGCGCCTGGTTGCGGATCCTCTGGCGATGGCCTTTCTGGACGGTCGGTTTCAGGATGGAGACGAGATCGAGGTCGATGCTGGCGAGGGGGAAGTGCTCAGCTTCCAGCGCCTGGATTCGGCGGGGCGCAGCTGACCGTGCGTTTCAACAGGAGGTTGGTATCTTGACGCCCTCCCCACGGAGTTCAGATTACGACCAGCGAGTGTATGTCCAACGGAGAGGGAGATCCGGGTTGATGCGCACACAGATAGTGGAGAGACGGTACGGGATGGCCATTCTGGTGGCCGCGATGGTGGCGGCGATGGTGGCGGCGACAGTATCGGGTTGCTCGACCCGGACATCGACGCAGGGAGGAGCCGACCACGGTGCGTCGACATCGGAGATGGCGGTGCGCGGATTCCTGGACGGCGCCAACGCGGACAACTACCAGCAGATGTCAGACCTATTCGGGACAGACAAGGGACCCGCCGTGGACCAGTTCGGCGTCACGGACATCGAGCAGCGGATGATCTTCCTGGCAGGCTTCCTGAAGCACGAGAGTTACGATTTGCAGCAGGCGAACCTGGCGCAACTCGGGCCGAACAGGATCCGCTGGGAGGTCCGCATGACGGGAACGAGAAAGGGCTCCGTCGTCGTTCCGATGGTCACAGTACCGGATCGCGCGGGTCGGTGGTACGTCGAGATACTGAACCTGGATGCGCTCACGGCTTCGATGGTTCCGTAGGCCTGCCGTGGCCCGGGCCCCGAAGTCGAGCCAGGCTCAGTCGGAGCCTTCGGCAAGCTCCACGAGCACTCCGCCGCAGTCTCTCGGGTGGAGAAACGCCACACGGCGACCTTCGGCCCCGTCGCGAATCCCGGGTGGGATCGGAACAACCCCGGATTCCTCCAGGCGACGGAGTGCTTCGCCGATGTCGGGGACTCTGAAGCAGATATGATGGAGGCCAGGGCCCCGGCGCTCGATGAACCGGGCGATTGGCGACTCGGCGCTCAGCGGCTCGAGGAGTTCGATGCGGCCGATTCCGCGCCCGAAGAAGACGACCGTCACGTCTTCAGATGGAACCGTTTCTCGGCCTGCCGGGTTTTCACCCAACACGGCCTCGAAGGCCGGAACGGAGGAAGCCAGGGCATTGACGGCGATTCCGACGTGATCGATCTTGACCATTCCGGTTCCCGTATGGCGTTTTATTGATGCCCTGCGGGCGTGTCTGACAGGGCGTCGGGACCGGAAACTAGACTCGAAGCAAGTGCTTTACCACCTGGAACGAGGAAGCATCGTGTCAACTGTAGAACTCATCACCCTGACTGACGACAATTTCGGAGAGGAAATCGAGTCGAGCGAGGGGCTCGCGATCGTGGACTTCTGGGCCGAGTGGTGCGGGCCGTGCCGTCTCGTGGGCCCGGTCGTCGCCGAGCTGGCGAACGAGTACGTGGGGCAGGTTAAGGTCGGAAAGCTCGACGTCGACTCCAACCGCGTCATTTCTCAGCGCTATGGGATTCGCTCGATCCCCAGCATCCTGTACTTCAAGGACGGCGAGCTCGTGGACGTGGTCGTTGGAGCGGTGCCGAAGTCACACCTGGAACAGAAGATCCAGCAGTACGTCTGATCAATACTCGCTCGCAGCCACTGTAGGAGAGGCGCCCTCCCCCGTCATACGGGCGGAGGGCGCTCGTTCAGGATGACGCAAGGAACTCTCTATCTGGTCAGTACTCCGATCGGCAATCTGTCCGATCTGTCCGCACGCGCCCTGAGTACTCTGGAGGGCGTGTCGGTGCTGTATGCGGAGGACACTCGGCACAGCGGGACTCTGCTTCGCCATTTCGGATTCAGAACACCGCTGCGTTCCCTGCACGAGCACAACGAAGCGAGCCGAGTGAAGGAGGTCCTCGGTCGGCTGGCGGCTGGCGAAGACTGCGCCCTAATAACCGATGCGGGAACGCCAACGGTGTCGGACCCCGGGGCGCGGGTGGTCGCGGCAGTGGCAGAGGCAGGGTTCCGCATTGAGCCCATTCCCGGACCTTCCGCAGTGACGGCGGCGCTCGCAGCCTCCGGCATGCAGGCCGGCCGGTTCCTGTTTCTCGGTTTCGCGCCGCGAAAGGGGCGGGCGAGGGACGAGTGGATGTCCCAGGTGTTGGACTCACCGGACACCGTGGTCCTATTCGAGGCTCCCGGGCGTTTGGTGGACCTCCTCCGGGAGTGGTCCGAGCGCGGATCGAGCGACCGTCGCTGTGTCGTATGCCGCGAGTTGACCAAGCTGCACGAGGAGGTTCGCCACGGAACGGTGGCGGGCCACGTGGAATACTACTCGGGTGAGAGCGTTCGAGGAGAAGTGACGGTCGTTCTCGAGGGTAAGACCGGCAATCCGGCTCGGGAGAGCGTGGACGAAGAACAGGCGGCGATCATTGCGGAGCAGCTGGCGGGAGAGGGACGAACGACGCAAGAGATCGCGCGTCGTTTGAGGGGAGAGTTCGGGATGACGCGAAACCGGGCCTACGAGCTGGCTCTCAGGGCGGCGGCACGGAAGTGACGCCGAGAGAGGCAAGCCTCGAGCTTGCTCGGATCGAGGCCATCGTCCGGACCACGGGCCGGCACATCGTGCTGTGGAGAGGGGCCATCGGAGGCCTCGCCCTGGTGGCGCTGCTCGCCGTAGCCGCGTGGTTGCCCTATGCCTGGCTCCAGGAGGCCGGTTCTCCACTTCCCATGCTGTTCGCCGCGGCGTCGATGGCGGCCGCAGGTCTGGCAGGTTTCATCGCGGGCAGATCCGTCAGCATGCATCGTCTGCACGCAATGGCGGAGCAGGCGGAGAGGGCCACGGGGCTTGCACGAGGCGAGCTCGTCGGGGCACTGGAACTGGGTGCTGAGGCAAACCTCGATTCTCCGGACCTGGCGCGTCTCCACAGGCGCCGCGTGGCAGACGCTCTAAGCGGGAAGGGCCCGCGGGTGCTCATGCCCGAATCGTTCGAGGCTCTTCGCCGTGTACGAAGCGTCGTTCTTCCGGGTCTGGCCGCCGCGGTTGGCGCGCTGACCTTGGGCTCTGCCGCGGGGCCGTCCGCCGGGACGGATACAGCCACGGTCCTGATGCGTCCGTGGATGGTTTCCTTCCCGCCACCGCCACCACCTCTGCGCCTCGAGCCAGCCGGGGGGCACGTACTCAGGGGCGAGAATTTTCCGGTTCGCGTGATGGCTTCGGGTAGGCGTCGGATTACTCTCGGCCAGGCTGGTTCCGGGGCTCCTGCGGTGCGGGAAGAGCTAGCTGTCGCGAGGGAAGTGGCCGTCGGCGTGATAGGACCGGTGGACGATCCCACTCGTTACTGGGCCGACGACGATCGAGGAGCAGCGACGGACACGTTTCTCGTGGTTCCGGTGGATCCTCTCACGATCACGGACCTGCAGGTTGGCCTGACCTACCCGTCGTATCTACGCCGCCCCGCCGAAACGATCGGTGGCCCGATCAGGGCGCTCACCGTCACCGTGGGTACCGTCATGGATATTCGCGCGCGCATGAACCACCCGGTTGGAGGAGTGGGTTTGCAGCGATTCACGGCGATGGGAATGGATACGGTCGTGCTGGATGTGACAGGTGACGTGGCCCGGGGCGTGATCAGGGCAAGCGGCGACGCGCGGCTCGCCTGGTGGTTGCAGCCCGCGGGAGAGGTTCCGGGCGTCAAGTTACCGCCGGCCATAGACCTGTCTGTTATTCAGGACGCGGCTCCGTCGATCGCGATCGTCTATCCCGGCGAGGATCGTATGCTAGGGATCGACCGGTCCCTGGCACTGGTCATCGAGGCGCGGGACGACAACGGAATCACGCGTGTGAATCTCGTGTGGTGGCGCGAGTCGGCAATGGGTCTGCGAGACCCGGAGTCTCGCATTGCCCTCGCGGAAGGTGATGCCGCTCGGCGGCTCGTTCTGCGTCCGACTATCGATCTTGACGGCCAGGGGTTCTTCCCCGGTGACGAGGTGGTCTACTACGCCACCGCGACCGACGCGAATCCTTCTACACGTCCGGTAGCGTCGGACACCTTCAGAGTCCGACTCTCCAGTCTCGAGGACATGCGTAGGGAGGCGGCCCGGAGGCTGGAGACCCTCGCGGAGGCGGCGCGATCCCTGGATGAGATGGCCGGGCAGCTGGCGGATGACGCAAGAGACGCGTCGCGAAGAGCTGCGAGCGGAAGTGAGGAACCTGATGGGCGGGACATCCGCCCGAATCGGGCCGATTTCGCGGGGACAGAAGAGGCTCGCGATTTATTGAGCGAGGCTCGCGATGTCGAGTCAGCGCTCGAACGCATGCGAGAAGAGCTGGCCGACATGCGCAGAGGCGTGGCGTCCGCGCCGCTCACCGCCCCGGATCTGCGTGCCGGCCTTGAACAACTCGAGGAGCTGTATCGGGAGATCCTTGAGTCGGACCTGGGCGACCGGATAGAAGCGCTGGAGGATGCCATGCGGGGCCTCGACCGTGAGCAGATGCGAAGTGCGCTGTCGGACCTCGCGGGAGATTCTGCTACGCTGGAGGAGCGGCTCTACCGGGCCCTGGGGCTGATGGAGCGAGTGGCGCTTGAGCAGTCCTTGAGGGGAGCCGTAGAGAAGGCCCGTGCGCTGGCGGAACGCCAGGAGCGTGCGGCCCGGAGCATGGGGTCTGACGACGAATGGGCGTCCGTGGAGCGTGACCTGGCGAGCGTCGTGGACGACCTGGCTCGCGAAGTGGAAAGCCTTTCAGATCGGCTCGAGACGCAGCAAGCCGGAGAGTCAGCCGAGAAGAGTCGTAGGGCGGCGTCGGACATGCGATCCGCGGGAAACGACATACGGTCCGCCGTTCAGGAGTTCGAAAGAGATCCTGGACGTGAGGCCGTTTCACGGCGCAGATCAGCTTGGGCTGCTGCTGCCGCCGAGCAGCTGAAGCGGGCAGAGAAAGAGCTCACGGCAGCATCGGAGGCGCTGTCGAACGATTGGCGAGAGGAGGCGCTGGAGGCGGTCGACCTAGCCGCGACCGAGGCGCTTGAGCTGGCGAAGGAGCAGCAGCGGATCGTCGAACAGCTACGCGCCGGGACTCCGCCGGAAGGCCTTTCCGGCAGTCAGGCCGCGCTCAGGGAGGGCCTCGACAATCTGTCCCAGGCTCTCGCGGAGGCAGGTAGGAAGACAGCCCTGCTCGATCGACGCTCCGGCACAGCCGTGGCCGAGGCCGGTGAGGAGATGGTTGCCCTCGGGCAGAGCCTGGCGGGAGGGGCGGTGCGCCGGGCGGAGGCGGTTCGTGAGGGGGAAGCAGTCGTCCAGGCGTTGGCCGATCTTGCGGGCTCCCTCGTGGCGAGTCGGCAGGCGATGGCTGAAGCCAACTCGGCGACCGGCATGGAGGAGGCTCTCGAGAGGCTGGCGCGCATGGGACAGCGCCAGGCCGGCATCAATGCTGATGCTGGAGAGCTCTTCCTGCTCAGTCGTGGAGGACAGGAGCTCGATGATCGCCTCGGCGAGCTGGCGGGCCGGCAGGAGGAGATTGCCAGGGGCCTGGCGGAACTGGCCGTGGAGCGCGCCGCCGGCGAGTTGGGGGGGCGGCCAGGCGACCTGGCCGCCGAGGCCGAACAGATCGCCCGCCGGTTGGCGGACGGAGCGCTGGACCGGGAGACCCTGGCACGCCAGGAACGGCTGTTCCGACGGCTGCTCGATGCGGGGCGGTCTCTGGAACAGAATGATGAGGATCCGAGAAGAAGGGAATCGACCACGGCACGGGCGGGGATCATCCTCGTTCCGGAGGATGCCACCGGTGTCGAGGCCGGCCCGCGGTTCCCGTATCCGGATGAGAGCCGGATGCATGAGCTGACATCTGCGCAGCGGCGTCTCGTGTACGAGTACTTCGACCGCCTTAACGCAGTCCAGGCAGGCGGGACTCAGTGAGCGGGGCGAGGGCACGAGGTCGGCGGTTCACCCGGCCGGTCCTGGCATGTCTGGCCTTACTGGGGTGTCAGGTCGGTTCTGCTTCAGGTCAGGACTCCGGGTCTGGCGCGGTCCGCGAGAACCGCGTGCTGGAGCAGGCCGAGAGACTCGAGCGGGCGGGTCGTGGGGAAGAGGCGCAGAGAGCACTGGAGAACCTGTTGCAGGATCAGCCCGTGTCAGTTTCAGCCCTCCTCATGCTCGCGCAGATGTCTGAGAGGGCGGGCGAGCCGGAGCGGGTGCTTCCGTGGGCGGAGGAAGCTGTGCGTCTCGATGACTCAGGTCTTCCCGCCGTGCGCCACGTGTGGATACGTGCCCTCTCAGGCGCCGGTTTGCAGGACAGCGCGTTGAGTGTCGCGGGACGCTGGGTGCGCGAGGAGCCGATGGAGCAGGCGGCCTACGTAGAGCTGTCGGGTCTGTGGGCTAGAGCTGGAGAGCGCGCGGTCGCGATTCAAGTCCTGGAGGGAGGACGGTCCGCGATCGGATCAAATCGACTGTTCATCCAGGAGCTCGCGGAGCTGAAGGCCGGCTTGAGATCCTACGGGTCAGCGGCTGTCGAGTGGCGAGCGATGCTGACATGGGGTGAGGTGGGAGTCGAAGCGGTGGAGAGGCGTATCGGCGATCCAGCGACCCGGCGGGACGATGCTGTGGACGCGCTCAAAGAGGAGCTGGGGACGGCGGACATCACAATTCTTGAGCGCAGAGGAGCGTTGCATCTCGCGTTGCTGCTCGGCGAGCGGGCGTGGGCTCGGGATCTCGTGGAGGCCGTGATGGCTGATCTTCCGGAGCTGAGCAGAGCCGAGGTTCTCAGGGACTACGTTACGCGGGCTCGGGAGTCTGGAGATCTGGCTGGCGCAGCGTGGGGAGCCGGGTCACTCGCGGGGTCGGCCCGTTCGGCCGAGGATGCACGATACTGGAGAGCGATGGCCGCGGATCTGTACTACGAGGCTGGGGACTACGAAAAGGCGCGCGAGGATTTCACGCGCCTGCTCGAGGAGTCGATGCCAGGATCAGACGTCTACGGCCTTTCGTTGCGCCGCCTGCACGGGCTGGCTGTTGGGGATGACCCTGAGACAGCAGAGGCGCTGCTCAGGGAACATCGGAACCGGTATCCGGAGGATCGGCAGGCCGCTGTCCGCCTGGGCGTGGAGACGGCCCGCGCGTGGATGGACAGCGGAGCGCTGGCGCGAGCCCGGTCCGTGCTGGAAGGAATTCAGCCAGCGGATGTAGAGCAGGCAGCGCTTCGGGCCGGTGCGTACGGCCGCTTGGAGGTGCTGGACGGACGACCCGGTGCTGCACGCGGGCACCTGCAGCTGGCTGCTGCCGTTCCGACCGGACGGCCCGAGAGGCGCATAGAGGCGATAGAGCTTCTGTCTCTTGTCGACGGCTCTGACTCGTCGAGCATGGCGGCCCTCGGCGCAGGAGTGGTGGCGGCGACGGCGGTGGGCGATCCTGGACCGCTTCTCGAGTCGGTGGACTCCTGGGTCGGGGCGGACTCGGAGGGAGGTGCCGGCCTGGCTGCCTTCGCGGCGGCTGAGCTCGACGCCGCGAATCTCGAGCAGGCCGCTCGTTCTGTCCGGATTAAGCTGGTTCGGGCGTGGCCCCGAGGGCCTCAGGCTCCTCGCGCGCTTCTCGACCTGGCCCGCAGCGAACGGTGGGAGGATCGCGGCCAGGCCGCTGAGTGGCTGGAGCGGCTGATCGTGGAGTACCCGGAGAGCGCCATGGCGCCCGTCGCGAGGCGTGTCCTGGCCGAGCTTCGGGACGGAGTGCCGGGCGCGTGAGGAGGGCACTCGTCCTGGTCTCGGTCCTGGTTATCGTCACGTCTCCGGCGATCGCGGACGCGCAGACTCTCCTCGTGCCGATGGACGGACAGCAGGGGAACCATCTGCGGGCGTATGGATTGGTGTACCAGTCGATCGCCGCCGGGGAGAGGGCCGAGTGGCTTCTGAACTACCGGGGAGGTTCCTTCCTGCTACCCGGCGTCGATCACGTAAGGCGCAAGGCGGCCCTCCTGGGTGTGACGACCGAAACGCTCTCGGGTAGCCGACTGGCTTCTATACGCGCAAGCATTGAGGACGCCAACATGGAGGCCGTCTCGCTCGAAAAGGCTCCTGAGGTCGCCGTCTATACGCCTCCGAATTCGTCGCCGTGGGACGACGCTGTCACGCTGGCTCTCGAGTACGCCGGCATTCCGTACGCCCGGATATGGGACCGGGACGTCCTGCGCGAAGGTCTCACCCGATACGACTGGCTGCACCTGCACCATGAGGATTTCACCGGCCAGTATTCGAAGTTCTACCTGAGCTACGCGGGATCCGAGTGGCTCAGGGATGAGGTGGAGCTGAACGAAACGGTCGCAGCCGAGTTCGGTTTCCCGAACGTGCCCGAGCTCAAAAAGGCGGTAGCCCGGACGATTCGCGAGTATGTTGAGAAGGGAGGCTTCCTATTTGCCATGTGCACGGCAACCGAGACTCTCGATCTGGCGCTGGCCGGGGCCAGCGCGGATCTCGCGGCGGCCTTTGCTGACGGTACGCCCCCCGACCCCAGGGCCGAAGATCGGATGTCGTGGGATCAGGCCCTCGCGTTTACCGATGCTCGTCTGGTCCTGGACGAAGCTGTAAGCGCGTTCAGCGACATTGACGGTCATCAGGTCAACACTCCGTGGCGAAGACCGCTTGGCAGTTTCGAACTGTTCGACTTCAGCGCGAAGATCGATCCGGTCCCGGCGATGCTCACTCAGTCTCACGAGCGCGTGTTGCCGGATTATTACGGACTGACGACGAGCTTCAATCGAGACCGATTGAAATCGAGCATCGTGGTCCTGGGGAGTGACGACGGCCTTGGTGTAGTCAAGTACTTGCACGGGAATGTGGGGGAGGGGAGTTTCACGTTCCTCGGGGGGCATGATCCGGAGGATCCACAACACCTCGTGGGCGATCCCCCGACGGATCTGGACCTGTTTCGGAATTCGGCCGGCTACCGGTTAATCCTCAACAACGTTCTTTATCCCGCGGCGCGCAAGAAGGCACTTAAGACATGAAGAGAATGACGGAGCCACTAACATGAACAACGGTCCGGTTCCCATTCCGATCGATTCGGACGTGTGGAGCCCACCGCGGCGTCTCCTGGGGTTGCCGCCGTATCCCCTGGCCGACGTGCCGGACATGAAGGCCCGGCTCGTCGCCGAGGGCGGCTCCGTGATTGATCTGGGGGTCGGAGATCCGGGGCTTCCGGTGCCGGGGATAGCGCTCGATACGCTCCGAGAGGCAGTGCTGGATCCAGCGCTGAGTAAGTACGGTTTTCAGCGCGGCTTGCCGGCGTACCGGGAGGCCATCGCCGGTTGGCTTATGCGGCGGTTCGGCGCCGCGGTCGACCCGGTCCTGGAGGTTCTCCCCGTCATCGGCAGCAAGGAGGCGATCGCGCTCACCGCGTTCGCCGTCCTCGATCAGGGTGACGCGGTGCTCGTCCCTGATCCGGGATACGCCCCGTACTTCGGCGGCAGCTACTTCGCCGGAGCGGATGTGATTCGCGTCCCACTCCGGCCCGAGGAGGGGTTCCTGATCCCCCCGGAGACGATCCGATCCGCCCCCGGGAGGCTTCGGCTAGTGTATCTCAATTATCCGAACAACCCGACGACTGCGGTGGCAGAGGCTTCCTATCTCGAGGAGGTCGTGACGGCGTGCCGAGAACGCAATGCCGTTCTGATGTTCGACAACGCCTATTCCGAGATCACGTTTGATGGCTTCCAGGCGCCGGGTCTGCTCGACATCGACGGCGGCAGGGAAGTCGGGATCGAGTTCCACTCGATGTCGAAGACTTACAACATGACGGGCTGGCGACTCGGATGGGCCACAGGCAACCGTACGGTGATCGCGGCACTCAAACGTGTGAAGACGTTCTTCGATACCGGTTCCTTCATGGCGCTGCAGGCGGCTGGGGCCGCCGTCCTGAACGATCCGGATGAGTATATTCAGTGGAACGTCGACCATCTCACCAGCCGACGCGAGGCTGCGTTCAAGGCCTTCCGAGCAGCCGGGCTGGATGTCACGAAGCCACGCGGCACACTGTATCTGTGGTTCCCGGTTCCGACGCAGGAGTCGGCAGAGGAGTTCTGTCGCCGTCTCCTGCTCGACGCCGGTATCGTGCTGCTTCCGGGATCCGCCATGGGTGAGGGGGGTGAAGGATTCGTCAGGGCGTCCCTGGCGATCCCCGAAAATCGCTGGGAGGAAGTCGGTGGGAGGATTCGGGAGGCTCTTTGAGCGATAGATCCGACCCGACCGACCAGGGCGGAGCAGAAGCGCGCGAGCGTATGGGACTGCGCGCCTCGTACCATGCGCGGGGCTACCGTCGGTCGATTCAGATCGGACTGCTGGTTTCTGCATTCCTGCACGCGCTGGTCGCCGTCTTCGTGTCCGGGCAGTTCTACGTTGGCACGAGGTCCTTTCGGTCCGTGCAGCTGCCCCCGCGTCCCACCGTCGGCCTCGAAGTAATCGAGATCAGCGATATTGAGGCAGAGTCTGCAGCGGAAGAAGTGCTCGAGCTGCCCGCGGAGGACCGCGACGAGATCCAGAGACCCGAGCCACCGACTCCGGGGGATGGACGACGCGCGCCCGGGGCCGGCGCCGATGACGGGCCAGGTCTCACGAACGCCGAGCGGTTGCGGCCCCGCGAGGGAGATCCGCGCTTGTGGGAGGACTTCGCGGACAGGCCTCTGCCCGAATATCTGGAGGACCGCTTCGCCAGGGCTGAGGGAGTGATCCGGGCGCGACTTGGAGCCATGCTCGACAGCCTGGCGCTGTCCGAGGAGCAGCGGCGCCGAGCGCTGGAGTGGCTGTTCGGCGAAGGGGATCAACAGTGGGGAGTCACTCCGGACGGCATCGTCCTCGGCGGCATGGTGATCCCGATGAATGTCGGCGCCCTCTTCGAGGCAGAGGGGCCACTCGGCCGAGAGCTCCGTCAGGAAGCCAGGGACCTGGCGGACATTCAGCGCCAGGACTTCGAGGCGGACATCGAGCGCGTGCAGCAGGAGCGGCTGGCGGAGATGCGGCGCCGAAGCGAGGAGGAGGCCGAGCGCCAGCGACAGGACTCCGTGGCGGCAGAATCCGATAGCACCGGTTCGGGAGGCTCCGCGCCTCGCGACTGAGTCGTGCTTCCGCTAAACTGTGCCGCTCACGCTGGCTCCCCGGCGGGATGCTCTTGGCACCCACGAAACCACGACGTAATGAGCGACGAAACCACACGACACGAATTGAGCGCCCGTTTCGATCCCACGGGAATCGAGACCGCTATCTATGCTCGCTGGATCGAACGCGGGGCCTTCCACGTAAAGGCAGAGGAAGCCGGGGACCCTTACGTCATAGCCATCCCACCCCCCAACGTCACCGCCCCGCTGCACATGGGGCACGGCCTGAACAACACGATTCAGGATGTTCTCATCCGATTCCACCGGATGCGGGGACGGGGCGCCATGTGGATTCCCGGTACCGATCATGCGGGCATAGCCACGCAGAACGTGGTCGAGCGGGACTTGGCCAGGGAGGGGCTGACGCGCCACGACCTGGGCCGGGAACGTTTCGTTGAGCGGGTATGGCGCTGGGTCGACCAGTACGGATCGACGATTATCGAGCAACTGAAGACGATAGGCTGTTCGTGCGACTGGGACCGGAACCGGTTCACCCTCGACGAGGGGCTGTCGAGAGCGGTTCGCGAAGTGTTCGTCCGTCTGTACGACAAGGGGCTTATCTACCGGGGTAACTACATCATCAACTGGTGCCCCCGCTGCCTCACGGCGCTCTCCAACGAGGAGGCGGAGCACCAGGAAACTCGTGGCCGGCTGTACCACATCCGGTATCCGCTCGCTGATGCGGAGGGCGAGTTCGTAGTTGTCGCGACCACGAGGCCGGAGACGATGCTGGGTGACACGGCGGTCGCCGTGCACCCGGGAGACGAGAGGAACAGGCACCTCGTGGGCCGCGACGTCGAACTGCCGCTCGTCGGTCGCCGCATCCCGATCATCGCGGACGAGTACGTGGATCCCGGATTCGGATCCGGCTTTGTCAAAGTGACGCCTGCTCACGATCCGAATGACTTCGAGATCGGGCTGCGACACGATCTTCCACGCGTCGACGTCATGAATGGCGATGCGACGTTGAGCAACGAGGCTCCGGAGGCGTATCGCGGGCTGGACCGGTTTGTGGCCAGGGGAAGGGTCCTCGAGGACCTGGGGACCCTCGGACTCCTGGTCAAGGCCGAAGAGCACGAGCATTCGGTCGGACACTGTTACCGGTGCGACACGGTCGTGGAGCCGCGTCTCAGCCTGCAGTGGTTCGTCCGCATGAAGCCCCTGGCAGAGCCCGCGCTGGCAGCGTACCGGGAAGGGCGACTGCGGTTTCACCCGGAGCGCTTCGGCAACACCTACGAGCACTGGATGACCAACGTCAGGGACTGGTGCATCAGTCGCCAGCTCTGGTGGGGGCACCGGATTCCCGTGTGGTACTGCCAGGAGTGCGGCGAGGTCATCGTGTCGCTCGATGATCCGACGCAGTGCGACAGGTGCGGGGGAAGCCTGGACCAGGATCCGGATGTCCTGGACACGTGGTTCAGCTCCTGGCTGTGGCCGTTCAGCACACTGGGTTGGCCGGACGACACGCTGGACATGGCCACCTTCTATCCCACGAACACGTTGAGCACGGCGCCCGAGATCCTGTTCTTCTGGGTGGCTCGCATGGTGATGGCAGGACTCGAGTTCGTGGGAGATCTGCCCTTCTCGGATGTTCTATTGCACGGCACGGTCAGAGACTCGCAGGGGCGCCGCATGTCCAAGTCGCTGGGCAACGGAATCGATCCACTGGAGGTCGTGGAACGGTTCGGAGCTGACGCGATGCGCTACACGCTTGTCAGCTCGGCCGCGTTGGGGACGGATATACAGCTGGATCACGAGGACCTCGATTCAGCGTTCCGGGTCGGGCGCAATTTTGCGAACAAGATGTGGAACGCCGTGCGATTCGGACTGGGATACCTCGAGGAGACGGATGTACTTACCGACCCCACCAGCAAGGAGCTGGAGCTCGCGGACCGCTGGATCCTGAGCCGCTTTGGGTCGACCGCCGCGGCGGTCACGGACGCCCTGGAGCGTTTCCGGCTCCACGATGCTGCAGAGACAACTTACCAGTTCGTTTGGGGCGAATTTTGCGACTGGTATCTGGAGCTCGTGAAGGCCAGGCTCAGGGGTGACCGCGGGGAGGCCAGCCGCACGGCAGCGGCGGCGACCTTCGCCTTCGTGCTCGACGGCTGGCTGAAGCTGCTGCATCCGATCATGCCATTCATCACGGAGGAGATGTACTGCCACCTGCCGGGCCGGACCGTGGAAGACAGCCTTCTCGGGGGACCGTGGCCCGGCAGTTCGCCCGAACTGGCGGACGAGCAGGCGGAGGCCGCATTCGGGGCTCTGCAGGAGATCGTGGGCTCAGTCCGCATTCTCCGATCGGACTACGGAGTCGACCCTTCCCGGCGGGTGGACGTCGTGGTTGCCAGGGCCCCAGAGGCGGTGGCGGCGGCGCTTGAGGCGGACAGCGAGGGCATTCTCCGACTCGGTCGGTTGTCGTCACTGGACCTCGTCGAGGCCATACCTGCGGGCGAGCCCGGCGCGCACTCGGTTCTGCGGTCGGGCGTGGAGGTGTTCCTGCCTCTGGCGGGTGTCGTGGATCTGGTGAGGGAGAGGGAGCGTATCCAGTCGGAGATCGAGCGACTGGAGGGAATCCTCTCCGGCGCTCAGCGTCGCCTGGAAGACCCGAACTTCGTGGGGCGTGCTCCGGCCGATGTAGTGGAGCGAGAAAGAGAGAAGCAGCGATCCTGCGAGGAGCGTGTCGCGTTACTGGTAGAGAAGCGCGCTGCGTTCGGCTCGTCGTGAGATGATGCGGCCCGAGTCGGTGGCGAGTCGGTTGGCCCTGGTCCTGGCCATCGTTCTGGCGGCCTGCGCCCGCGAGGAAATGCCCCCGGGCACGGGTCCTGATTTCGACCCGCCGGCGGTCGTGGAGATGTTCCCCGAGTACGGCACCGCCGTGCCCGACATCGACGAGGACGCGTTCGTGCGGTTTGACGAGCCGATGGGTGATCCGCGCTCGGTGGCGCGGGTCATGGAGACCTCTCCGGCCTGGCTCTACGAGATCAATGTTGGCAGGCGGAACGTGCGCATTCGACCCCGCGACGGCTGGCGCCCAGGTGTCGTCTACCGATTCCGAATTCCCGCGGGGCTCAGGGACATGATCAGGAACCAGACGCGTGAGCCCATCGAAATCCTGTTCACGACCGGTACGGAGTTGTTTGACACTCGTACTGGCGGCCGAGTGATGGATCGGGCGACCGTCCGAACGGTGCGAGATGCTTCGATCCTGGTGCTCGGCCTGGACTCGATTCCGTACTGGGCCGTCAGCGATACTGGAGGGAACTTCACCGTACCCTCCCTGCCGGTCGGCGACTACTGGGCATTCGCGTTCCGTGACCAGAACCGGAATCAGGTGCTGGACAGGGAGTTCGAGCCGCACGACAGTGGATACGTCTCTCTTCCGGAGTCGGGGTCGGTCGTCGAGCTGGAATTCTGGATTACGGCTCCGGATAGCACGCCGCCCCTGCTGGGAGCTGCGGAGGCCACGGATAGCCTCCACCTAAGGCTTGATTTCGATGACCTCCTCGAGCCCGATTCGCTCCTTTCTGACGCTGTGGTCAGGGTGGTCCTGCGGGAGAGTGGTGAGGAGTGGCCGGTCGAGGAGTTCGTCGTGGGGGGGCTGTTGGTCGTCAATGACACCACCTCGGTCGAGCCGGCTGACTCCGCGCAGGCGGGACTGGTGGGAGAGGGGCTTGACGTGCCGCCCGATACGGCCGAGTCGGTGCGTCAGGACCCGGTCCCGTCGGAGCGGCTGGAATTGGGAGCACGGGATAGCAGCGATGTCGAGAGGAGTCGACCGCAGCGGTTCGTGACGGTGCGCCTGGGCCGGGCTCTTTCAGGCGGAACGTATGATGTTGCGGCTCGCGGATTCCTCAATCTCAGGCATCTGGTCGGCGGGGGGGACACGACCATGGTCTACATACCTCCGCCTCCGCCGGCTGAGATCCCGGAGCCGGCGAACGGGGAAGAGATGGGGGACGGGACGGAAGGGCAGGATGAGTCCGGGACTGATGGTGCCGAACAGTGACCGGGGATGCGATCGGTGGTGACTTGCGGCGGGGGCTGCCGTCCGTGGACGTCCTGCTGCGCAGGGGCGAGACGGTCGAGTGGATCGGTCGTTGGGGCCGGGAACCGGTGACCATGGCTCTCCGACGGGTGTTGGACGAGAATCGTCGCATTCTGGACGGAGGCGGGACTGTCCCTGACGACGACTCTTTGCTGGCCGCAGCACTCGGCGTCCTCGAGACCGATCGACCGTCTCTGCGACCGGTGATCAACGCGACGGGAGTCATCCTGCACACCAACCTGGGTCGGGCGCCACTCGCGGAGGCGGCGATCGCGGCTGCCACAGAAGTGGCACGCGGATACTCGAGTCTGGAATACGATCTCGATGAGGGTAAGCGAGGGGACAGGTACGAGCACTGTGCCGGCCTAGTCTGTCTGCTCAGCGGGTCGGAATCCGCGCTCGTGGTCAACAATAACGCTGCCGCTGTGTCGCTGGCGATCAACAGCCTGGCGAGGGGGCGCGAGGTTCTCGTCTCGCGCGGGGAGCTGGTCGAGATTGGTGGAGGATTCCGGATTCCCGAGGTCATCGAACAATCCGGGGCCTTCCTGCGTGCTGTTGGAACGACCAATCGTACACGGATCGACGATTATCGACGGGCGATCACTCCGTCCACGGGTCTCCTGCTGAAAGTCCACCCGTCGAACTACCGAGTCGAGGGTTTCGTCGAGGAAACGCGAACGGCCGAGTTGGTAGAATTGGGTCGAAGCGTGAAGCTGCCGGTGATGCACGATCTGGGATCGGGTCTCCTTTTCCCCGATGATCTCCCCGTCACCCTTCCTGAGCCGCGGGTACGGGACTCGGTCGCCTCCGGCGCCGATCTGGTAACGTGGAGCGGAGATAAGCTGCTTGGCGGACCTCAGGCGGGGATCATCCACGGCCGGGCGGCGGTCGTGGACCGCCTGCGGGACAATCCTCTCGCGCGAGCGTTTCGAGTGGACAAGATGACGCTCGCCGCCCTGGAGGCGACACTTCGGCTGTACCTGTCTCCCGAGCTGGCGACGAGCGCGATCCCTGTCCTCCGGATGCTCGTGACCCCGGTCGAGCGCGTCACGGAACGAGCGAGAGCCGCTCTCTCCGACCTGACTGCCGTGGCGGCGGAGCGTGTCACAGTTGCTTCCATGAGGTCGGTACTGGGTGGTGGCACGGCTCCGGGCTTCGAGCTTCCCTCGGCTGGCTGGATCGTTTCCGGCTCTGCCGAAGCTCATGACTCAGGCCTCCGGGCGTTCGATCCTCCTATCGTCGGCCGCATCGAAGGCCGGAATCTCCGATTGGATTTCCGGACGGTGCGCGAGGGACAGGAGGCGATCGTGTCCGCCGCCGTCAACCGGCTCATTCGGGAGGAACAGGGGGACACGTGAGCGCCGGTTCCGGTATGCTGACGGCAGCGTTTGTGGATCGCGATGGCACACTCATACGGGATACTGGCTATGTGTCGAGCCCCGATGACGTCGTGTTGTTGCCGGGAGCTGCGGAGGCGGTGCGTCTTCTCAATCGAGCCGGCATTCCGGTCGTTATCGTAACGAATCAATCCGGCATCGCCCGAGGGTATTTCGGCGAGTCAGAATTCCATGCCGTGCAGAAGCATGTCGAGAGCCTGCTTCGAGCCGCCGGAGCACGGATAGACGCGACGTACTTCTGTCCGCATGTGCCGGAGGACGGGTGTGACTGCCGGAAGCCGGGCCTCGGACTCTACTTGAACGCGGCCTCTGAGGTCGGTCTTCATCTGGCCGGGGCAGTGTATGTCGGGGATCGGGCGAGAGACGTCTTGCCAGCCCTCGACTTGGGAGGGAAGGGACTTCTGGTGGCCGGCGAAAACGGTGGGTATGATGACCAGGCTCCTCCAGAGTGTCTTCGCGCGGCGGACTTGCTGGCGGGTGTCAGGATGCTTCTCCCTGATTCGGAAGATGACCGGTGATTGCAGAGCACGCAGGGATAATTCATGCCTGACTCACTCGGGGTGGCGGTCCTCGCTTCGGGCTCCGGGACGAACCTGCAGGCCATCATCGAGCAGCTCCACGAGGACCCCGGGTCGGGCGTGGATCTCGTGCGGATCATCGGCAGCCGTGCGGGTATCGGGGCGCTGGCCCGGGCCGAGCGCCATGACATTCCTACCGCGGTGCATCCCGCCGGACCGCTGACCGGTGACTGGTTGCTGGGGGAGCTCGACGCCTGTGGGGCGGGACTGGTGGTGCTCGCCGGGTGGCTGAAGCTCATCTCGCCGGTGGTCGTGCGGGCGTTCCGTGGCAGGATGATCAACATCCATCCGGCCCTGTTGCCGTCGTTCGGAGGCCCGGGAATGTACGGCCGACGGGTGCACGAGGCGGTCGTGGCCAGCGGGGCCAGGATTACAGGCGCCACCGTGCATTTCGTGGACGAAGTCTATGATCACGGCGCGATCATCGCCCAGTGGCCGGTGCCCGTCATGGAAGATGACGACGGAGAAGCCCTGGCGGCGCGGGTTCTGAAAGTCGAGCATCGACTCCTTCCCGCTGTCGTTCGGGCGTATGCCGACGGCACTTTTGTGCTGGGCGACGCGGGACAGGTGGAGTGGAAAGGGGCCTGGTTCGACGGCGAGGCCTTCTCGATGGCCCGGAGTTCTTGAGACGGTACACTGGAGCACTAAGAGGATGTTGAGCATCCTGCCAAGAGAGACGACGAATGCCGTACGCTATTCTGAGCGTTTCGGATAAGACGGGGATCGCGGAGCTGGCCCGCGCGTTGCACCGGCTGGGCTGGACTCTGCTGTCGACGGGGGGCACGGGACAGGCGATCCGCGAGGCGGACATTCCTGTCACGGGGATCTCGCAGTTCACGGGGTTTCCGGAGATCCTCGGCGGCAGGGTCAAGACACTGCATCCGGCGGTCCACGCCGGTCTGCTCGCCCGACTGAGCGTTGAGGGAGACATTCGCGATCTCGAGAGGCATGATCTCGAGCCCGTGGGGATGGTGGTTGTCAACCTGTATCCGTTCCGCGATACGGTGGCCCGCCCGGAGACGACACTGGCCGAGGCCCTCGAGCAGATTGACATCGGGGGCCCGACAATGCTCCGAGCCGCCGCTAAGAATCACCCGTTCGTATGGCCGGTCTGCAGCCCGGAGGACTACGACCGATTGCTCGAAGCCCTCGACCGGGGGGGAGACCAGGACGAGCTCCGGCGGGCTCTGGCCGCGAAGGTGTTCGCCCACACCGCCACGTACGACTCGGCGGTAGCTGGGTATCTCAGGGGATCTCGGGAAGATCAGGAGCGAACCGAAGGCCTCCCGCGGGACGTCATGCTTTCCCTGACTCGCGTGCAGTCGCTGCGCTACGGAGAGAACCCCGACCAGGCGGCGGCGTTCTATCGTGATTCGTCCAGCCCACCGACCGGCATCCCGGGGCTCCGGCAGCTACACGGCAAGGAGCTGTCTTACAACAACATCCTGGATCTCGATGGTGCCCTCCTTGCTATCGCTCCTTTCCTGGGGAGTGACGCGACGGCGTGCGCGATCCTCAAGCACACCACGCCGTGCGGTATCGCGATCGGCCGCTCCCCCGCCGAGGCTTACCGGAAGGCGCTGGCGTGCGATCCCGTGTCGGCCTTCGGGTCGACGGTCGTATTCAGCCAGCCGGTAACGGAGATCGTCGCCGAGGAGCTTTCAGGCCTGTTCGTGGAGTGCCTGGTCGCTCCGGGGTATGCTCCGCCGGCGCTGCGCATTTTACAGGAGAAGAAAAACATCCGGATCCTGGAGCCCGGCGAGGAGGGCCGGTTCGGGCCGTTCGCGGGTCATTACACTCCAGGATTAGACCTGCGGGGTGTGATCGGGGGTGTGCTCGTGCAGGGTTCCCCGGTGCCGGCTCGCTCGGTAGACCTGAGACCGGGTGGGGTCGCCGTTTCCACCTCGCGGCAGCCGTCCGAGCGGGAGTGGGAGGATCTCGCGTTCGCGTGGGCCGCCGTCCAGTCCGTGAAGTCCAACGCCATCCTGCTCGCGCGAGATGGCGCTTCCGTGGGTATCGGGGCCGGACAGATGAGCCGAGTGGATGCGGCGCACCTCGCGGCGCACAAGGCGCTCAACTCCGGTTTTGCGCTCGAGGAGCTGGTCCTGGCTTCGGACGCCTTCTTCCCGTTCCGAGACGGAATCGATGCTGCGGCGGAGGCGGGCGTTACGGCGATCATTCAGCCCGGCGGCTCGAAAAGGGACGCTGAGGCGATCGAAGCGGCGGACGAGCACGGAATGGCGATGGT
>CAXMRU010000182.1:0-4287 GCA_964195715.1 Akkermansiaceae bacterium | reverse complement strand
CAGCCTCGGAAGCCGCCCATTCCAATAAAACCAAACCGCTTGGCCGATTCAACGCCCGGGCGAATCGAATCGATTGAGTTTAGCATCCGCGAAAACCGTTCCACCGTAGAATGTGCATCAGCTATACGGTGTAACGATAATTAAACTATTGAATTACAGTAGTCCGAGAGTGGTCGCGTTCTCTTCGAAAGCATCGTACTTGATCTCTGATCTGTGGGCCCGACTCCACAACTCGACCGCCCGTTTCCAGTCCTGAGGTTGCCGATTCAAGAAGGATGTCCCGATCTTGATATCATGACTGAGACACCGCCTATCCAGCGAGTATTCGCCGAACTGAAGCGTCGGAAGGTATTTCGCATCGCCGCGCTGTATGGTGCAGGAGCCTTCGCAGTGCTGCAGGCGGTGGACATCATGGCGGAAGGATTGGCACTGCCTGCGGCCGTCCTGACAGTAGTGACGGTCGCGGTCATGGTTGGCTTTCCCCTGGCTCTCATCGCGGCATGGGTGTACGAGCGCCGACCCGAAGGTGGGCTCAAGCGCACGGAACAGGCCCTCTCTGAGGAGATCCAGGAGATCGTTCCCCAGCCTCGCTCCCGACGGTGGACATCGGGTCTCCGCTCCCGACGGTGGACATCGGGTCTCCTGGCTCTGGCCGGAACGGCCCTCTACGACGCGGCTCGGGATGGACGGCCGGTGGGACAAAGCAAGCCCCGTCAGCCACAGCCCTTCCCATAACCCCGGGAAAAGCTGATCTTTTCGAGATGTCCAAGGCCCCCTCATACCAGCGATTGTTTGCCGAGCTCAAGCGGCGCCACGTGTTCAAGGTGGCGGCCGTCTACGGAGCGACAGCCTTTGTCGTCCTCCAGGTCGCGGACCTCCTGCAAGAGGGACTGCATCTGCCGCAGGAGTTTCTGACTGTCACCACGGTGCTTGCCCTGGTGGGGTTCCCGGTGGCCCTGGCCCTCGCCTGGGCGTACGAGCGAACTCCGCAAGGCGTGAAGCGGACCCCCGATGCGGCGCCGGATGAGATCGACGAGATCGTCGCGCAGGCGCGCGCCCGAAGGTGGCCCGTGGGAATCGCCGCGACGGTGGGGACGGCGCTTCTTCTGATCGGATCATGGTGGGGGTTGGGCCGGCCGACCGCGCCGGGATCGGCGGATCGCGGCAACTACAAGTCAATCGCTGTTCTTCCGTTCGAAAACATGAGCGGCAACGAAGCAGACGCGTACTTCGCCGATGGACTGTCCGAGGAGTTGCTGAACGCCCTGACACGGGTGCCGGGCCTCAAGGTTGCGGGCCGTACGTCTTCATTCGCTCTGCGAGATTCCAACCTCGACATCCCGACGATCGCGGACACGCTGGGCGTGGAGACGGTGCTCGAGGGAAGCGTCCGGCGATCCGGCGGTCGAGTTCGAGTGACCGCTCAGCTCATCGACGCGAAGGACGGATTCCACGTGTGGTCGAGGGAATGGAATCGGGAGCTCACGGCTGACAACGTATTCGAGATCCAGGACGAGATTGCGGGTGCCGTGGCCACTGCCATGGCTTCGGGTGCTGAGCCGGCCGCGAGCGTCTCACCGGACGAGGGAGGAGATCTCGTGCCCGCCTCGGTGCGAACATCGGACCTCGGCGCCTACGAACTGTACCTGGCCGGCCGACACCACTGGGCTACCCGCACCCCGGAGGGACTTGCCGAGGCGGTCAGGCTGTTCGATGCGGCCCTGGAGCGGGATTCGATGTACACGCCGGCGTGGATCGGGTTGTCGGCCGTATACAACGCGCTGCCCTGGTATACGGACTTTCCGTCGCGCGACGCGGCCGAGCGCTCGAAGGCGGCCGGCCGAAGGGCGCTCGAGCTGGATCCGGACAACTCTGAGGCGCTCTACACTCTTGCGACGACCATATACGAGTACGATCGCGACTGGGATGAGTCGGCCCGCCTCTTCAAGCGTGCTATCGAGCTCGACCCGGCCTATCCGCAAGGACTGACCTGGTACTGCTTTTTTCTGGCCGACGTGGGCCGGGGAGAAGAGTCGATTCCGTGGTGTGAGAAGTCGGTGGAGTTGGACCCACTCGATTTGAACGCATTGGTCAGCTTGGGCGAGGTTCTGCTCGCTGCCGGGCGGTCAGAAGAAGCGCTGCGGGCGTTTTCCCGGGCGCTGGCTCTACAGCCGAATTCCGGGTATGCGCAAATGCAGCCCGCAGTCGCTCTCATGTTGCTGGGACGCCTCGATGAAGCGGAAGTGCACTTGCGTCGCTACGCATCGATTGTCGGCCTTCCGGGTGGGGAGGCCTCTGCGTCGACTATCATCAACGGTCTGCGCGATCCGTCGGGCCGCGATGGGGCAGTTGAGGCCGTGCAGAGATGGGGAGAACACCCTGAGACCCAGCCGTGGATGACCGTCGATTTTCTTGCCCTGCTTGGGGCTCGTGAGGAGGCGCTCGACGTGATCGAGGCCATGGTGGAGTCCGAGGTCCCGGACCTGTCTACCCTGAATACGATGCTCGTGACGGAGAGACTGCGGGGTGAGCCGCGCTTCGAAGCGGCGCTCGCGACCCTGAACATTCCCGATCCCCCACCCGCGGCTGAGGCAGTGACCTGGTGACCGGAGCTGCGAGCTACCAGCGCTTCCTGGCCAAGCTCAAGCGGCGCGGAGTGTTCCGCGCCGCTGCCCTGTACGGGACCGCCGCGTTCGTCACCATCGAGGGCACCGACCTGGTGTTCCCTCGGCTCGCTTTTCCTGAGTGGGCAGTCACCCTCGTCGTGTGGGGAGCACTCCTTGGCTTTCCGGTAGTTCTCGTCCTGGCGTGGGCGTACGAGAAAACGCCTGACGGCATGAGGCAGACGGACCCGGCGAAGACCGTGGAGCTCGACGCGATCGCCGCCCAGCCGCGTCGCACCCGGTGGCCCGCCGGGATCGCCGCTCTCGTGGGCGTCGTACTTCTCGGGCTCGGAGCCTGGTGGACCCTCACTCGGACCGGGCCCGGTGCGCAGACCTATGACTCGATCGCGGTCCTTCCGTTCGCCAACCTGAGTGGGGATCCCGACAACCAGTACTTCAGCGATGGGCTTGCGGACGAGCTGATCAACGCGCTCGCCGGCGTCGAGGACCTTGAGGTGGCGGGGCGTACGTCCACATTCGCCCTCCGGGATCAGAGCCTGGACCTGCGGACGATCGGCGACACGCTGGGGGTGGAGACCGTTCTCGAAGGGAGTGTCCGCCGGTCTGAGGAACGGGTCCGGATCACTGCGCAGCTCATCGACGCGGAGACGGGCTTCCAGCTGTGGTCCGAGGAGTACGATCGGGACATCACGGACATCTTCCTGGTTCAGGAGGAGCTGGCTGCGTCCATCGTCGGCGCCCTCGCGCCCAGACTGCGCGGTGAGGACGAAGAGCTGTATCGCGGTGGCACGTCGGACGTACAGGCATACGATCTGTATCTTGCAGGGCGACAGAAATGGGTTACCCGGCGGGTGCCTGAGTTGCGCGAGGCAGTGGAGGACTTCGAGACCGCGATCGCGCGCGACTCGAGCTTCGCGCTGGCGTGGAGCGGGCTGGCCGACGCCATCGATGCTCTGGCGTATCGGGACGGCAGCGGAGTTCCACTCATCCCAAGGGCGAAGCAAGCCGCCCTGCGGGCCATCCTGCTCGATCCGGAGATGGCAGAAGGCTGGGCGTCGCTTGGAGTGTTGGCGCACGAGATTGACCGCGATTGGACGTCGGCGGAGCTCGCCCTCAAAAGGGCACTCGAGCTCAAGCCCTCATACACGACCGCCCGGCAGTGGCTCGGCGACATGCTGCGCAGCCGGGGAAGGGTCAACGAGGCGCTCGAGCACCAGTCGATGGCACTGATGCGCGACCCGCTGTCTCCGGTGATCAACGCTTCGACCGGGTTCACCTTGTTGATACTTGGGAGACGAGAGGAAGCCCGAGATCTGTATGAGCGCACGCTCGAGATCGGTGGAGATCTGACCACGGCCTACGCGAGACTCGTCATGTGGGGACCGGAGATGGGCCTTTCAGCCGTCGAGCTAGAGAAATACGCCGAAGGACTGGCTCGTGTGCGAGGAGCCGCCGACCCGTCGGTCGCCCGGGTGATCGGCCGTGCCGTCGCCGCTCCTTCGTCGGACCGAGCGGTGCGGGACTCCGCTCTGGCCGTCGTGGCCGAGCTCACTGAGGCTGGAGTACTGACGGTTCCTCGGCGGGTCGCCGGGATATACGCTGTGCTGGGTGACCACGACACAGCCATCGAGTGGCTCATCGGATCGGCTGCGTCTGGCGATCC
>CAXMRU010000181.1:0-2291 GCA_964195715.1 Akkermansiaceae bacterium | reverse complement strand
AGGCGTCCTTGCTGAGCGGAAGGAGATCGACGGCCGTCCGGCCTTCTCGAACCGCCTCGGCCTCGCGACCCAGTCCGGCCAGGGCGATGCCCAACGCGCTGTGTGCCCTGGAGTCATCCGGATTCTCTTGCAGCCACGACTCGAGGATGACGCGTGCAGAGTCGTACGAAGCCCGGGCCAGCTCCGGCCGACCCAGCCTGGCTAGCATGCCGGCCGCGATGAGCGACCTGGGGTAGAAGTGCCCGAACCATTGCAGGATGTCGGGGCCATCGTCGAGCCTGTCGAGGGCGACCTTTTACTCCCGGTCCAGGCGCTCGATGTCGAACCACCTCATGGAGAATTGGGATTCACCCGTGAGATCCCAGAGAAACGGCGCCGCGAAATCCCATACGGGACTACTCAAGCCCTCGACGCTGCGGTCCACAACGAGGTATCCCGACTCGACACTATCGTCCGGATCGGCCGCGCTGCTGACGGGCGCCCGCGCGGGTGCCGGGCGATCAGCCCGAGCTACTCACCACGTACGACGTGTCGCCATTGAGTGACACAGGCTGATAGGTGATCCCGTTGTACGTATACGTAGTCGTGTCCCCCGTGTGCTCCTCCGCCGAGTCGGGAATGTAGGGCACGATCGCCCCGACCGGCGCTGACGTGACGATGTACTTTCCGTCCGCCCCCTGGACGTAGAAATCCCCCTGGTAGTAGCCGTAGTCCTTTCCGTTCGCTGTCACCGAGGTATAGCCCTCCGGTAACGACTCGATCTGCGCTCCCTTCGGCGGCGGGATGGCCTTGTAGCCGTCGGAGGTCTTCTCGTAGTACACGCCCTGGTCGTAGTACACGTTGCCGCCGCTGGACGCGTTGCCGTTGTCATCGGTGATCGAGACGATAATGGCCGTCGTGGCCAGCGCCGCCACGAAGAACCCCACCGGGTGCCAGGCCCAGATCGACGGGCCGCGGAAGGCCCACGGGTGCATGACGTGATGCACGTGGTGAACGTGGTGGACGTGATGGACGGAGGGGCCTCTCGAAGGGCCTCTGGAAGGGCCCGGTCCCCGCGATGGGCCCGCTGACGGACCTCCTCTCCCGGCAGAGTGAACGCTGCCGCGGTTCCCCTTCCGCTGCGCGGCTGCCTCTGGAGGCGCGGTGAGCATGGTGACGGTAAGCGCGCAGAACAGCAACATGAAGAGCCGGAATGACTTCTGTGTCCGGGTCATTGGTCACCTCCCACGTCTATGAATTCAATCGGGGTCATTCCAATCGGGGTCTCGGCAGAAAAGAGCGCGTCCGGAGACGCGTCGGCCAGGTCCCAATCGGACAGGATGGCCACGAATTGCGGACTCCCCGGCTCGTCCTTGTAGCGAATCAACAGTTTCCGCGGGAGGGGTCGGGCCCCGTTCTCAATCCACACTTCCCAGTCGATCGTCTCCTGCGTAAACGCCAGGTGGTGGTATTCAATGCCGTCGACTATGCGGATCCCCAGGTAAGATCCGGTCTCCACGTTCCCGATCAGCGTCGCGTAAGGATCGTCGAACGCGAGCTCGGCGAGTGGCACCACGACGCCCAGGCGATCGATCAGGTCATCGATCGTCGACTCGATCGTGGCCTTGCCCGCCGTCTCAGCGACCGTTCCGTACGTGTAGTCCAACAGACGCGCCGTCCGTCCGTCATAAAGGACCCGCTTGTGTCCGATGTCTCCGTTTACGTCCGCCCACAGGCGATCCGGTCGCCTGACTACCATGTCGATGGTGTGGCCGAATGCGATCAACTGACCGGTGTCGATGACCTCATCCGCCGCAGCCTCGGCGTGGACTCGGAAGTGCTCCAGACTTGCCAGGTACTCCCCCATCTGCTGCAGGATCTGGTCGGCCGCCGGGTCGATCGAGTCCGTGTCTTGCGCGAGGGCTGGCGACCAGGGGCTAAGAAGCGCGAGCAACAAGGCGAGGTGGATATTTCGGATCATCTTCAGTCTCCTCGATCTGCCACCGTCGGGCCAGCGGCTTTCGAACTGCGGCTGTGAGGGAGGACGCTCCAATACTGTGTGATTATCAAAGGCGGTGCAATGTCGCTTTGGTCTCATGGGCTGCCTGTGAAGCGGCTCGCATCTGGCGACGAGTGCGACCGACTCAGCTGAGGGCTACGTACACTGACTCGCAGTACTCAACACAGGGGAGGACTCAATGAGCGAAATGAGACAGACAGCAGGGAAGGCGGGGGTAGCGCTTTCGCTGACGCTACTGCTCGCGGCGTGCAGTGGGATCTCCACGTCCACGGACTACGATCCGGCGGCGAAC
>CAXMRU010000180.1:0-2834 GCA_964195715.1 Akkermansiaceae bacterium | reverse complement strand
ACTCTCATGGCGTCTCTCCGGGTGGAATATACCCCCGGAGACCGGGTTGGATCACCCTTCGGCAGACGGTTCGAGCCTGCGGATGCGCATCAGCCTCCGCATGGCCCCGATCCCGAACGCCGGGCCGGCAGCCAGGACGGGGAACGCCCAGCGCCAACCCGCGATATCGGCGATCGCCGGAACGATCTGGATCGTGGCCATGGTGAGCAAAAATCCGACGGCCACCTGGATGGTGAGAGCCGTGCCCACGGCGTGCGAGGGCGAGACCTCGGTCACCAGGGCACTGAACTGCGCCGAGTCGGCGATCACGAAGTATCCCCACACGAGGGCCAGAGGAACGAGGAGCAGGAAGCTGGATCCGAACAGCAGGCCGGCCAGCAGGGCGCACGCACCGCTGGCGGAAAGAGCTCGGATCGTCAGCCGCTCACGGCCGATCCGGTCCGCGACCCACCCGCCCCACACGCACGCCGGTCCGCCGATCGCGATGGCCGCGAACGCGATCAGCTTCACGGCCGTCGGATACTCCCCGGTCCACGGGACGCCCGCCCTCGCTGCGGAACTGGCCGCGAGAAACGCCACGATCCATGTCCAGAACGCGTACAGCTCCCACATGTGGCCCAGGTATCCGCCCGTCGCCAGCCGCCACTCCCGGTCCCGCAAGACCGTGCCTACGAGTCCCCAGCTGAACGGCCTCCGCTCGAACGCGTGAGGTCCGTCACGATACGCGACCGTGACCAGCAATGCGGCGAGTCCGGCGCTCGCCGTCGTGCTCCAGATCACGAACCCGATGCCGGCTCCACCGATCGCGTTGACCAGGTAGGGAAACGCTTTCCCGACCGTCAGGGCGCCGACCACCGCGCCGATCGCGAGGCCCCGGTTCGCCCTGAACCAGGTGGCCGCCATCTTCATCCCCGGTGGATACACGCCGGCCAGGAAGAAGCCGGTCGCGAACCGTAGCCCGAGCGCCACGCCGAAGCTCCCGGCGGTGAGAAGGGCGGCGTTGGCCAGGCCGGCCAGCAGGGCGGAGACGGCGAAGTAGCGTCGGCTTGGGATCACGTCCGCGAGGTTGAGCAGGGCGGCGACCACCGTGCCGACTACGAATCCGAGTTGCACGACCGTGGTCAGCCAGCCGGCTTCCGACACGCTGAGGCCCCACGTGCTCCGGAGCTGGGGAGCGACAGCGCTCGCCGCGAACCACACCGACATGCCCAGGAGCTCGGCGAGGGACAGGAGGGCGAGCATTCGCCACGCCCGCCCGGCTCTCTCTCGGTCGTGTTCCGGCGCGTTCAGGTTCGCCTCCGTGCGCGTGGATTCGTCGCCGCTACCGACGAACCCAACATCGCACTTTCAGGCGAAGGTTCCGCAAGCCCGGGATCAGTCTTCCTTCGATCCCAGGATGCGGTTGTACAGCCACGCGAACACCGCGCCACCGATCGCCCCGTCCACCACGGCGTACAGGCTGCCCATGATCACCGAGCCGAAGCCGCCGGGCGCGTAGCCGGGATACAAACCGTCCATCAGCTCGAGGAACGCCACCCCGTACGTCGGCCAAATCTGCTGGGCCGAGCCGACAAGGAAGAAGGCGACCGCCCACAGGATCCCGAACGTGAGCGCCGTAGTTCGAACGCAGAATCGCATCTGAGCCTCCCGCGAATGGGGATAGGTCCCACGCCGCTCCGCGGGACCCGCACAACATATCCCCTTGCCAGCTCACAGCGTAGCCAGGGCTGCCTCGAAGTCGTCCAGCAGGTCCTGGGTGCCCTCGATGCCGACCGAAACTCGGATCAGGCCGTCGGCCACCCCGACTTCCTTCCGCTCCTCTGCCGTGAGCCCGGCATGCGAGGTCGTCGCGGGGAGCGTCACGAGGCTCTCTACTCCACCGAGGCTCGGCGCCACGATCGGGATCGTGACCGCTTCCGCGAAGCGACGTGCCGGCTCCGCACCGCCGACCAGTTCGAAGCTCAGCATGCCTCCAAATCCATCGAACAGCCTTGCTGCCCGTTCGTGTCCGGAGCTTGACGGAAGCCCGGGATAATTGACCCGCGCCACCGCGGCGTTCGCCTCCAAGGCCCGGGCCATCTCCAGGGCGCTCGCATTCTGCTGTCGCACCCGCACCCCGAGGGTCTTAAGCCCCCGGTGCAGCAGGAAGCAGGCATGCGCATCGAGCGACCCTCCCAGGTAGCTGAGCATGTGCTTCACCTCGCCCACCAGTTCGGCTCGGCCGATCACGGCGCCGCACACGATGTCCGAGTGTCCGTTCAGGTACTTGGTGCCACTGTGCACCGAGAGGTCGAATCCGATCTCCGCCGGCCGGAAATTGACGGGGCTGGCGAACGTGTTGTCGATGACCGAGATCAGTCCATGCTCACGGGCAAACGCCACGACGGCTTCGAGGTCCGCGACCCCCACGAGAGGGTTGGTGATGGCCTCGACGTAGATCATCCGCGTCTCGGGCCGCAGCTGGCCCGCCCATGTGTCCGGTCGCTCGCCATCGACGAAGTCACACGTCAGACCGTGCCGCGCGAACTCCCGCCGGGCGTAGTCGTAGGTGCCTCCGTACAGGCAGTCCTGGAAGATTACGTGGTCGCCGGTAGAGAGCAGCGAATGGAAGATGGTGGTGATCGCCGCCATCCCACTCGCCGTGACGAGCGCGGCCTCGGCACTCTCAAGCTCGGCGAGCTTGGCCGCCAGCACCTGGTGATTGGGCGAGTTGCTCAGGCGCATGTACTTGATGTCGTGATAGTCCTCACCCTCGGCGGACTCGAAGTTGGCGGACTGGAATATCGGCAGCGCCACGGCGCCCTCGATGCCCGGCCGGATCTCGCCGGCATGGA
>CAXMRU010000179.1:0-2865 GCA_964195715.1 Akkermansiaceae bacterium | reverse complement strand
CACGTTCTTCTCGATGGTGTTCGGTGGGGGCGTGAAGATCTTCGCGTCGGAACGGATTGCGTTGCGCCTCGCGGGCCACCTGTACAGCACGATCATCAGCTCAGGCAGCGGGTTCTGGTGTGGCACCGGAGGTTGCGGTGTAGGTCTGAGTGGTTGGGGCGTGTGGCAGGGCGACGTGTCGGCGGGTCTCACCATCGCGATGTAAAACGGGCGCGGAAGCATTTCCCAGATTCATTAGGACGCGAGGAGGGTGCATGAGCAGTTCACAGACGATCCTGATCACCGGATGCAGCAGCGGTTTCGGGCTGCTGGCGGCCAAGGAGCTCGCGCGTCGCGGACATACAGTCTACGCGACGATGCGGGCCGTCGACGGCAAGAACGCGGAAAGCGCTACCGAGCTGGGCGCCGTCGCCGACGAAGAGGGGCTGTCCCTGCACGTCCTCGAGCTGGATGTCACCTCGGACGCGTCGGTCGAGCAGGCGGTGGCCGCGGTCATCGAAGCCGAAGGCGCCATCGACACGGGCGTCAACAACGCCGGCGTCATGCCTGTCGGGGTGACGGAGGCGTTCACCGTCGAGCAGCTTCAGGCCAATCTCGAAGTCAACCTGGTGGGGCCCTTTCGCGTCGTGCGAGCGGTCGCGCCACACATGCGGGCCGCCGGATCTGGCCTCATCGTACAGGTGAGCACGATCGCAGGCCGCATGGCGGTTCCCTTCTTCGGGGTGTATCACGCGAGCAAGTGGGGCCTGGAGGGTATGTCCGAGGCCCTTCGATACGAGCTCTCAGGGAAGGGAATCGATGTCGTGGTGATCGAGCCCGGCCCGTTCACGACAAACCTGTTCCCCGAAGCGCCCTCACCGGCTGACGAGGAGCGTCTCCTGGGGTACGAGGTCGAGAATCAGACCCTGGTGGAGATGGGGCAGCCGTTCGAGGCCCTGTTCGAGGATTCCGACGTGCCGACCGATCCCCAGATCCTGGTCGACACGATGGTGCGCGTGATCGAGACTCCCGCCGGCGAGCGGCCGTTTCGCACGACGGGCGGTGTCGATTTCGGGGTCGCTGAATGGAACGCTGCCGCCGACGACTTCCGGACCTCCATCCTGCAGGGGTTCGGACTGGAGCACATGGAAGGGGTCCGCACGCAGTAGGCCGACCAGGTCCCCGCTGGTGACCATCGCCGGCGGGGGCCTGCTGCTTCGCGTCAGAGAAGCCTCAAGACGCCTCCGGGTCACGCCGCTGGTAGACGACCCGGCCACCGACGATCGTATACAGAACCCGACAGTTTTTCAGCATGGCGGGCTCGAGCGAGAACAGGTCGCGGTCCACGACCACGATATCCGCGAGCTTCCCCGGCTCCAGCGAGCCCTTGATGTCCTCCTCGCCGGCCGCCCACGCGTTGTTGACCGTGTATGCGCGTAGCGCGGTCTCCAGATCCACCCGCTCCTCCGGGTACCAGCCGCCCTCGGGCTCACCCCCGAGGGTCTGACGCGTCACTGCGGCGTAAATGCCGAGCATGGGATTGGCCGGGTACCACGAGGCATTCGTTCCAGGCCAGTCGCTGCCGAACGTAAGGCGAACGCCGGCGTCATCAAGCGTGCGGAATGCGTACGCCCACCTGCTCCGTTCGCCGATCCTCTCCTCCATCCAGCGCATGTCGTCGATCGCCGGGTACGGCTGAACGTCGGCGATCAACCCGAGGCGTGCCATCCGCTCAGCCGTCTCCGGGCCACGCAGGACCTGCACGTGGATGATGGCGAATCTCCTGTCCTTGGGGCCGTTCACGTCCATCGTTCGCTCGTACATCGCGATGAGGGTGTCGATGGCGTGGTCGCCCACCGCGTGGATCTGGGGCCACTGTCCGGCCGAATCCGCCGAGATGAGCAGGCGCTGCATGTTGCCCGGCGGGCTCATCATGTCGCGCCAGATCCCCAGCTCGCCCGTGGTGAGGTCGGGCTCGTAGAAGCGGGCTGACGAGTTGCCCATGAACCCGTCGACGAAACTCTTCAGCCCGCCCACCTTGAGCCACTCGTTTCCGAATCCGTGCCGGATGCCGAGCGCGCTCAAGTCCTCCCACCGGTCGAGCATCGGCCGCGCGTATACCCTGACCGTCAGGGAACCGTTCTCGAGAAGCGACTGGAACACGGCCATCTGCTCGGGGCCCGTGATGTCGCGGATCGTCGTCACTCCGGCTTCACGGAGCCTCTGCAAGGCCAGCCTCGCCTCGGCGAGGCGTTGTTGAAACGGCTTCGGAGGCATGGCAGCCCGCACCAGCTCGGCCGCCTCGGGCGTCAACCGACCCGTCGAGCGGCCACGCTCGCACTCGACACCACTCCACGCGCAGGTGGCTCCCGCGCGGAGTAATGCACGCTCGTTGGCCAGGAAGACCGACCCGTCCCACTTCGAAATGAGCACCGGAGTCTGGGGCGTGATCGAATCGATCATGGCCCGATGAGGCACGAAGGGCGCAGCACGATCATTCTGGAGGCCGTCAGTCGCGCCTTCCTCAGGATCCGAACCCGAAGATCCAACAGCCCATTCTTCGTATGCACCCCAGTCTCCGCCCGTGATCCACGCCCCTTCGGGGATCCGATCACGCGCTGCGCGCACCTCGTCGATGAAGTCCGCCTCTTCTGTCACCTGCAGGAGGTTAATCCCGAGGAGGAGCGAACCGGCGGTTTCGAAGTTGGTGTGGTTGTCGATGAAGCCGGGGGCCACGAAGCGTCCCTCGAGATCCAGGACACGCGTGTTCCGGCCACGGTAGCGCTCGAGCTCTTCGGACGTTCCGACGGCCACGATCCGGTCCCCGCGCACCGCGACGGCCTCGGCCCGCGGCACCTCGTCCCAGCCTGTCCAAACGCGGGCCCC
>CAXMRU010000178.1:0-7714 GCA_964195715.1 Akkermansiaceae bacterium | reverse complement strand
TCCGAACAGCAGGAACGTCTTACGCATCAGTGTCTCCTTGTGCCGCGAGGCGCGAGACAAGGACCGGTGGGAGGTCCTGTCTCATCCTGCGAACGGGGATGGGGGGGAGCAGATCTCCTCAAATCGGGAAACTCTGTCCCTCTCGAGGCCAAGAGTGTCCCGATGGTCAGGCAAGCGGGTCGACCGTGCGGCGCGGGCCACGCGTCCACAGCCCTCGAAGCAGAGAGAGAATACATCCCTCTATCCTTCAAATGGTTACAGATTTCGGACTCGGCAGTTCGGGGGCCGACTGAACGGTTCAGAGTCCGCAGCCTCCAAGAAGAAACCTACCTATTATATCTATGATGAATGGAGCCGAAAGACCAGTTACCGCATAACGCGTACCGTGATTTGACGGAAAGGCCCCAACCTGCCAGGGGATGTATTCAGTGGAGCTTACGGAGTTCTCCGGTGCGGACTGGCGCATAGAGGTCAGCGGTATCTGTCGCCTGTGATCCACAGAAGCGTGGAGTGGGGCCTACGGAAAAGCCTGATGCCTGCCTCGAACCGGGATGTCGTCCGCTACGGACGGCCCTCCTCTTTCCACTCCGGCGCGTCGCCCTCGGCCAGCAGGCGCACGGCCTCGGTTGCCAGTCGGAGTAAGGCCTCCACGTGCTCGGGATCGGCAAGGTCGGACTCGTCATCCGGCGTGTGATAATCAGCGTGCTGGCCGAACGACGAGAGCGTGTGCGCCGGGATGCCCAGCTTCGCGAAGGCTATGTTGTCGCTACGCCGGTAGTAGCTCTGCTCCGGCCGAGGGTCGGGCTCGATCGGAAGGCCAGCGGTCGCCAGCATCTCGCCCATCGTCGTTCTCTCGAAACCGGTCAGCCAGGCCCGGCCGAAGCCAATGGCGGAATCCGGCCGGGCGATCATCTCGATATTGAGATTGGCGACCGTCCTCTCCAGCGATACGGAAGGGTCCGAGACGTACCAGCGCGTGCCAAGCAGCCCCAGTTCCTCGCCCGTCATTGCCGCGAAGACCACGCTGCGCGCCGGCGCGGACACCGAGGCGGCCAGGGTCTCGGCGATGCGGATGAGCGCGGCCGTCCCTGACGCGTTGTCGTCCGCTCCATTGTAGATCGAGTCTCCGTCCACGGGCCGCCCGATCCCGACATGATCGTAGTGTGCGGTGACGAGCACGTATTCGTCTCGAAGCACGGGGTCGGATCCCCGAAGCAGCCCGACGACGTTGACCTCCACCAGACGCTCCTTGGCCGGCAGTGAATCGAAGGCGGCCCAGCTGTCCAGCACCCGCAGTCGTACACGGCCCCGGCTCGTCTCGGATCGACGCATGGGAACCCGCTGGTAGAACCCGCTGTCTCCCGCTGCCTCCAGCCCGGCCGCGCGGAATCGCTCCTCGATGAACCGTGCGGCGCGCGCCGAGCCCGAGGTGCCCGTGCGTCGGCCCTCCATCGAGTCCGCCGCAAGGATCTGCATGTAGCCGAAAGCGCTGGCGGGTTCTCCGGTCTCGACCGGTGACCGCTCTCCGCACCCGGCTGCCAGTAGCAGGCATTGAAGCGCCAGGAGGTTCGTGACTCGGCGCGAGCGCATCCGCTCTCCGTGACTGGAAGGGTCGGGCGTACGTTTGGTGTGAAGCCCTTTGCGCCGGAACCTGCGCGGCGCGGACTGGCGGGGCAATCGGCGGTGCACCACGCAGCCGCCCGCCGGCCCTGGCTACATCGGGGACTGCTGGAACAGCGAGTGCTGGACCAGCGGTGTGACGCGCGCGCCGGCCGAGAACCCGCGCAGCACGATCGGGCCGCTCCAGCGATCGCCCTCGGCTGCGACCCGGTCCGCCGGCTCGCGGCTCACGATGACCATCAGTTGATGCCAGTCCGTCGTGCCCGTCAGCTCGCCGGACGGCTCGATCAAACCCAGCTCGACGATCCGATCCAGCGTCGGTGTCGTGAGCCACACGCGGTACGCCTCGCCGTCGACCTCCGGAAGGCCTTCCACTTCGATCTTGAGGTCGTACTGCACCTGCCCGTCCTCGTCCACCGAGACTCCGTACGGCGACCACGACTGCTGAAGGTACGCCATCCCGGACGCTCCCTCGTTTCCCATAGTCGGAAACAGCGGAAACTCGTCCGGAAATGGTACCGACTCGGACTCCGCTGCCAGCCCGGACGGCCCGGGCGGCGTAGTTGGCTCGGGCGGCGCAGAAATGCCCGGCGGGTCCATGACCGGCGCTGCCGCGAGCACGACCCATAGCAGGAGCGACGGCCCCACGCCCCAGAGCGCGAAACCGCCCCTCCCGCCGAAGATCGAGCCCATCACGGAGCGTCTCGCCGCGAGTGCGAGTGCGTTTCGGATCGAGTTACGGGACCAGGCCCTGGGGGCCGTGATCCCAGTCCTGCACGCTCGAGATGTTCGGCATGCCGTGGTCGGACCCGTGCCAGCCGTCGAACCCGTCGAGCTGCATCACCCACAGGCCGGTGACCATGTCGCTCACCACGATGAGGCCGTCGGAGTTTCGGACGTCGATTCCGAACGCGCCGTTGAAGTCGCTCTCACCGACCGGGTTCCCGCTGCTGAGACCCAGGTCGTTGGCCAGGCCGGCCTTCTCCGGGCCGTCGTAGGTGTCGTAGTAGCCTACGCCGACCGGGTTCGCCGGGTCGCTGATGTCGAAGACGTCGATCCCGTCCTTGTACGAGGACACGAACACGTACGGGTAGCGCATCTCGTTGTTGTGCGAGAGCGCCTTGTAGTTCCGGGTCCAGGCGCTGAGCTCGGAGGTAATCCGCTCATGGTCTCCGTGGATCCCCGGCTCGAGGTCGTACACGCGGATCGGCGAGTAGCGGTACTCTGTCTGTCCGACGCCGATCTTTCCGTCCGGCGTGGCGGTCAGCGTGTGGGCCAGGGTGACGCCCATCACTCCCACGATCGACGTGATCAGCTCGGGGTTCACCGGGTCCGTGATGTCGTAGATGTAGTAGCCGTCCAGTCCCGACCCGTAGAGGATGTCACGGCCAGACTCCGGCTCCCAGGCCGCGTAGAAGTCGTGATAGCCCACCATCGACCCGAACGGCGAGTCCATGGCCGTCGAGGGCCACGGAACCCGCCCGATCAGGCCGTAGTCCTCAGCCCCGTTCAGGAAGGCGGCGAGGTCGTACACGTTAGCGTGCGGGCCGCTCGTCGTCGCGATCAGCAGCGGCATGCCGGACGAGTGCTTGTAGGCCCAGATGTTGTGGAAGCCCGTCGGCGTGTCCGACGCGCGGATCCGGCCGACCTCCTTCACCGTGGAAGCGTCCGGCAGCCCCGTGACGTCGAACACCACGGCTCCCAGATCGGTGTCCGGCCCGCCGAAGAACTGGAGAGACTGGATGACGTAGACGCGGCCGTCGTGCTTGAAGTACTTCGTGTCCATGCCGCCGAGCCCGATGTGGAGCTCGGGGTCCTCGATGCGCCACTGGTACAAAAGCTCCGGATTCGAGGGGTCCGCGAGCGACACGATGTCCATGCCCTTCGTCGGACCAAGCACGCGCGCCAGGTAGGCGTATGGCCGTCCAGGCTCCTGCTCGATCTCGATGTCCGTGTAGCTGATCTCGAGCCCGTCGTCGATGTGCAGCCGACCGATGACCTCAATGTTGTCGGTACCGGCCTCTTCACCATGCTGCGCGAGCAACGCGGGGGCTGCGACCAGCAGCGACAGTGCAGCCAGCGCAGGTGCGCCGACCCATCCAAACGTCTTCGTCCTCATTCCCATCCTCCGTGAGTGGTTCCTCTGCCCGCGCGCTCCTGCGCTCGGGCTTCGATTCGCGTCGTCAGCCAGCCGGCTCGACGGCGAACGCCATCATCATCCCCGCTTCCAGGTGCTCCGCGATGTGACAGTGGAGCATCCACTGGCCGGGGTTCGTCACTTCCAACAGCAGGTCCACGGTCGCGCCCACCGGGAGCAGTGCCGTGTCCTTCCACGCGAGGTTCTCGTTTGGCACGCCGTCCCGAGACAGCACCAGGAAGCGCTGCCCGTGCAGGTGTACCGGGTGGTTCATCGGGTGGAACGCATCTGGGTCGTTCCTGAGCCTGATCTTCACCACGTCGCCGACCTTGAAGCGCCAGTCGATGTCCATGTTCTCGGCGCCGGTGTGCACGTCTCGCAGGACCCAGCGCACCTCGTTCGAGGTCGAGATCCAGTTCATGTGCGACATCACGTCGGTGAACTCGACCGGCGAGCGATACACCGTGTCGATCGCGATGAACTGCATCACCTGGACGGGCAGATCGTGGATGTCCACCGTGAGCAGGAGTTCCCGGTCGACCGGTGCGTCTACGTACTTCCGGTACGGCTCGACCTCGCGTCGCACTTCCTCGTCCACATGCAGGGCGCGGAACGACTCGCCCCTGTCAGGAGTGGCGACTTCCTCGGACACTCGCACCGCACCGAGCGTGTCTACTGCAGAGAAGAACTTCCCCTGCATGTGATTGAGCGCCGTGATCCGGTTCGACACGACGTACTCACCGGGCTCCTCGAACATCACCTCCACCACGTACCGTTGGGCAGGGGCGATGGCGACGCTGCGCACGAACATCTCCTTCTCGAACCGGCCGATGTCAGCGCCCACCAGCTTCATCGAGGCGCCGCCGAACGACAGGTTGAACGTGCGCGTGTTTGAGACGTTGGTGAGGTAGAAACGGACGACCTCTCCCGCTTTCGCGGCCAGATCGTAGCGCTGCTCGCCGTTCACGAGGAGTACGTTTCCGAACCGGCCCATGATCGAGAAGTTGGCTTCCTCGAGCCCGAACGGGACGAGCTCCCGACCATCGATCAGGATGTCGTCGAGAGTCACGACCCGCTCGCTGTGCACCGGGTCGTCGTAGTCCTCGCGATCCGGCCGCACGAGCATGTTGCCGTACAGGCCGAGGTCCTGCTGGATGTCCTCCCGCACGTGCGGGTGGTACCAGTAGATGCCGGCGTCGGGGAAGCGGATCGTGTAGTCGAAGGTCTCACCGGGCTGGACGGGGTCCTGCGTCAGGCCGGGCACGCCGTCGAACCGGTTGTCCAGACGAAGCCCGTGCCAGTGCACGGTGGTCTCCATGTCGATCCGGTTCGTGAACCGGACGTGGACCTCGGATCCCTTCCTCACCCGGATCAGCGGGCCGGGGATCTGCTGGTTGAACGCGTACATGACGAACGTCTCGCCGGCCACCATCTTCCGAACGAGCGAAGCTTCGAGCGCCAGCGTGTCGCCATCCGCCAGGTCCACGATCTCACGCGGGCCCGCCATCGGAAGCGTCGAGGGGTCGATCCCTTCGCCGGGCAAGAACTCGGACACCGACGGACGAAGGCTCTTCGCTCCGGGCAGCATCGGGTTACGGATCATCGGCATGATCATGGTGGCCGACGGCATGACCGGGATGTCGTCCTCGCCCCCGTGATGCATGGGGTCCATCTGCTGTGCGCGGGAGGCTGGCGCGAACGCGAGGGTGGCACCGACGAGCAGGCATTGAACGGCGCCGAGCCGGAACACGGCTCGCGCCTGCACGTGGTTCACGGGCGCCAAGTGCGCCCTCGCTTGTCTTCGGTCATGTCGTGTCAGCCTCGGAGCTTGACGGTCGCCCATCCTAAACGAATGGACGAAGACTGTCTACCTGAGCTTCGAGGCGGAGTTCCTCAGCACGGCCCGCCCTACAGTTCCAGTTCCTCGCTGATGAAGTCCGGAATCTCCAGGTCGGACACGCTGCCGTAGTTCGAGCGGACCGCGCGGATCCCGTCCGCGGCCCCCACAATGCTCAGCCGGTCACCGAGCCTGAGGACGGTATCGCCACGCGGGATGAGGACCTCGCCGTCACGCCGCACGAGGGCGACCAGCGTGTCCGCCGGCCACTCGATCGTTTTCAGCATCGCGCCCGCCAGGGCGCCGGATGCAGCGCCCTCGCGAATGTATAGTGACAGGAATCGCTCGTCCCGGAGGACCGCCTCGCGGAAATCGGCCGGTTGTTCGGCCGCCAGCCACGCATCCATGAAGTCGTCGTCGTCCGCTCGGCCCGCAATCCCTGCCAGCAGCCGCAGGTGCTGCCCGGGGTTCTCTTCCGGGCTCACGAGGAAGAACACCGCGTGGATCAGGGCTCCGTGCCGCTCATCGGTGAACTGATCTCCCACCTCGACCGTGAGTCCGCTTAGAGATCGGGCGAGGACCATCTCCGGCGCCGACACCCCCGGCACGCGGAGGTGCGGCAGCGCCGTGCCGTGGGACACGGGAGTCGCCCCCGTCCGGGTTCCGTGCAGGAAGCCCTCGACGAGGTGCTCCGCGCTCACCGGCAGTCGTTGCGCAAGCCGGTTTGCGGCCTGCCGGGTCGCGGCCTCGAACGTCTCGCCTTCCCTCAGGTCCAGGGTGTACGCCCGCGCCACGACCTCGTCGAAAGCGTCCTCCGCGCGTACGCCCTTCTCCTTGAGGATCCCGCGGAGCTCGGGGTCGAGGCCCTCGAATCGTCCCTGGCCGAGGCGCTCGAACCAGTGCAGCAGGGCGCCGCCGCGCACCACCCGCTCCCGGGCGTAGTAGAAGTACCAGACCAGGCACGCGCCCACGAGCCCGATCGTGAACACGATCGGCATCAGTCCCATCACGGCGATCAAGAGCGCGGGCCCCAGGAGACCCACGACCTGCACCCACGGGTATCCGGGCGACCGGAAGCCCGGGTCGTACGCCTCGATGCCGCTTTCCCGCATCACGATCACGGCCAGGTTCACGAGCGCGAAGATCAGGAGTTGGAACGTGCTGGCCAGTTTAGCCACGCTCAGCACGTTCAGGGTCGAGATGGCGAGCACGATCAGCGCACCGGTGGCGAGCAACGCCAGCGTCGGCGTCTGGAAGCGACCGAGCTTGGCGAAGCGCGGGCTAATGAGGTTGTCTCGGGCCATGGCCAGCGGGTAGCGCGAGGCCGAGAGAATGCCGGCGTTCCCTGCCGCGGCGAGACCGGCGAGGGCTGGGACTACGACGAGTCCGAGAGCCGCCGGCCGGGGGAGCCAATCGAAGAACGCGAGCCCCGCCGTGGCGATCGGAGTCAGGTCGCCGTGCAGCTTGTCCGGGTCGATGACGGACACCACGAGAAAGACGCCCACCACGTATACTGCGGAGGCAGTTAGCAGTGCCAGGAACATCCCCAGGGGGAGGTTTCGGTCAGGGTCCTTCACCTCCTCCGAGATGCTGGCCACCTTCGTGAGACCGACATACGAAATGAACACCATCCCGATCGTGGCGAACAGACCCTGTCCCCCGTGCGTCAGGAAGGGACTGAATCGCGTTTCGCGCAGCGTTCGCAGACCTTCGCCGCCCGTCAGACTGATCAGTCCCTGGACCGTGAACACGGCCAGAAAGCCCAGGACGGCGATCACCAGAAAGCGTTGCAGCCCACTGGACTGCTTCGCCCCGACGAGGTTCACCAGCACGAAGACGGCTGTCAGCCCGACGGCCACCGACTTCATGGGATAGCCGGCGATCAGGGCGAGGTACGCACCCATACCCATCAGCGCGAACGCACTCTTGAGTATCAGTACGAGCCACGTCCCGAGGCCTCCCACCGTGCCGACCAGGGGGCCGAGACTGCGGTCGAGAAAGTAGTACGTGCCTCCGGCCCGCGGCATCGCCGTCGCCAGCTCCGACATGGACAGCATGGCGGGGAGGACAAACAGGCCGGCGAGGAAGTAGGCCAGCACCACCGACGGACCGGTCTTGGC
>CAXMRU010000177.1:0-3369 GCA_964195715.1 Akkermansiaceae bacterium | reverse complement strand
CTGGATCGCTCCGCTTATGCCGACCGCGAAGTAGAGACCGGGTGACACGACTTTGCCGGTCTGCCCGACCTGTTCGGAGTGCGGGCGCCATCCTGCGTCAACGACAGCCCGGCTCGCGCCCAGCGTGGCCTCTTCTCCGAGTGCATCGACCAGGTCCTCCAGGAGCTTCCAGTTGTCCGGATCCTGTAGCCCCCTGCCCCCCGCCACCACGACAGGCGCCTCTCTCACGTCCAGCGTCTCCCGCTCGGCCTTCTCCAGCCCCACGATTCGGGTCTTCCGCTCGACGGCCACCGATGCCAGCGCTTCCACCGTGCCGGCGCGCGGGTCTTCGTTCGCCGGAAACACGTTCGGCCGCAGGCTGATCAGGGCCGGAGAGTCAAGGAACCGGAAACGTCCGTAGGCCTTTCCACCATACATCGGGCGCGTAACGACAGGCTGACCGTCCTCGACGTCGATCTCCGTCACCTCCGAGGCTAATGCCACATCGAGCCGGGCTGCGACTCGCGCCGCCAGGTCCTTCCCCTGCGCGGACGCCGGGAACAGGATCGCGCCCGGGGTAGCTCCGGCGACTGCCGACGCTACCACCTCGACAGCCACGTCAGGGTTGTACAGGCCGAGGCTCTCGTCTTCGGCTACCAGGATTCGATCGGCGCCGTACCGGGCCAGGTCGGACGCCGCCTCGGTCGATCCCGGGCCTCCGATGACGAGCGCTACGACCTGCCCCTGCATCTGGTCGGCGACACTTCGCGCCGCCGCCACGACCTCCCTGGCCACCTGCCTCAGGGCCCCGTCGCGAGTCTCCGCAAATGCCAGAATATCGGCCATCAGATCACTTTCGCTTCCTCTCGAAGTCGACGCACGAGCTCCGGTACGGCCTCAGGCCCCTCTCCGACGATCTGTGGCTCCGGTCGCGCGGGCGGCATCGTCAGGTCCAGCAGCTCGATCTTCGGAGCGCGCAACTCGATATCTTTCTCTTCCAGTGGCTTGCGCTTAGCCGCCATGATCCCCTTGAGACTCGGATAACGGGGCTCCTTGAGACCCTTCTGGGCCGCCACGACTCCGGGGAGGTCGAATTCCAAGATCTCGTGCCCTCCCTCGATCTCTCGCTTCGCGGTAGCCACGCCGTCATCGATCTCGAGATCCACGACGACCGTCGCGCACGGGAGGCCCAGCATCTGGGCGACCATGGCAGGGACCTGCATGTTGTCGTCGTCGATGGCCTGCTTTCCGAACAGCAGCAGGTCGTACTGCCTTCCCGAAACCTCGTCCGCCAGCGCCCGCGCGATGGCCAGGCCGTCTATCGAGCCTTCCGACCTGAGCAGAACGCCGTCGTCCGCGCCCATGGCCAGTGCGGATCTCAGGGTCTCTTTCGCGTCATCCGTCCCGACCGTAATCGCCGTGACGGCGCCATCGCCGGCCTTTTCCTTCAGCTGGAGTGCCGCTTCAAGGGCGATCTCATCGTATGGATTCATCACGAACTTCAGGCCGGATGGGTCGATCCCTCTTCCGTCCGCCGAGACCCGCACGCGCGCCTCGGAATCGGGGACACGCTTGATGCAGACTATGGTTCTCAATTTGATACCTTCCGTCTTGCAGAGAAGTAGGAGCCTCTCCGAGTAATGGGGCGAACCCACTCCACCGCAGTTCATGCGATGGCACCGGCGAAGGACCGGCGTGCTCGGTGGGACCCGTCCGGATCAGTTTACCAGTTTCTCGATCTCGCCGTCTGATATGCAGTAGAGTCGGTACGAAACAAGGTCGATCAGCTCGTCCGTGACTTGAATCGCTCCCTGAATCTGCGAACGGTCTTCCCCGTCCTCGGGTTTCCTGATCCGCAGCTCCACTAGCCTGGAGGCGAGCCACAACAGGAAGTCGTGCGCCACGTCACGGTGCTCGCGATCCCTGTCGGGCTCTCCGTTGTCCGCCCGCGGCAGCCAGGCGTTGACCAGGGTGAGGAGACCCGGAAACACCATTTCGGTCAGTTCCCCCTCGTCGCACAGCTCCTCCTGCGTGAGCTGCTCCCAGTTGAGCTCGTTCCAGTAGAGCTCGCAAGCTTCCTCGAACAGGTGGCGTCGCGCAGCAGGAGCCGTCGGCCGAAGCACCAGGTCGTCGGGATCCAGTTCGCGCCTCACCTGGCGGCGCAGTGATCGCACCCTCTCCTCTACGAGGGTCCGGGACGCGAGATCCAGTTCTCGGGTGTTCTGTCCGTCACATGCCATGCTTCCGCCCTGCACCTGTGGGTTCGACGATCACTGTCCGTTGTCGTGATGGAAGATGCGACCGGCCTCACGGGGGAGCAAGCAATCTCCTCGTGCCGACGCGGGCGCACTCCCACGGCTCTGCCCGTCCGACAGCAGACGGACCCCGCGCTTGCCGATATCCGGGCGCTGCTCCTAGCATCCTCGGGGAATCACTCCTAGCATCCTCGGGGGAGTCAGTTGCAACGCCTGAAGAGAGAGACGTGTTAAGAGTGTTGCGAGGGCGACGACGCAAAGCCTCGATTCGGCCGGGCCTGAGCCATCGGACTGCAACCAGGTCCGACAGGGCGACATGAGGTCCGCCGAGAGCCTGGCGGAAGAGCAGACGCTCGTCCGACAGGTGCAGAACGGGAGCGAGGACGCATTCGGGAACCTCGTTGATCGCTATCTCGACGAGGCGTACGCGATCGCCGTATCAGTACTGCGCGATGTGCACGACGCGGAAGATGCCGTTCAGAGCGCTTTCATTCGTGCGCTCGAGCGGATCGACCAGTTGAAGCCGGGCAGTCCGTTCGGACCGTGGTTTTACCGGGTACTGCGATCCACGTGCCTGAACCTGAGGCGCCGGGAGGCCCTCAGGAGACACGAAGAGATACCGGTGTCGGCGGCGGGCGGCCCCGACCCGGAGAAGGACCTCCAGCGGGAATTGACCCGCGAGCGAGTGGTGATCGCCCTCGGCGAGTTGCCGGAAATGCAGCGCCTTGCGGTCACGCTCTACGACCTGGAGGGTTACAGTCACCAGGAGATCGGCGGGATCCTGGGGATCGCCGTGGGTACGTCCCGGGCGCATGTGCACCACGCCCGCCGGGCGCTGCGAAGACTGATCGGCCCGGACGCCGGACCGGCCAACGGAGAGCATGAGGTAACGGAGTAGAAGATGAGAAACGACAGCAAGTGGCCGACGTGGCTGCGCTCGCTGCGCCCCGATGATCTGATGTGGCGGCGCATGCGGCTGGTGATCCTCGATGATGCGCGGCCACTCCTGGCCGCTCGCAGGGAGAACTGGCTCGACGCAATCGCAGACTGGGCCACGATTCTCAGCCCTGTGGCGGCTGCCGTCACGCTCATTTTCGCAGGCCTGGCTCTCCGGCACGCCGGTCAGGTGGACCTC
>CAXMRU010000176.1:0-8844 GCA_964195715.1 Akkermansiaceae bacterium | reverse complement strand
TCCGGCGAGCGGCCCTGGTCGAGGGTCGCCGTCGCCGTGCCGGTCCACACGAGGGCCTTGCTCTCGGCATCGAAAATCCCGAGGATCAGGGAACCTTCCTGCCACGTGTTCTCGTACGTGGTGCTGGTGCCCATGCTCATGCCGTAGCCACCCCAGCCGTAGCCACCGTAGCCACCGCCCCAACCGGAGTTCACCGTATTGTACGACTTGCGCTCCGCCGTCGTGCCCTGATACCCCACGGCCATGTCAGGATTCGAGTCGTTCTCTTGGAAGCCTCTGGCCGCCAGAGCCGCGTTGACAGAGTTCCTGACGCGCGAGTCCGTTATGTTGTCGATGTTGTCGCCTTCGGTGTCGAGCCACGTGTATGTCGTGAAGCTCGTGAAGTCCACCGACGGATCATAATCGGTCGAGACGGAGATCCCACTGCATGCGCCGACGAGCAGCGCGCTGCCCAATACCGCGATAGCCTGATTTCGCACGGCCTGTCCTCCTGGTCGCTGTAAATCTACTCAAGTTCGCAAAACATACTGCCTACGCGGGCGATTTGAAAGCGAAAACCCGCGTCGATGCAGCCAGGTTCAGAACCCGGGGAAGGCACAGTGGTTCCCTGTGGCGTGGACGGCTCCAACTTACCCAGACTCAATCCGCCAGTGAGAGATATCGATCCGTGATCGCCTGGACGGAAAACGGCACGTAGTGATCCTCGGCGACGCGAGGCGGGCTCTCGATGACCCGGCCGATCGCTTCACCGAGTGACTCCTCGGTGAGGTCGGCGAGCCCCACCGATAGCGCATCGGTCAGGATCTCGTCAGGGCCGTGTGGACAGCGCGTGCTCACCGCCGGCGTCCCGCAGATCAGTGCCTCGACCAGCACGTTCCCGAACCCTTCGAAGTCCGAGCTCAGGACCAGCGCGCGCGCGTGCTTCATGAATGGATACGGGTTTTCGTGGAACCCGACGAAGTCGACCCGCTCGGAAAGACCGAGATCCCGGACGAGCCCGGCCACGTGGTGGGTCTGTTCGCCCGTGCCCGTCCCGACGAGAACCAGTCTGCCCCCATACCGGCTGCGGGCGAACGCTCCCAGCAGGCGGTCATGCCTCTTCTGCCGCGTGAAGCGACCCACGGACACCAGGTAGTCCATTCCTTCGAACGGACAGCTCTCCGCGGCCAGGCGCCGAATCTCTTCCACGTCGAACGGGTTGTCGATCACCTCCAGCCGCGACGGGCGGGCGCCGACGACATCGACGAGGTCCCGGCCTACGCCGGCCGAGATAGCGATCACCTTTCGGCCGCTGTACGTCCGCCTCAGGCGGGCCAGGCGCCGCGCGCGCTTCACGCCGGTCACATGATCAAGTTGCTCCACAGACAGCGTGTTCGGCACCCGGTACCAGGCATCCTCCGCGAGATCGCTCGACTGTACGATCCGATCGGTCGTGAAAAGGGTCGACACGACGAGGTCCCACGATGGGAGGCCGGTCAGTGCCTGGTCCAGGAGTCTCGCGCGCCGCGCGACCTCACCGATCTTCCTCAGTCTCCGCGGGCTCGTGTCGTAACACGGAATCAGTGATACGCCGTCGGGAATGGCGTAGACGCGCTCGTCCCGCAGGCTGGCGATCGCGGTCTCGTGTCCGCATCGGGCCATCTCGCATGCCAGCGTTAGCACGGTCTTCTCGGCCCCGCCACCCGCCAGGCCGTCGATCACGAAGAGAACGCGATTCGGCATTCGTTGTGAATCTCCCGCTCGGATTTTCGCGTCCGGGCCGTCAGTACTGACCCGCGTAATCCATCCAGCGATCCAGGACCAGCAGACACCACACCTGGTCGCCCGACAGGTACCCCACAGCCGGACGCCGGATGATACCTGCGCCTCGGAGGCGCCGGAGCGCGTCCTTCACGAGCAGCGGGTGTCGCTTCGCCCAGTCGCGTATCGGTAGAGCGAAACCCCGCTTCGGCCGGTCAAAAAGGCCTTCGGGAACGCGCCCCTCCATGAGCCGTCGGACGATGAGCTTGCCTCTTCGCCCTTCCACGTCACGGAGCAGCCGGGGGTCGACGGACAGGGCGAACTCCACCAACCGATGATCGAGCAGCGGCGGCCGGACCTCGAGCGAGTGCGCCATACTGGCCCTGTCTACCTTCGTCAGCAGACCGCCCGGCAGGTGCGCATGGATATCGACCCATTGGACCCGGCGCAGAGGCTCCAGGTCTTCCCGCCAGAATCGCCGCAGATGCCACAGGTCGTCGTAATCCGGCGACACGAGGTCCGGGGAGAGCATCGCCCGCTTCTGGGCCGGCGTAAACGGCGACTGGAACGCCCCATATCTCTCGAGTCCGGTCGCTGCCCGCTTCCGAAGCGACGCGCCGGGCCTGGTGAGCGGGGGAAGAACCGGCCCGAGCAGCCGGTTGAGTCGCGTGGATTGGTGAGTGAGCCACTTGCTGTGGTAGTGGTATCCCAGGAACAGCTCGTCTCCGCCTTCCCCGCTGAGCGCGACCTTCACGTGCCGACGAGCCATCCGCGAGACGAGGAACGTCGACCATGCGGCGCTGTCCCCGAAGGGCTCGTCGTATACCCGGGGGACCATGTCGATCGCGTCCGCCAGGTCCGAGGCCTCCGCGACCTCTTCGTGGTGGTCCGTCCCGAGATGCTCCGCCACGCTTCGTGCGGCTTCCGTCTCATCGCGCCGGGCGACGTCCATTCCCAGCGTATACGTGCTCGGCCGCTCCAGGTGCACGGCCAGTGTCGTCGAATCGATCCCGCCGCTGAGGAAGAGCCCGACCGGCACGTCGGCAAGAGTGTGCTCAGGAACGATCTCCGACAGCATCTGTCCCAGGCGTTCCACCGCCAGGCCGTCCGAAGTGATGCGCGTGGTCGGGTCCGGGGTCCAGTATCGATCGATCCGCAGCTTTCCGTCCCACACGAGCCGGTGCGCAGGCGGCAGGCGGCTTATCCCCTCGTAGATCGTCTTCGGGTGCGGGATGTACTTGTACGAGAAGTAGTCACTCAGCGCCGTGCGATCCACAGGCGGGCGGCCGATCTCGAGGAGTGCCTTGATCTCGGAGGCGAAGGCCACTCCTCCTACGACCTCACGGTAGAAGAACGGCTTGATACCCAACCGGTCACGGGCAGCGAACAGCCGACGCTGCTGCTCGTCCCAGATCGCGAAGGCGAACATGCCACGGAGCGCATGTACCATCTCCGGGCCGTCCCGGTCGTACAGGTGCAGCAGGACCTCGGTATCGGTTTCGGAACAGAAGGGTCCCTTCAGCTCCCGACGCAGCTCGCGGAAGTTGTAGACCTCGCCGTTGTAGACGATCGTGTACGGCCCGAACGTCATCGGCTGGTGGCCGGCTGCGGAGAGGTCGAGGATCGCGAGACGCGTGTGTCCGAGGCACACACCCGGCGCCTCCCACATTCCGGAATCATCGGGTCCCCGGTGTGAGAGACGTCCGATCATTCGCTCCACGGTTTCCCGCGACTCTGAGCCACCGGTGACACCCGCGATGCCGCACATGGAGTGGATCTTACTGCCCGGCGGCCCCAACCGGCGAGCCACGGATCGACCCGAACGCTCAGGAGGACGGTCGCGTTCCTGTCGGCGTCAGGAAGCGCAGATCCCTCCGTCGCCCTCACCGCACGTGAGGCTGTAGGCCCGCGCGAGCCATCTGAGCAGGACGCCTCCCGCTTCCTCGGCTGAGCGACCGAGCACCAGGATCCCGTCCTCGTGCCCGCCCATGGCGAGGATCCCGCGTTCGGGCAGAACCGACTCGCGATACAGGCGTCCGACTTCCAGGGCCATTTCCATGGTGCCATAGGGAACCGCGGGATTCGTCTCGGGCAGCCCCAGCTCGCGACGCCTTCGCCACACGACGGGGCTGTGAGCGTGCATGACGCACCGGACGAGGGGACTCGCATCGTACGCCGCGGCGTGGGTCATCGACTCTGACGACGGAAGCACGCACCCCCGGCTCAGTACCCGGTTTGCCCTGTAGTCGTAGCCGTCGACCAGCGCGAACTCCCGCAGTCCGATGCAGCGGTTTCCGGACGTCTGCGAGCCGGTGATCAAGAAAGCGCGCCCACCCATCGGAGCGCTCCGCGGACCGACCCGGGCGCTGACGTTGCCGTACCCGGCGCCGTCGTACCTGGCCGGCTCCTGTCCGACGAGGCCCGTGAGGGCCATGATCTCACGCCACGCGATCAGCTCACACGCGAGATCACCGTAGCGGCGCGTCTCCAACTCACGCTGCTCGTGCTCCGCTTCGAACTGAATGACGCCTTCGTGGGGCATCTCGGACTCCGGCAACCTGCTCATCGACGTGCTCGAAAATTCGAAGACCATCCGACCCTGCCGGGAGACGATCCGAGAACTCGGCCAGCGGCGCAAGCGTCTGGAGGTGGGCGGTAGCGGCGGGGCTCAGCGACCTGCTACGCGTTTCGCGGCGGCGGCGTGTCGTCGAGACCCACTTCGGCCACCAGTCGATCGAAGCGCGAATCTCCGCGCAGAGGAGCGAACGCGGGGTCCACCTGGAGAAACACCAGGTACCACGACCGCTTCTGAAGCGCCTGGTCGAGAAGCTCGAACGCCCGGTCCGGGTCGCCCAGGCCAATGTAAACGAGAGCCAGATGGTCCGGAGCGACTTCGCCGTCGCGAATCAACGGCTCGAGGCTGTCCAGGATCTCGAGGGCCTGGTCCCTTCGCCCGGCCATGGCGTGGGCGTACGCGAGGAGTGAGATCAGGCCCGACTTGCGCCGGACCCTGGGAATCCAGGTCTCGCACACGTCGATCGCCCGGTCATACTCACCGGCCTGCACGTAGGCCGGACCGAGAAACCACGGCGCGAGCACGAAGTCGGTGTCGTGCTGCAGGGCCCTCTCGTACCTGCGGATCGCGGCGTCGTAGTCGCCCAGGAAATACTGCACCCAGCCGACGCCGAACCCGATTACGGGCGACAGCGGATCCAGCGCGTGCGCTGTGTTCAGCTGTTCGGTGGCCTCGTCGAACCGACCCATGGCCATCAGGAACTCGCCGAACCAGTGGCGCGCCACGGGATAGTTCGGGTTGCGCGCGAGCGCCGCCCGGAAGCCGGCCTCCGCGCCGGTCCAGTCCCACCCATACATGAAGCGGGCGTAAGCCAGCGACGTGTACGGCTCGGCGAGCGAGTCATCCACCGCGACGGCAGACGAGGCGGCGGAAACCGTCTTTGTGTACGCCTCCATCGGCGACAGGTGGCGGTACCACCCCAGGATGCTGTACGAGTCCGCGAGGCCGGCCCACGCCAGCGCGTATCGATCGTCGATGGCTATCGCCTGCCTGAACAGCTCGATCCCCTTCTCCAGCTCTGCAGCCGTTCGGCGGTTCCAGTGGTATCGGCCACGGAGATAGAGGTTGTACGCCTCCACGTCCTTCGTGCCGGGCTGAACGATCGGAGTCTCGTCGTTCTCGCCCAGCTTTGCCTTCAGCGTGTCTACGATCGCGCGCGCCACCTCGTCCTGGATCGCGAACACGTCCTCCATTTCGCGATCGTATCGCTCGGACCACAGGTGGTATCCGTGCTCGCAGTCGATCAACTGGGCCGTGATTCTCACCTGGTCGCCCACGGTCCTGACACTGCCCTCGAGCAGGCACGCCACGTTGAGCTGGGCACCGATTTCGCGGGCCTGCACCTCCCGGCCCTTGAAGGAGAACGAAGAGGTCCGGGCGACAACCCGAAGATCCTCGACCCGAGTGAGAGTATTGATGATTTCTTCTGCGATTCCATCACCAAAATATTCCTGATCCCCGTCCGGGCTCATGTCCACGAAGGGGAGCACGGCGATGGACTTCCGGTCCGGGGCCGGGCTGGAGGCGGAATGGGCGGCGGTGCCGCTGAGAGAAGACGAAGACGCCAGGGAGGCCCGCGCCGGATCCGGTTGGACGGCAGGCAACGTCGGATCGGTCCGGACGAAGCCACTCGCCGTAAAGTCGTAGAACCAGCCGACCAGGATCGCGACCGGGAAGCCGGCGACGACCAGGAGCGCCACCAGCGTATCGGTCCACCCCGGAAAGTTGAGGGCCGACCCGAGGTTGCCAGCGCCTTCCAGGGTCGCGAACGCAACCAGGACGTACAGAATCACCACCCGGAACACATGGCGGCGCCGGGCCTCTTCGTACAGAGGCTGGATTCTCGATCTCATGTTGCGCACGAACAGCCTCGGAAAGGGCGACATGGGCGCTCTGTCCTTACAACTAGCAACAAGGGGAACGATTGTTCCACCCCGGTCTGGCTTTGCCGCCCTGCCAAGAGTGGGCGTGTGGGCTGCCGCCGGGCACCATATACTGTTAGACATGCCTATCAGGGCGGCGGTGATGGTGGGCCCGGAGAGCCCGATCGAGATGTGGACCATCGACGATCCCGTGATCGAGGAGGGCTCAGTTCTCCTGGAGACGGTGGCCAGCGAGGTGTGCGGCACTGACGTACACCTGAGCCACGGCCGTCTCGCGGGCGTCCCGTATCCGATCATCCCCGGGCACGTGAGCGTGGGCCGGGTGCTGGAGACCGGCGGGACCGTGACCGACTTCATCGGCGACCCCTTGGCCCCCGGCGACATCGTGACCTTCTACGATGTCCACGAAACCTGCAACACCTGCTGGTTCTGCCTCGTGGCCGGGCAACCCAACCGGTGCCCGAACCGCCGGGTGTACGGGATCACATACTCGGCCCACGACGGACCGCTCGGCGGATGGGCCGAGCGCATCTACCTGAAGCCCGGCGTTCACGTGTTCAAGCTGCCGGCTCCCCTCGACGCGGATGACGTGATCGGCGGAGGCTGTGGACTGTTCACGGGCTTCGCCGCCGTCGACCGCAGCGGCCTGCCGATGGGTTCCACTGTGCTCGTGCAGGGCTCGGGGCCCGTCGGTCTGTCGGCCGTGGCAATGTCTGTGCTTGGCGGAGCCAGCCTCGTGATCAACATCGGCGACCCGGAGGCCCGGCTGGACATCGCGCGCCATCTAGGAGCAGATGCTGTCCTCTCCGTGAAGGCCGATTCTCCGGAGGAGCGCGAAGCGGTGATCCGCGACCTCACGCATGGCCGCGGCGTGGACGTGGGAATCGAGGCCTCAGGCAATCCGGCCGCGGTATCAGAGGGTCTCCACCTGCTGCGCGACGGAGGCACGTACGTGGTCGCCGGACATTATACCGACACCGGTAGCACATCCGTGAATCCTCACATCGACATCAACCGGAAGCACGCCGACATCCGAGGGCAGTGGGGAACTGATCTCGGCCACGTGTACCGGGCCCTGCAGGTGCTGGCCCGGCATCGTGACCGGCTGGACATGTCACGCATCATCGGCGGGCGCTATTCGCTGGACGAAGCGGGGCAAGCACTGGCCGACGTAGCGGCGATGCGTATCACGAAGGCCGTCATCGAGCCCTGAGATCAGACGAGCGGGAAACGATCCGGCATGTAGCGATCAGGAACACCGATGATCACAAACCGGTCAATGAGCTCCTTCACGGCTGCGCTTCGTTCGCCTGCGCGCACGGCCACCAACACTTCTGGCGAGATCTCGACCCTATCCGGAGCGTACTCCGCGTAATCCTCGTTCTCGAACGCATACCACTCGGACGGAAACTCAAACCGCAGGGTGAGCCCTTCGTTCGGCGTGCCGCTCTCCACTCGGTAGATCGGATTCACGACAAGACGTCCCGCGCTGTGCGGCCAGTCTGCGAACGATCCATGCACGCGAAACTCCGATTCCCCACTGAACAGAAAGGCCGACAGCCATTTCTGGCCTCTCAGTTCTACCGGCGTCTCTCGGCGCCGCAGGTCCGGCCCCTTTCGTTGCCGGTATGACTCGACCAGCTCGTGCTCGCCCAGCAGCAGGTGGGAAATCTTGTCGAACAGCCTGGCGTAGCCATCGATGGTGAGCTCGTGTCCCTCCCGGGGCTCCTGTGCCGCGTTCCCAAACCTGACGATTCCGATCAGACCGTCTGGCGCGATGACGCGTCGCGCTTCCCGCACGCACCCCACCTTATTCAGGATCAGATGAAACGCGTCGGAGCAAAATGCGCTGTCGAAACTACCCGAGCTGAACGGAAGCGGACGATCCACCCATTGGCAAATGAAGTCCGCCCTCGGAGCCACGTAATTCCGCGCCACGTAGAGGCGGAAGAAATTCCGGTCCACGCCCACGACCGGTCGATCCCTGTCCACTCCGGTGCAGAAGAAGTGCGTCAGATGACCCGGTCCGCAGGCCAGATCCAGGATGGGACCACCGCGATCCTTGAGCACGGAGGCGATGGCAAGTGCGGCCAGGTGTCGTGGCTGCCCGAAGCTGAAAGCGAAATGGACGGCGGTCTCAGCACGAGAATACCGTGCCATATACAGATTCATCGCCTCGAGCGCTGTCAGTTCATTCTGATTCTCCAGTAGGAACTCTCCGATGCGGCGGCGGGCTCGGTGCAGAAGCCGCCCGCCGGTGAATCGATTCAGACGGTCCTGCACGTGCGTCGGAATCCGAGGTTGGCGATGTGGTTCGGGACGCACCATGTCGGGGACACCGGCTGTCCCGCCTGCATTTCCTGGTGAATCAGCACGCACCAATAGATCGGCGTTGGGCGCAGCCGGGTTCAGCAGCCGACTGAAGGCCTCGACGTGCTTGCCCTCTCTGACCAACCGGCAGAGAGTCCGAGCTGCGACGCCGCGACCGCCGAGGAAGGCAGGAGCCTCCGCTTCTACGCCTATCAACTGCCCGGGCTCGGCCACGATCAGAACCCCACCGACGATCGGGAACTCATAGCCGCACCCGGCGCAGGCAGTTACCCCGAAGAACACTCCGAGCTCGTCTTCCACGCCTCCCGGCTTCAG
>CAXMRU010000175.1:0-5746 GCA_964195715.1 Akkermansiaceae bacterium | reverse complement strand
GTACGGCGCGGCCGGTTCGTTCAAGGCGATCGTGGACAGCCTGCCCGATGCGTTGTTCCACCTGCAGCGCATGCAGGCCGTGGGCGCGTTCAGCGTGAAGAGCTACAACCAGCCGCGCCGCGAGCAGAGGCAGCAGATCATAGAGGCGGCCCGCCAGCTCGGAATGACCGTCGTGCCCGAGGGAGGAGCCCTGTTCCAGCACAACATGTCGATGATCATGGACGGCCACACCGGTATCGAGCACGCGCTGCCCGTGGGGCCGATCTACGACGACGTCGTGCAGTTCTGGAGTCAAACCGAGGTCGGTTACACGCCCACGCTTGTCGTGGCCTACGGCGGACTCGGCGGCGAGAACTACTGGTACCGGCACACCGACGTGTGGGATAACGAGCGCCTGTTGACGTTTGTGCCGCGGCGGAACGTGGACGCCCGCTCCCGCCGGTCGATCCACGCGCCGGACGGGGAGTGGAACCACATCACGGTCGCCGAGGGGGCGAAGAAGCTCGACGACGCAGGCGTGATCGTGAACATCGGAGCGCACGGGCAGCGCCAGGGTCTCGCGGCGCACTGGGAGATCTGGATGTTCGAGCAGGGAGGCATGACGCCGCTGCAGGCCCTCAAGACCGCCACGATCTACCCGGCGCGTTACCTGGGGATGGATGCGGATCTGGGGTCGCTGGAGCCCGGCAAGCTGGCGGACGTGATCGTGATCGACGGCGACCCCTTGGAGGACATTCGCGTCTCGGAGAACGTGGCCTTCACCATGGTGAACGGTCGGCTGTACGACGCGGCTACCATGAACCAGATCGGCAACGACCCGAGTGAGCGCGGTCGCCTGTGGTGGGAGATGAGCCAGGCCTGGGAGGAGAGGGACGGCGCCGTCGTGCCGTAACGCTAGTTCAGGCTCGAGTACCTGGGGACGCGCAGGCTACCCCAATAGAACGCCGGCGAGGACCCTAATGCTTCCGGCGAAAGGGGGACTCGTCCGGAAGCACGCCGATTATTGCTCCGAACAGATAAACGATCTCGATCAGAATGATGAATATGGTGACCGAGAAGGCGAATTGAATGAGCGGGTCGATACCTTCGGCGAAGCTGACGATTGAGAGGAGTGTGGTCTGCATCATGAATCCTTCCGCCTCATGGGTCGCGGATTCACGTCTTCCGTTGCCCAACCACACTCCACGATCCGCCCGCGGCGACGCGAGAAGAGACCGCCCGTCTCTTCGATCTATAGAAGTCGGCGCCAGGCGCCGACTCGCCCCGTGATATTGACCGGTGAGGTCGGAGTGCGAACTTAGGCGCTCGCACACCCTAATTAATAGACCAGGCGCGGATCAGCTACTGTCAAGGTCCACTCATCTCAACGGCGACTGGTAACCGCCGCTCACGGAGTCGCGCTCCCACCTTCTTCGACGTATTCTTGCACCTCCGAGGCTCGCTCTGCGGCACTCTGCTGCTCGAGGCATATGGTTGGGAGGCAGCCGATCTTGGTTGCCCCCCCCCACTGTGGATTCAAGACAGGCCCTACGCCACTCTTTGCCGGACGTCCGGCGGGAGGACCCGTATGCGCTCGAATCAGCGTCCCGGATCGCGAGGAGGAGGGCGTGTAGGTCGGTGTTCAGTTCCATGCCGCAGCGTAGATGTGCGGATCAACGGGGCGTCATCGGGTCGCACGGCGTCGGGCGGGACACCGAGTGCGCAACTGCCACAGTTGACACAGGCGAAGTTTCTATGCTTGGTGGAGTCGTCCCGCTTTGGCGACGCTGATGCCCTCCCACTCGGCAAGCTTGCGTCCTCCCCTCACGGAGGTCCGAACGATGGACAGGTGCCTTGCTTCCTTCCGTGCATTCCTCTGTAGCGCGCTGCTCATCGGCTTGATCTTCACAGGGGGATGTGACGCCGTCGATGCCGGCTCTCCAGTGTTGCAGACCGACGTACCTCTACACCTCGAGGAACAGCTGGAGTTTGCTGTGATCGAAGGCTCAGACGTGCCCGACGACGTCGGGCAGCCCGTGGCGTGGAACTTCGACGAGTCACAACCCGAGTGGAAGGTCCTGGAGCCGTGGGAGCCCGAAATGACGCGTCCCCAACTGTCGCAGACGGAGGACGCGCTTCGGATTGCGCTGGGCGATGCGGATGTGACCGACGACAACGACTTCGCGTTCGGCTTCATCTACCTGGATCTACCCGACTGGGCGCGCGACGACTGGGCGCATGTCCAGGTGCGCGCCCGGTCCGAGGCCGACGTCGATTGGATGGGCATGCGCGTCAGTTTCAACCTGCGAGACAAGGCCGAAGTGGGGGAGGAAGGTGAGAACGAAAACCCCATCGAGTTCCGCGGCGAGAACGCCCCGGTCATTCGCGACGGCACCGTCCAGACCTACACCTTGCGGGCGGACTGGTCCGGAGGTCAGTGGGAAGGGCCATGGAAGCAGCTCATCCTGGGATTCGCGGCCGAGAAAGAGGCCAGCATCGAGATCCTGTCGGTGACGGTAGTCCCCAAGGAAGCGACGTACGCCGGGGAGCCCGCCGGCGTGCACAGCGAAGTGCGAAATCGGGTGTACAGCCAGGCTCTGTATACACATGCGCCGGCGCGAGTCGAGTATCGGGTCCGGGTTCCGGAGGCCGGCCGTCTGGACCTGGGGCTCGGGGTGTTGCGCGAGGATGCGCCGGTGACGTTCCGGGTCACCGCGACACCCGGTGATGGCGAGCCGGAGACGGTGCTTGAAGAGACGTACGACGACAAGGACGACTGGGGTCAGCGCTCGGTCGACCTCTCGCACCTGGCGGGCCAGACCGTGGACCTGACCCTCGAGACGGAGTCGCCGAGACCCGGCACGGTCGCGTTGTGGGCGGCGCCAACTCTGACCGGAGCGACGGTTCCCGACAAGCCCAACGTCATCTTCTATGTGATCGACGGCGGTGCGGCGGACTTCATGAGCGTTTACGGCTACAACCGTCGTACCACCCCGTATCTGGAGCAACTGGCGGCCGAGGGCGCCCTGTTCGAGTGGGCGTACAGCAACTCCACGTGGACGAAGCCTTCCACCGCCTCCTTCATGACGTCGCTGCAGAACAGCGTGATGGGCGGCCAGAAGAACTGGACCGACCCGGTGCCCGAGCAGATCACGACCATGGCCGAGCACATGCACGAGGCCGGTCACCAGACGGCGGTGTTCGTGGCCAACCCCAACGCCGGCACACTCAGCAACCTCCAGCGCGGCGTCGATGTGATGAAGGAGAGCTGGGAGGAGTTCACCTATTTCGGCCGCGAGAACCACAAGCAATCCTCCAGAGTCATGCACGAGCGGTTCTTCAAGTGGCGGGAAGCGTATCCGGGCGGACCGTACTGGGTGCATTTCCAGACGACCGACGTGCACAGGCCGCAGGGCCTGCCCGCCGGCGTGCCCTTCACCGGGTTGTTCGTCGGCTCGGAGCAGCGGCAGACGTGGCTGGCGCAGCGCGACAGCCTGAGGGAGGCGGAGGGGAATTGGGGATTCTGGGGGGAAGCCTGGGAGGAGACGGGCATCGATCGGGCCGCGTACTTCTCGGTATGGCAGGCCCTGTACGACGAATCCATGGCGTTCAACGATTACCAGATCGGCCGGCTCGTGGAGCGCCTGAAGGCGGAAGGTGAATGGGAGAACACGCTGCTCATCATCGCCGGCGATCACAGCGTTAGCTCGGCAGGCAGCGACCAGGGCATCGCCATGCAGGACTCGGTGCCGCCGCGCTGGAATGATCCGATACTTCGGTCGACCGTAAGCCGAGTTCCTCTCATGTTCATCTGGCCCGGCCGCATCGAGGGCGGACAGCGATTCAGCCAGCCGGTCTCGATGATCGACGTCCTGCCGACAATTCTCGACCTGGTGGACTTGCCACAGGCCGATGTCGCGATGGGTCAGTCGCTCGCCCCACTCCTGCTGGGAGAGGAAGGCTGGGAGCCACGGCCGGTGATTTTCGACGAGTTCCGTGTCGACCAGGAGACGGGCGAGCTCAGGGGACTGATCGAGGTGATTGACGGTCGCTGGGGGGCGTCGCTGCAGATTAACCCCCGGCCACCGGACGAGGACGAGGATGAGGAGGACGCTCAGTGGAGACGTCCCGTACCGCTCCTGCTCTTCGATCAGTGGGACGATCCGTTTTCCCTGCACAGCCTGCACGAGGAGAGGCCGGACCTGGTGGAGAAGTACACTGCGTTCCTCGAGGCCCAGTGGGAAGCCCACCAGGCGCTGGCGCAGCGCTTCACCCCGGGCGGCGATGTGCAACTCACGCCTCAGCAGCTCGAGACGCTACGTTCGCTCGGCTACATCCAGTAGGGGGTGGGATCGTGACCATGAGACGCTGCGCGGTGCTGCTCGCGTTTCTGCCGTACATCATCGGGTGTGAGGCCGGCGCCGAGGGTTCGCTGACGGCTGATGGAGCCGTGCTCCATCTTGACGAGCACCTGGCTGACGCCACCGTGGTCGGTTCCGAGGTACCGGCCGACCTCCTGCAGTCGGTGGACTGGGACGACGAAGACCTGCTGGCGGAGTGGGGTCCGTACGAGGGCGATGGAAGAGCGGACTGGCTGGCCGGAGAACCGGCCATCGTGGGGCCGGGCAACGGAGCCATGCGCATCTCAGCGGACGAGCGACATCGGACCGGTAATGGAAGTCTGTCCGCCCTGATCACGACCCCGGTGGACGGTTGGTTAGCCGCCGATTGGTCTCACGTTCTGGTTCGCGCCCGGACTTCCGATCCGCTGAACGGGATGGGGTTCGTCGTCGGAAGGGCCAGCACCATCCGGCTTGCGCGGGGCGCGCCCGTCATCACGGACGGACAGGTTCACACCTACCGGTTCGAGGTGCCCCGCAGGTTGAGCCGGCTGGGTCCGCTGGAATGGATTGGCATCGGCTTTCTGACTGACGTCCCGGGCTCCCTGGAGATCCTGTCGGTGTCGGCCGTCCCGGTCAGGGCCGCTTACGCCGAGATCGGCGGAACCGGCGTTCTGCCAGAGTGGCGCGGGCTCTATCGCCGGCCGACCATGTTTGCCCACGCCCCGGGCCGCATCGAGTACCGCCTGCGCGTCCCGCACGGCGGTCGCTTCGACGCCTCTCTGGCGCTTCCCGTTCCGGACCAGCCCATCACGTTCGGTGTCACGGTATCTGACGGGACTGTGGAGGAGCTGGTTGCGGAAGCTGTCGTGACGGATGTGGAGACCTGGGCCCAATTGAGCGCGGACCTCGCGCCGTGGGCGGATCAGATAGTGACCCTTGCCCTGCAGATAACGTCCGACCCGGCGGGAGGGATCGGCCTGTGGGGTGCTCCGACGGTCAGCGGCGGAGGCGGCGGCGACAGCCCCAACGTGATCCTGTACGTAATCGACGGCGGAGGGGCAGACTTCATGAGTCTGTACGATTACGCCCGGCGCACGACGCCCAACCTGGAGCGCCTGGCAGGCGAGGGGGTCGTCTTCGAGTACGCCCACAGCAACAGCGCCTGGACCCGGAGTTCGACCCCGTCCTTTCTCACGTCGCTGCACCACAGCGCACTCGGGGCCGGGAACTGGGACTCGCTTCCGTCCGGGGCAATCACGATGGCGGAGCATCTTCATCGCCAGGCCTATCAGACGGCGTTGTTCACCTCGAACCACTGGTCCGGCATCCCGAGCACCGGAGGGCGAGGACTCGACGTACTGCGTGAGCGGTGGGCGGAAGAGAACTCGGCCTCGTCGGCCGAGTTGCACAATGACTTCTGGAAT
>CAXMRU010000174.1:0-3570 GCA_964195715.1 Akkermansiaceae bacterium | reverse complement strand
CAGCAGCAGGTGCGAGAAGGCGAACGCCCACCACTCCCAGTTCCCGGCGATACCGCGACGCGCCACCACGCCCGTGACGTACAGCGGAGTGTCGACGCTGAACGTGGTGGCCGCCATCGACGTACCGGCAAGCCACCACGGAAGAGCCCGGCCCCCGACGAAGAAGTCCACCAGGCCGCCGCTCGCCCGCCGCGCCAGCCACAAACCGACGGCCAGCGTGCCGACCAGGTAGACGCCGACAATCGCCCAATCAAGCGAAGCCACGGGGCCTCCGGCTCAATTCGAGATCCCGCGGACCAGCGCGTCCAAGCGCCGGGCGGCCGCCGGCTCCATCGCGGGCTCGGTGGCCCACGCGCACAGTCCGGGGCCCTGCAGCTCGTCCAGCAGCCTCGGGTGGCCGAACACGACCGGGTAGGCCCGTCCGCCGGCGAGGATCCCTTCGAGAGCGGCGCGACCCGTGATGGTCAGCGTCGCGGTCCCCTTCCACGCCTGCGGGGTCGAGGCGACGAGCACGATGAGTGGCGCTCTCTCCAGGGTGGGCCCCGGAGGAAGGACGTTCCAGCCGGCTTCGCGCAGCGCCTCCCGGAAAAGCTCCCCGAACGGCTCGCGGGCCAGCTCCTCCCGGTCGTCCCAGATCGTGGCGACCCGGACGGAGTGCGAGGGATCCAGCCACGCGGGCGGGCCTCCTCCGACCGTCGTCACGCACGCCGTCGAGATCGTCGCCGCGGTCTCGGTCAGGGCTGAGAGGGCCGCGCCGCTCGAGCGATCCGGGGTCGAAAACCGTGCCAGCGTGCGGGCGCCCCGTTCCAGGGACTCGGTTAGTCGGTCCGCCACGGCGGACGAGGCGTCCGCCGCCTTCTCCACAGCGGCGATGGCCTCGGCCAGGTCCGGTGGGTACAGCAGCAGGTCGCACCCTGCCGTGAGAGCGGCGACTTCGGGAGCCGCGGCAGCGTCAGCCTCGTGCCCCGTCGCTCCGCGCACGCCGCTCATGTTCAGGGCATCCGTGAGAACGAGGCCCTCGAAACCCATTTCGCCCCGGAGCAGATCGATCAGGACCGCGGACTCCAGCGTGGCCGGACCGCTTCCGCCCAGGGCCGGATAGGCGACGTGTGCCGACATCACGCAAGCCACCTCGCCAGCCACTTCCCGGAAGGGCGTGAGGTCGGCTTCGAGAGTCTCCCGGGACGCGTCCACGACCGGCAGCTCCGCGTGCGAATCCGCCGTCGTGCGGCCGTGCCCCGGGAAGTGCTTGGCGCAGGCGGCAACACCTTCCGCCTGGCAGGCTGCGATCCAGGCCCGACCGAACGCCGCCACGCGCTCAGGGTCTGGGCCGAAGCTCCGGGTGCCGACGATCGGGTTGCGGGCCTCGACGTCCAGGTCCAGCACCGGGGCCAAAGCGAGGTTGAGCCCGAGGTCCAGGGCCTCGCGGGCCGTGGACCGGGCCGCCATCCGAACGGCCTCGACCGGTTCCGCGTGATGGGCCAGGGCGGCCGGCGGCGGGAACGTCGTGAGCCCCCGGAAATGCTGGCCGGCCCCGCGCTCCAGGTCTGCCGCCAGCCACAGCGGCCGGTCCGTCGCGGCGAGGATTTCTTCGGCCAGGCGGCCGGCGACGTCCGCCGCAGCCCCGAAGAACAGGAAGCCGCCTACGTCGAGCCTCAGCGCGGCGTCGATCCGCCGACGAACCTGATCCACCGGGTCGAAGTCGAGCCTGAGCGCCTGGAGAAACAGGCGGCCGGCGCTCAAACGGGCGTGCCTTTTCCGAGAACCCGAGCACCCTCCGCGCCCGTCGCCCAGGTGAGATCGATGGGAATCCCGAGCCGGTGCTGCCGCGCCAGGAGGGCGAACGCCGCTGCTTCACGCGCATCTCCGTTCCATCCCAGGTCATCCACCGATCGCACAACGACGGGATCCAGTCGGGATGAGAGGCGGCGCACGAGCTCCGGGTTCCTTCCGCCACCGCCGCACAGATACACGGCTTCGATGTCGAACGGGACCCAGCGGAGAGCCCGCGCGACCGATGCGGCCGTGACCTCGGTGAGCGTGGCGATCAGGTCCTCCGCCCGGGCTCCTTCGACGCCAGCCAGCCAGCGAGCAAGCGCCGGCCCGCCGAATCGTTCGCGGCCCGTGCTGCGGGGAGGCGGCGTTTCGAAAAACGGGTCCGCGAGCCACGCCTCGAGGTCGGGCCCGAGCACCTGCCCGGCAGCCGCGAGCCTCCCCTCGGCGTCGAACGCCTGGTGACCCGCCGTGAGGTGATGAACGGCCCCGTCGATGAGGGCAACACCCGGACCGGTGTCGAATGCGACCGGCGTGTCCAGCGAATCGGCCGCGGGCAGCGCGGTGAGGTTCCCCATGCCACCCAGATTCACGATCGCCCGCGACTCCGATCCGCTCAGCAGCAGCCGGTCGAAGTACGGCGTGAGCGGGGCTCCCTGCCCTCCCGCGGCAACGTCGCGAACCCGGAAGTCCGCGATCACCGGGATGCCCGTGCGCTCCGCGATCACCGCGGCCTCGCCCAGCTGCAGCGTGGCGCCGCGAACGCCGGCGTCCGGCGGCGAGTGCCACACGGTCTGACCGTGACTACCGATGGCCGTCACTTCCCGCGCCGACAGGTCCGCCGCGATCAGCGTGTCGCTCACGGCCGTGGCCAGCTTCTCACCCAGGTCGAAGTTCAGATCGCACAGGTCGGCGGGAGATCCGTCCTCCAGGATACTCCGCATGCGGTCGCGAAACGTCGCCTCGTACGTGTAGGACTCGAAGGCCACCAGACGGGCCGGGTCCGGGAGCTCTGCCTCGCCGCCGAGCTCCGTCACCGCGACGTCGATTCCATCCAGGGATGTGCCGGACATCAGCCCGATGTACAGGTCGCCGGCCGGACTGGTCATTCCACCTCCTCTGGCAGGCTGCTGAAGACCCCTGTTAGCAGCGATCGGTGCAGGCGCTCGCCGATCCGCGCCACGTGCGCGTCGTCGTGCTGGGCGATGCCTCGCAGGAACTGGTAGGCCGAGAACTTCTCGTCCCCCTGGCGTCCCGGTCGCGCGAGGATTCCGGGACCCGCGACCCGCAGGACGGCGATCGTCTCCTCGCGCTCGGCCCGGAACGCCTCCAGCAGGGACGCGAGATCCGCGGTTTCGTGCCCGAAGTCAGGCTCGCTCTCGTCCTCCCAACTGTCGAATTGCAGCACGTCGGTAGCGGGCCAGGACTCGAGACGCGGCCGGATGGCCTCCCTCTCGTAGCGCGCCAGGTGGTCGATCTGCCAGGCGACGTCCGCGTGTTCTCGCCCTACGGTCGCCGATTCCTCACCCTCGGCATCTCGCGTCGCCGCCTCTTGCACCGCGTCGGCTGCAGCGCCGAGCCGAGCAAGGAGCGCGTCCCAGTCGCCTGCCCCCTTGTTCGGAAACTCCGCGAATTCGTGCTCGGGGGAACCGGGTGGAAAGCGGTGCACCATTCGGCCGAGAAACCCGTCGCACACGTCGAGTCGACGCTCGGCGGTGAACCGTCCGACCCGCGTTTCGTGCATGGCGATCGCGATCTTCACGGACCCGCCGGCCGCGATGAGCAGCCGGCGCGCCT
>CAXMRU010000173.1:0-2704 GCA_964195715.1 Akkermansiaceae bacterium | reverse complement strand
CACTCCGCTGGCGATCTGCGACTACGCGGAGAAGCACGGCGTCGATCTCATCGTGATCGGCACACACGGGCGCACCGGTGTGCCCCGATTGCTGATAGGGAGCGTCGCCGAACGAGTCGTCCGGCATGCAAGCTGTCCCGTACTGGTGGTGCCGCACGGCAAGCAGCCGCCCGTGACATAGTCGGCGCAGAACAGCCGTCGTTACCAGGGAGCTGCTAGGGGAGACCGCAAGGGCGTGGCGGATTCCCACGGATGTTATTATCATAAACTTATGATTTATCACCTCTGAGAGCAGGTGGAGCATGTTGAAGGGCGCCAGAAAACTCGCTGTTCTCGGGACCAGGGCCGCCGCATGCACGATCTTGATGAGCTTCCTTCCGCTCCCCGGCCCCGTCCAGGCGCAGGACGCCGACCAGGGGCAGCAGACATTCCAGACGCTGTGCTCCGCATGCCACACGATCGGTGGCGGTTCGCTCGTCGGACCGGACCTCAAGGGAGTCGAAGAGCGTCGCAGCGAGGCATGGATCATCGGTTTCGTCCAGCACTCGCAACAGATGGTAGCCTCGGGTGATGCCGATGCGGTGGCGATCTTCGAGGAGTACAACCGAATCCCCATGCCGGATCAGCAGCTAACTGAGGCGGAGATTCTTGCGGTCCTGGATTACATGCAAGGCACCGCGACTACTGGCGAACCTCCGCCGGAGAGGTCGCCGGCCACCGAAGAGCAGGTGAGCCTGGGCCGTGACCTGTTCCAGGGAAAGATCCGATTCACCAACAATGGACCGACGTGCAACTCGTGCCACGAGGTGCGGAGCGAGTCGGTCATCGGCGGTGGGCTGCTCGCCCCGGAGCTCACTTCCGTGATCTCGCGGGTGGGTGCGCCAGGTGTGTGGGCGATGATCCGGCGGCCCCCGTTTCCGCTGATGCAGAAGCCCTACGAGGAACGGCCGCTGACCGACGACGAGGTCACGGCTCTCGTCAGTTTCCTCGAGCGGGCCGATGCCGAGCAGGCTATGTACGAGCCGCGGGCCTACGGAATCAAGCTGTTATTCGCCGGAATCGCGGGTACTGCGCTGCTCCTGGGTCTCTTCGCGCTGCTCTGGAGACAACGCAGGAAGGGCACCGTGCACCAGACGCTCTTCGATAGACAGGTGAATTCCGCGTGACGAACCGCGGCCCCGCTTGGTCTGAATCCACCGAAAGATAACGAGAAGACCATGGGTTGGATCAAAGACATCATCTCTCCGCAGACCCGGAAGTGGGAGGAGTTCTACCGCAACCGGTTCCAGTACGATCGGATCGTGCGCAGCACACATGGCGTGAACTGCACAGGGGGCTGCTCCTGGCAGATCCACGTGAAAGACGGGATCGTGACGTGGGAGACCCAGCAGCTCGACTACCCGCTGCTGGAAGACTCGCTACCGCCTTACGAGCCCCGCGGGTGCCAGAGGGGAATCTCCTTCTCATGGTACCTGTACAGTCCGCTCCGCATCAAATACCCGTTGATCCGCAGCGCGCTGATCGATGCCTACCGGAAGAAGAAGCGCGAGACCGGCGATCCGATGAAGGCGTGGAAGGCCCTTCAAGAGGACGAGGAGGCCCGCCGGGCATACCAGAAAGCGCGTGGGATGGGTGGCTTCCGGCGCGCCAGTTGGGATGAAGTCAATGAGATCATGGCCGTCGCCAACATCCACACGGCTGAGAAATACGGCCCGGACCGCGTGATCGGATTCAGCCCTATCCCCGCCATGTCGATGCTCAGCTACGCTGCTGGGGGGAGGTTCTTGCAGCTGTTCGGTGGGGTCAACCTCAGCTTCTACGACTGGTACTGCGATCTCCCGACCGCGTTTCCCGAGATCTGGGGCGATCAGACCGACGTGTGCGAGAGTGCCGACTGGTTCAACGCGAAGATGATCGCGGACATGGGTGCGTGCCTCAACATGACGCGCACGCCCGACTGCCACTTCTTCGCCGAATCGCGGCACAACGGCACCAAGGCCGTCGTGTTCTCTCCGGATTTCAGCCAGGTGTGCAAGTACGCCGATCAGTGGGTGCCGCTCCATGCTGGCAGCGACGGTGCATTCTGGATGGCCACCACCCACGTGATCCTGAAGGAGTTCCACCACGAAAAGCAGACGCCGTACTTTATCGACTACGTGAAGAAGTACACCGACAGCCCGTATCTGGTGAAGCTCGAGAAGGACGGCGACAACTACAAGCCGGGGCGCCTGCTCCGCGCGTCGGAGATCCCGGCTTATAGCGACATATCCAACGGCGAGTGGAAGTTCCTCAACATCGACGCGAACACTGGCGAGCTGGTGGTCCCGAAAGGGAGCTCGGGATCCCGCTGGGACGAGAAGCAGGGCAACTGGAATATCAAGCCGGAGAGCGTGGTCGATGACCGGCCCTATGACCCGGTCCTGACGCTTCTCGGACGCACGGACGAAGTGGTGCAGACCACTTTCGTCGAGTACGGGCTCGATCGCACGGCCGATCGCGGTGTGCCCGTGATGCGCGTCGAGACGACCGACGGCTCGGCCCTCGTAACGACGGTGTACGACCTGACGATGGCCCAGTTCGGTGTCGGGCGCGGCCTTCCAGGCGACTACCCGGAGAGCTACGACGACAAGGACGCTGCCTACACCCCCGCGTGGCAGGAGCTGTTCACCGGGGTGGCGGCTGAAACGGTGCTCCAGTTCGCGCG
>CAXMRU010000172.1:0-2754 GCA_964195715.1 Akkermansiaceae bacterium | reverse complement strand
TTCCTGGCCGTGGGTGCCGCGAGCTACCGGTGGTTCCTCGGGAACGACGAGGTCATCGAGACCGACTCGTTGCGCGTCGCAGTTCTGCCTTTCGAGAATCTGAGCGGCAATCCGGAGGACGACTATTTCGCGGACGGACTGCATAGCGAGCTGGTAGGGCGCTTACACGGAATCGGTGACCTGAGAGTGATCTCACGCACGTCAGTGCTCGAGTACCGAGGGACCACGAAGAACGTGAAGACGATTGCCGAGGAGCTTGACGTCGAGGCAGTGATGGAGACGTCAGTCCAGCGATCCGGCGACCGGATTCGGATCAACACCCAGCTCATCGATGGCCGCACTGATGAACACCTGTGGGCCAACGTATATGACCGAGAGCTGACGGCGGAGAACCTGTTCGATGTTCAGGGGAGCATCGCCCTCGATGTCGCGAGGGCCCTGGGCGTCGATCTGTCGAACGGTGTGGAGTCCGTAGGAGTCGTGGAGCCGACTGAGAACCTTCAGGCGTACGAGTTCTACCTGCGCGGCAAGAGCTATTACGGCCGATTCTTCGAGGGGAGCCGCGAGGCTGCCGTAGAGATGTTCCAGAAGGCGACCCAGCTCGATTCGATGTTCGCGTCGGCACACGCCTGGCTCTCGTTCACGACCTCAAACTCCTACTGGTACATATTCCCACGATCGGAGGCGCTGGCCGACCAGGCCCGTCGGGCCGCAGAAAAGGCTCTGGAGCTGGCACCGGACCTGCCCGAGACACACCTGGCGTTGGGTACTTACCATTACTTCGTACAACTCGATTATGACCGCGCCCTGGAAGAGTACGACGTCGCGCTCGGCTCGTGGCCGAACAGTCCCGAGCTCTTCCTGATGACTGCCTCGGTCAAGAGGCGACAGGGCGATTACCTGGCTGCGCGGGATGACTTTGCACGAGCCGCGGACCTGGACAGGCACTTCGCCATCGCGGCGGCGGAGCTCGCCCAGACGGATCGCTTCCTGCGGGACTACGCGATTTCGGAGCGGCACTACCTCGACGTCATCGCCATGAATCCGGATCTCACGTCCGCCTACGAAGGTCTTGTGGAGTTGTACATAGCGTGGAATGGAGATACCGACCGGGCGCGGGCGGTGCTGGAGGAGTTCGCCGGCGGTGAGTCGGATCTCGAGTCCTGGCTCTCGCGGGCGTGGCTCGACGTCGAACGCTTGGAGCGGGAGTATCAGGCCTATTTGAACAGGCTCGACGCAATTCCTGATACCGTGCAGTGGAGAACCTTCTTCTATCCAAGGTCGCTGCTGGCCGCCGACGTGCTCGCCCGGATCGGTCAGCCGGAGGCGGCGCAGGCAGCGTATGACTCTGCACGCGTCATCATCGAGCCGTGGTTGCAAGAGAATCCGGATGACGCCAGGGCGCACGGCGCGCTGGGGATCGCCCTGGCGGGACTCGGTCGCTACACCGAGGCGGTTCGAGAGGGCAGGAAGGCCGTGGAGCTCGTACCGCTCAGCAAGGACGCTCTTAACGCGAAGGAACACCTCAGGGAACTGGCTCGTGTCTATGCGATGGTGGGGGAATACGATGCGGCGATCGACGAACTGGAGCTGCTGCTCTCGCTGCCCGGGCCTCTCAGCGTGGCCCGGCTCCGAATCGATCCCACCTGGGACCCGCTGCGCGAACACCCGCGCTATCAGGCTCTTGCGGCTCGTGGGGACGAGTAGGTGAAGGCTGGGGGTTCGAGTCCCTCCGAGCGTGTTGCCGTAAGTTGCTGTATCTCCTTGTCTTATCGAAGCACGACGGTGGTATCGCGGTACTTTCCCCAGGCTCTTGGGTCAGAATGGTTGTCCTGCGCGCGCCTGCGGCGTGCTTTAAGAGGTGGTTGAGCCCCTGAAGTCAGACCCGCGCTGGGAGCTGCTGCTGGAGAAGGTGGGGCTGGAGTAGGGTTCGCTCCTGTCCGTGTCAGGTGTCGCTCAACTGGCGGGCTCCGACAGCTTACCTTGTTGCCCTCCCGATCCGTAAACCAGCCGAACCGGCCGTACGCCATCTCTTCCATCTCGGCCACGACTTCTGTGCCGCCCTGCGCGAACTACGTGAGCGCCCCGTAAGTCGTTGTCACTCCACCCACTGCTCCATGAAGCGACCCCGATCAGTTGCCGTCCAGCTTACCTGCGGGCGGAGACATCGACATCTGCGCTCTGGTCCCGCCGTCCGGGTCCAGACAGTCACCGCTCAGCAGGGTGTCAGTCTGCTTCACAAGTTCGCAGCTCAGCTGCGTCCCCTGTGGATCGGTCCACGAGTACTTGAGCGTTGTTCCGTCCCACTCGATGTCGGTCATCTCGACCTGCTCGGAAGACGGGAGGAGGATATGGCCGGTATTCCCGAAGACACTATGGAAACCACCGACGCTCCTTGACGCCTCCTGTTTGATCACATACGAGATGTCGATCGTCTCGGCTCCGGTCGCGGTTATCGTCCCCTTCCAGGTGCTGTAGGTGATATCCTCTGCACCTGCATAGGGGTTACCGGATGCACAGCTCACGGCCAGCCAAGCGGCCATGAGAGTCCAGACGGTGGTCAGGCGATTCACGAGCTTCTCCTTACCGTTTGAGAAACGAGCTTGCCGCGGGCTCAGTACGTCGGGGGCTCGAAGCTCGTGCCGAACTGCGCGTTCGTCTCTTCGTAGTACTGCTTGATCACGTCCTCGTATACGACGCGCCCGCCCTTGATGTAGTCCGAGAACCCGACCCTCTGCGACGGATCCGCGGCCT
>CAXMRU010000171.1:0-34321 GCA_964195715.1 Akkermansiaceae bacterium | reverse complement strand
AGGTCCTCGGTGTATCGTGCGATCAGGTCGTATTCCCGAAGTTCCGCCCGGGCCGTCGCGACGACTCTCTGAAGGCCGTCCAGGTCCGGTGGGGATACTTCCAGGATGAGAAGCCCGAATCGCCGACCATACCTGCGGCAGCGCTTCAACTCCGCGCCGGCGAGCGCGTCGAAGCCTTCGCGATTGTATGCCCCCGTAAACGGGTCCCGGTACGGGAGGAACGGTACGCCCGTGAGCAGATGGCGGCCGACGCGCAGGGCCCGCCGAAAATCTGTCTCTCCTGCCCGCTGTCTCTCATCACGCAGTCTCGAGGCCGTGTCAGCCGCCTGCTGGAAGCCTGCCCGTAGCACCCGGATCCGCTCGGGGCTGGGCGCCCGTCTCACGTGCTGCCAATCTGCCTCGAGGCGCCACAGCATGGCCCCCAACTCCGCTGACCAGGCTTGCATCCGATCGCCGTGCACCCCTGACGGGGCGTCCGGGGTGTGGAGGGACTCAGAGTGAGCGTCCACCGATCCACCGAGGGCGGAGATGAGGGTTTCGGCTCGGTGGGCTGAGTTTTCCAGCACACATACGAGTCCCGAGAGATCGTGCTCGCCGTCTCCGTCGATTACACCCTTCCACTGTCGGGCTGCCTGCGAGATCCATGAGTCCAGGTCCCTGCTTGCGGCGACTACCTCTCGGGGGGCCGGGTGCTGTCGACGGCCGGTATCCAGTCGCGACAGGGGATCATCGAATCGCACGGCTTCGTCGGAGGCTCCCAAACGCGATGCGAGGTCGTCCAGGGCAGCCGAGACTTGCCGGGAACGGTGTCGGATGTCTTCGAGTGCCTCGGCGGACGGAATATCGCGGAACGAGCGCCAATCGGCTCTCAGGCGACGCAACTGGCGCTCCAGGCCTCGAAGGCCGGCCAGCAACTCGTATCCATCCCCCGCTCTGATCATCTTCGTTACGGCATCCTCGTGAAGCGTAGTGCAACGCAACAGCGCAAAACGGCCCTGGCTCGCACCGATAACTGGCCCGCGAGCCGTACCCGGCAATCCCGGTGCATTCTTCGTGCCGACACCTCCCGGTCCGGTCGGAGCTGTGGTCGACGTTGCGCCCGGTAGATGTGGATGTAGCTTGCCGGCTTGCAGAGCCACATTACCGCTATCCGGACTTCGACTGTGTTACGAGCGACCTTTCTCGGTACCTCCTCGTCCCGCCCCACGGTGCGGCGGAACGTGGCGTCCCTTGCCATACAGAGAGAAGGGGACTCCTTCCTCTTCGATTGTGGAGAGGGGACGCAGCGCCAGATGATGAGGTTCGGCGTCGGGTTCAGCGTGCGGGACATCTTCATTACCCATCTTCATGCGGATCACTACCTCGGTCTGCCCGGGCTGCTACGGACGCTGAGCTTGCAGGGTCGAGAGGAGGAGCTGGTGGTGTGGGGCCCGGAGGGGAGTGAGACCATCCTACGCGCGACGATCGAGCTCGGCGGCGATCGCCTTCAGTTTCCAGTGCCGGTGCGGGAGCTGCCTGCAGGCGAGGCCGTGCGGTACGAGGGCTTCTCCATTCGGACATTTCCGGTGGAGCACACGTCGACATCTGTCGGCCTGGCTCTCGTCGAGGACACAAGACTCGGGCACTTCGATGCCGAGACCGCAATCCGCCTCGGTGTTCCCGAGGGTCCGGCTTTTGGAAGGCTTCATCGCGGTGAGGACGTGCGGCTCGACGACGGGGCGCTTGTTCGCGCATCCGACGTGGTGGGACCGGCGAGGCCTGGCCGCACGCTCGTGTATTCGGGGGACACGAGGCCCTGCGAGTCGACCGTACAGGCCGCAACGGGCGCAGACCTGCTTATCCACGAGGCTACGTTTTCGGAGGATGAGGGCCGGCGGGCGCACGACACCAGGCACTCTACGGCGCGGGAAGCGGCGACGGTGGCGGCGCGTGCGGGGGTGCGAAAACTCATCCTGACGCACTTCAGCGCCCGGTTCTCGGAGCAGGCGCTGCGGCTCGTTCGCGAGGCCGAGAGCGCATTTCCCGCAGTCGCGGCAGAGGACGGAATGGTGCTGGAGATTCTCTTCCCGCGAGATGACCTTGAGACCGGCGATCCTCGTGGTTGAGCTCCAGGTTCCCGGCGACAAGTCCGTTGCCCATCGCCTTCTCATACTGGCCTCGCTGGCCGACGGAGATTCGAATCTGGCGGGCGTTCCCGAATCGCTGGACGTCCGGCGCACTCTCGCGTGCCTTCAAGCACTGGGAGCCCGGATCGAGGACCGCGGGGGCGGACACGTTTCCGTTCGGGGCCCGACCGAGTGGCGGACACCCTCGAGGCCTCTGGATTGCGGGAACAGCGGGACGACGGCCCGGCTGCTCATTGGACTCCTCGCGGGCCTTGGTGTGGGGGCGGAACTGCGCGGCGACCTGTCCCTGAGCGATCGCCCCATGGATCGGGTCGTATATCCGTTGCAGGCCATGGGGGCGCGGATCACCTACGTGGGACACGCCGATCGATTCCCCATTCAAGTCGAGGAACGGGCGAGTGGGGAGTTGCGGACACTGCGCTACCGGCCACGGGTGTCGTCCGCGCAGGTGAGAGCCGCGTTGCTCCTGGCCGCTCTGACATCGCGCACCGACCTGGAAATCCTCGACCGGCTGAGGCCGCGGGATCACACGGAGCGCATGCTCCGGGCCATGGGCGCACCGGTCCAAACCGAGGTGTTGGAGGAGGGAGAACGTGTCAGCTTTCGCGGGTCACGCTGGAGCGGAGCGCTTCAGCCCCTCGATGTCACGGTCCCGGGCGATCTGTCGTCCGCCGCATTCCTCATAGTCTCGGCCCTCCTCTCCGATCGGCCGCTCAAGATAATGGGCGTAGGTCTCAACCCGACACGGGCAGGATTCCTGGAAGTGTTGTCCGGGATGGGGGCGAGCATCGCGCACGAAACAAGGATCGTCTTTGCGGGCGAGCCCGTCGGGAGCCTGTTGGTTAAGCCGGGTCGATTGAGCCCGTTCGATATTGGCGCTGAGATCATCCCGCGGCTCGTGGACGAGGTACCGGCGCTTGTGGCCCTGGCGAGCCGCGTTGACGGCCTTTCCGTGGTGAGGGGCGCCGCGGAGTTGAGAGTAAAGGAAAGTGACAGGATCTCACTGATGGTGTCCAACCTTCAGGCGCTCGGGGTCGCGTGCGAGGAGATTGACGACGGGTTGCGAGTCCGCGGCTCGGCGGGTCCGCTCATCGGTACCGTGCGCTCGAGCGGGGACCACCGAATCGCCATGGCCTTCGGGGCTCTCGGCTGTGCTCCTGATTGCGACATCCTGGTCGACGATCCCGAGTGTGTTGATGTCTCTTTTCCTGGCTTCTGGCGCGCCCTGGACGACGTGACACGCAGGGAGGCATCTCCGTGAGCGGGATCACGATTGCGATCGACGGTCCCGCGGCTTCGGGAAAGAGCACTACCGCGGCGCAAGTGGCCCGGACTCTTGGCTATAGCCACCTGAACTCTGGGTTGCTGTATCGCGCCATCACGTGGGCAGCTCTGAAGGACAGGTGGCCGGACGACGATATCGGCTTCGCCCGGCGACTCCGCGAGTTGGACCTTGACCTCGTTCGGCTGGGCTCGGAGTTCCGGGTTCGAGTCGATGGCTGCGACCCGGAGGATGGCCTGGTATCGCCGGCTACATCAGCGAGAGTCTCGGAGGTTTCTGCGCGCGCGGCGGTCCGTGATCGAGTCCTGGATCTGTTGCGCGTGGAAGGTGGTCGAGGACAGATCGTGTGCGACGGCCGGGACATCGGGACCGTCGTATTTCCCGACGCGGAGCTCAAGGTGTTCCTGGTGGCCTCAGCTATGGAAAGAGGACGCCGGAGACTGCTCGACCATGGGATCGAGCCGACAGACGAAGCCGTGCGAGAGGAAGCCCAGCGGCTCGAGGCTCGGGATGCTCTCGACTCGGGCCGAGCGATCGCTCCCCTTCGAAGAGCCGCGGACGCGATCGCGCTGGACACGACGGAGATGAACCCGCTGGAGGTCGTCGAGTGCATCGTTTCCCTCGCACGTGAGAAGGGCTTTCTGCTTAGTTGACGCGTTCCAGCGTCCGATCTACCTTTCTTTGCTATTGTCCGTAGATCGAACACCAGTACTCGAACCCCTGAGCGCGCCTTTAAAAGGAAGGACTGGCAGGCGGAGCGACGCTGCTCCCCTGCTGCTTGTCTTTCGACATTCCGAGGGCGGACGCCAAACCCGAACGGTACAAGCCGAAATGAGCACGAAGGACGATCAGATCACCGCCAGTGAGATACCGGCCGAAGATCAGGCCGCCATCCCCGTCACAGACGACTCGACGGACAACGATTCCCCTGCGGTCTCTGCAGGCGAGCAGCCGAGTTCTGTAGCGCCTTCCGAAGTGGCAACTCCGGCTCAGGATGTTGTCGGCGATGCGACGGAGGAGGAAGCGGAGGCACACGGCGCAGAGGGCGACCACGATGCGTCAGAACAGACCACTGAAGAGCCGGCTGCCGAGGAAGACGAGGCTGCGACAGGGGACAGTCCCGCAGATGTCGCACCGTCCGTGGACGAGGGCTCCGGGGATTCCGAGGAGGACGAGTGGACCACCCTGGCCTACGGCATGGCGGAGGGGATGTCGGTCGACATGCTCGAAGGGGGTGAATATTCGTCGGAGGAGTACGACGAGCTCATGGCTCTGTACGAGGACACGCTGAGCGAGATCGTCGAAGGTGAGATCGTCAAGGCGCGTGTGCTCCGAAAGACCGATTCGGCCGTGATCCTCGACGTTGGCTTCAAGTCGGAGGGGCTGATCCCCCTCGATGAGTTCAGGGATCCGGACGAGATCGAGGTCGGCGATGAGGTCGAGGTATTCCTGGAGAGCCTGGAAGACCAGGATGGCGTGGTCGTCCTGTCGAAGAAGAAAGCTGACTTCCTACGAGTGTGGGAGAAGATCAAGGAGGCTTACGACGACGAACGCACGGTGCCCGGTATCTTGAAGCGGAAGATCAAGGGCGGAGTAACGGTCGACCTGATGGGCGTGGACGCGTTTCTTCCTGGTTCACAGATCGCTCTTCGCCGGGTGCCGAACGTCGACGAATTGATCGGCCAGGAGTACGAGTTCAAGATCCTGAAGCTTAACAAGCGGCGTCGGAATATTGTCGTGAGCCGACGGGTGATCCTCGAGGAAGAGCGCGCGACGAAGAGGGAATCGCTCAAGACCGAGCTCGAAGTGGGTCAGGTTTGTAAGGGTGTCGTCAAGAATATCACGGACTTCGGCGCCTTCATCGATCTGGGGGGGATGGACGGCCTTCTTCACATCACCGACATGTCGTGGGGTCGAATCGGACACCCGTCCGAGCTCTGCCAGATCGGTGACGATCTCGAGGTCAAGATCCTCGACATTGATTGGGACCGCGAGCGCATCTCGCTCGGGCTCAAGCAGTTGCAGGCCTATCCATGGGAGGACGTCGCTGCGAAGTACCCGGTCGGAAGCCGGGTCCGCGGACGGGTAGTCTCGATCACCAATTACGGCGCCTTTGTAGAGTTGGAAAAGGGTGTCGAGGGCCTCGTTCACATCTCGGAGATGAGTTGGACGCGTAACATCCGACACCCCTCGCAGCTCGCGTCGATCAATGATGAGATCGAGTGCGTCGTGCTGAGGGTGGATGAGGAAGAGAAGAAGATCTCGCTCGGCATGAAGCAAACTGAGGAAGATCCGTGGCTCGCCCTCCCGGCGAAGTATCCGCAGGGAACCAAGATCAGCGGCGTTGTCCGCAACCTCACGTCGTTCGGCGCTTTCGTCGAAGTCGAGCCAGGGATCGATGGCCTTGTTCACATCTCGGACATGAGCTGGACCCGGCGCGTGCAGCATCCGTCCGAGGTTCTGCGCAAGGGCGAGGAGGTCGATGTCATCATCCTGAGCATCGACCCGGATCAGAAGCGAATCTCGCTTGGCCTCAAGCAGGTGGATGACGATCCATGGTATGATCTCGCACAGCGGTATGAGCCTGGGACGGAAGCAGAGGGTCACGTCGTTCGTCTCCTGGACAAGGGTGTTGTGGTCGATCTGGGCGATGATGTCGAGGGCTTTGTTCCGATCTCCCAGCTCGGATTGGACGAGGAGCTCGGCGAGTCGGTGGAACGCTTTGTCGAAGGTGATCGCCTGGAACTGAAGGTGCTCGAGTCGGATCCGATCAACCGCCGCATCGTCCTCTCCGTGACGGCCGCACCGGGCGTCGAAGAGCGTGCTGCAGCGGCGGCTGCAGCGCCGGAGCAGGAGGCAGGTGCCGAGGCGGAGGACGCGATCGAGGCGGAAGCCGATGCTGAGGAGGACGCGATCGAGGCGGAAGCCGATGCCGAGGAGGTGACCGAGATCGAGGCAGAGGCCGACGCTGAGGAGGATGAGGTCAAGGCGGAAGCCGATGCCGAGGAGGTGATCGAGATCGAGGCAGAGGCCGACGCTGAGGAGGACGAGATCGAGGCTGAAGCCGATGCCGAGGAGGTGACCGAGGAGCCCGTGGACGAGGAAGAGGACAAGAAGTCCTGACCTCCTGATCTCGGTGGGAAGCATGTTGGCTCGCAGGGGGCCCGGCCGGTCGCGTCGGGCCCCCTCTGTAGTTTCTACGGGAGGTTGTTCGATGCGCAGGTGGCTGATGACGACGGTCGTGCTTGCGGCGGGTTGTGCCAGCGCGCACAGCACGGCGCCCACGGCGGAGCCGGGACAGCCCGAGGTGGAGGCGGTGCGGGAGAAGGTCTTCGACGATGCGCCCCTCCACGATGCTCGAGACGCTCTCCGTGACGATGACTTCGATACTGCAGCGATCATTGCGGACTCGCTTCTCGAGGCCTGGAGCGGTGCCGAGGAATTGGACTCTGGCAGCGCGGGAGACCTTGTCGATCTGTTGACAGCCGTCAGCGCCGAGGACGGAGCCGCCCGCCTTCTCCTTCACGCGCCATTTGACCTGGATGGAGGAGAGAGGGGCACCCTGCGCCGCCTGTCCGAGCGGCTCTCAATCGCGGAGCTGCAGAGTCTCCTCGCGGAGGCTGATGGTGGCGTCAGCCAGAGGTCCATCGTGTCAGCCGAACTGGCCCGGGCACTTGCTATCGCAGGCCACCCAGAGGGAGCCGCGGACCTCGCGGAGAGGGTGCTCGCGGGGTCTCCGGACGGACCCGACAGGGACAAGGCAGAGGACGTGCTCGCGGGCCGCACCGAGCCACGAAACGAGGCCGTGATGGTCGGGGTCGTACTTCCAGGATCCGGTCGCTTCGAGGTGGTGGGGAACCAGATTCTTGACGGAGTTCTGCTGGCAGCACAGCGATACGAGGCCGATCCCGAACACTCGCCAATCGATCTCGTCGTGCTGGACGACAGTTCTCGGGTTGACCTCGGGATTGAGCTCATCCATGACCTTGAGAACCGGGACGTAGTGGCCGTGCTCGGGCCGCTGCGTACGGAGGCCCTGGTCTCGGCCGCCATTCGGCGGGAGCACAAGGACCTATTGCTGATCAGTCCGACTGCTTCGGGAGGGCAGGGTGTCGAAGTGAATGCGTACACTTTGTGGGACAGGGCGAGGCGGGAGGCTGACGTGGCCGCGGCTGTCGGAACCTGGATGGCAGCCGATATGGGCCTGGCTACGTTTGGCATTCTTCATCCTGCGGGACAGTCAGAGGCGGCGCTGGAGGCATTGAGCGCCGCGGTGGCCGAGGCAGGTGGGACCATCGTCGGTGTGCAACCATACGTCGCGGATTCCATGACCTTCGGTTCCCCGATAACAGCGCTCGCCGAAGCCGAGCCGGACGCCGTCGTGGTGTTGGCAGATCGACCCAGAACAGTGCTCCAGATCGCTCCCCAGCTCGTGTACTACGGGCTTCGGAGGTGGGTCACGGGAGGGGATGCGAACTGGTCAGATCCGTCCGTCGTCCGGCGGCTTGATCCGAGCTACGCTGACCATCGACTCGTGGGTGCATTCGTCGACAGAGTCACTCCGGAAGCGTCGTGGAAGCAGTACGAGTCGGCGTATGAGGCACAGTACCGCAAGGCGTTACCCAGTAACATGTTTGCAGCTCTTGGATTCGATGCGATGAATCTCATTCTGGCAGGAATCCCCGAGGCGGAACCGGAAAGACGGGGTGCGATCGGGCGATCCCTGCGGCGAGGTTCTCACGTGGGCGCGACGGGCGAGATGAGCGTCGATCTGCGGACCGGGGAGCTTCATCGCGCTGTCTTCGTACGCGTGATTCAGGGAGGTGAGCTTCTGGAGCCCGATCCGACTGAAATGCTCCTGTGGGCGGAGCAGCAGCGGGAGCTCGAGGACTTCCTGAAGGCACTGGAGGAGGAGAAGGAAGAGGGAGACGCGAGGGCCGGGGGAGAAGAAGCTGCCGAGAGGAACGACAGGGAGGAACGGTGATGAGCGCCAGGGAGAAACTGCGTCAGCTCGAGGAGCTCCGGGTTCGCAGCCTGGAGGGAGGTGGTCCCGAGCGGCTGGCCAAACAGCATGAGCGGGGGAAGCTGGGAGCCCGGGAGCGCCTCGATGTTCTGCTTGACGAGGCCTCGTTCGTCGAGCTGGATCGTTTCGTGGAGCACCGGTGTGTGGAATTCGGGCTGGAGAGCCAGCGATTCCCGGGCGACGGGGTCGTAACGGGATACGGCAAGATCGAAGGCCGCACCGTCTACGTGTTCAGCCAGGACTTCACGGTGTTCGGTGGATCGTTGTCCGAGGCGCACGCGGAGAAGATTTGTAAGGTCGTAGATCTGGCCCTCCAGAACGGAGCGCCGCTGATCGGCTTGAACGACTCGGGCGGGGCGCGGATTCAGGAAGGAGTAGCCTCGCTCGGAGGATACGCAGAGCTCTTTCTCAGGAACACACTGGCATCCGGGGTGATTCCGCAGATCAGCGCAATCCTGGGTCCCTGTGCAGGCGGAGCTGTGTACTCGCCGGCCATCACGGACTTCGTGTTCATGGTACAGGGAATCAGCCACATGTTCGTTACGGGTCCCAACGTGGTGAAGACCGTAACGCACGAGAAAGTCAGCTTCGAGGAGCTGGGTGGAGCAAGCGTACACAGCACTCGATCTGGAGTGGCTCACTTTTCTCACCCAACCGAGATTGAGTGCCTGCAGACGGTGCGTCGGCTGCTCTCTTTTCTCCCCTCGAACAATACCGAAGATCCGCCGGTGCGCGAGACCGCGGACCCGCCGAACCGGGCGGACGATGAGCTGTTGGACATCATTCCGGACGTTGCGACACAACCCTACAACATGCTCGAGGTTATCGAGAGGATCGTTGACGATGGTGAATTCCTGGACGTGCACGCCGGGTATGCGCGGAACATCATCGTCGGCTTCGGTCGGTTGGGAGGTCGTCCGGTCGGCGTACTGGCGAATCAGCCGGCAGTGCTCGCCGGTGTTCTGGATATCGATGCCAGCCGAAAGGGCGCCCGCTTCGTACGGTTCTGCGACGCGTTCAACATTCCTATCGTCACCTTCGAGGACGTGCCGGGATTCCTGCCGGGTGTAGCTCAGGAACACGGCGGGATCATCCTGCAAGGAGCCAAACTTCTCTATGCGTACTGCGAGAGTACGGTGCCCAAGCTCACGGTGATCACGCGCAAGGCATACGGTGGTGCTTACGACGTCATGTCGTCCAAGCACATTCGGGGCGACCTCAACTTCGCCTGGCCGACGGCGGAGCTCGCGGTAATGGGGCCGAGAGGAGCCGTCGAGATCCTCTACCGTCGTGAGCTGGCCGATGCCGAGGATCGGGAAGAAATGATCGCGGAGCTCGAGAGCGAGTTCCGCGAGACCTTCGCCCATCCCTACCTGGCCGCGAAGCGTGGCTTTCTGGACGATGTGATCGACCCGCGAGAAACGCGCGCCCGACTCATCTCGGGATTGGAGACGCTGCAGAACAAGCGTCAGCGTAACCCTCCCCGCAAGCACGGCAACATACCGCTGTGAGGCGACCCTTTGTTCGATAAAGTCTTGATAGCCAACCGTGGTGAGATTGCCGTCCGCGTGATTCGTGCGTGCCAGGATATGGGCGTTCGCACCGTGGCGGTCTATTCGGACGCGGACCGGCTTTCCCAGCACGTTCTCGTGGCGGGTGAGGCGATCCGGATAGGGCCGGCCCCGGCGACGGAGAGCTATCTGCGGGCCGACGTAATCATCGAGGCGGCCCATCGGACGGGTGCACAGGCCATCCATCCGGGCTACGGCTTCATGGCGGAGAACGCGGATTTCGCCCGACTCGTGGAGGAGGAGGGCCTGGTCTTCATAGGACCGCCGGCGATGGCTATCGCTGAGATGGGTGACAAGACTGCCGCTCGCCGGCGGATGATCGACGCCGGGGTCCCAGTGGTTCCGGGCTCGGAGTCCCTCGACGACGTGGCCCAGGCTGTGTCCGCAGGCGATCGGATCGGCTGGCCTGTGCTGTTGAAAGCTGTCGCCGGAGGTGGTGGCAAGGGCATGAGGGTGGTCGAGGCTGCCGGGGATTTGCCGCGCGCACTGGAAGCCGCGAGGCGTGAGGCCGGGCAGGCGTTCGGGGACCCCCGAGTGTACGTTGAAAAGTATCTGCCGGATCCGCGGCACATAGAGATCCAGGTCCTTGCCGATTCGAAGGGATGCGTGATCCACCTCGGTGAGCGGGAGTGCTCGATCCAGCGACGTCACCAGAAGCTGATCGAGGAATCACCGTCTCCAGCCGTCGATGTCGATCTACGGGCGAGTATGGGTCACGTCGCGGTGGCCGCGGCCCGGGCGGTTGGCTACGTGGGCGCTGGCACGGTCGAATTCCTGTATCAGGACGGTGAATTTTTCTTCCTGGAGATGAACACCAGGATACAGGTGGAGCATCCGGTCACCGAGTTCGTCACGGGAGTCGACCTGGTGCAGGAACAGTTGCGGGTCGCCACGGGCGAGCCACTCTCCGTCCAGCCCAACGCCGACTGGCCCGTGGGGCATTCACTGGAGTGCAGGATCAGCGGAGAGGATCCGTTCCACGGCTTCCTGCCGTCGAGCGGGAGGATCACCTCGCTCGAGGTGCCGAGCGGTCCGGGCGTGCGCTGGGACGGAGGAATCGTCGAGCACTTCGACGTGGGCCTGCACTACGACGCACTCCTCGGCAAGCTGATCGTGCACGCTGCAGATCGTGACCAGGCAGTCCTCCGGATGCGGCGAGCCCTCCGTGAGCTCCAGATCGAGGGTTTGCGTACGACGCAGCCGTTCCACCTCGCCGTAATGGACGAACCGGACTTCCGGGCGGGCGACATCTCCGTCCGATACCTCGAGCGTCATCCCGGGTTGGTTGAGTCAGGAGGCGCCGATTGGCACGCTCGAGCTGCGGCTGTTGCGGCGACGCTGCTGGAGCACAGAGGCAGGCGCGGCGGTTTCGCGATCTCCGTCGACGCTGGCACGCTCGCACCCGCGGGACCGCAGGTGGCGATGAGCGAATGGCGTCGGCGCTTCCGGCCGGAGGATCTGGCGTGATGGTAACCCGGCGTCAGGAGGCCACGGCCACGGCCACCCCGGTGCCGGTGCGAACGGTCCGGGTTTCCGTGGACCGCATCGCTGCGGGCGGCAGCGGAGTCGGGAGGGAGGAGTCGGGAAGGGTAGTGTTCGTCCCGCGGACGGCTCCTGGCGATGTCGCGGACATCGCGATCTCGGAGGAGCGATCACGATGGGCGAGGGGTTGGGCGGTACGCTTCCTCGAGAAAGGAAGTGGCTGGCGGCAGGCGCCATGCCCGCTGTACGACCGGTGCGGCGGTTGCCAGGTTCAGCACCTCGTTCCGCGCGAGCAGAGGAGGGCGAAGCGGGGACTGGTAGAGGACGCGCTCCGCCGTATCGGCGACATGGATCTCAGGGTGCCGGAGTTGGCCGTTGCCGGGAGCGAGTTCCTCTACCGCAATCGGGTAACGTTTTCGGTTCGAAGCAACGGACAGGCACCCGTCGTGGGTTATCGCAGGCTGGACGAGCCGGACGCCGTCCTGGATGTATCGACGTGCCTCCTCGCGGAGCCTGCCATCTCTGCGGCCTGGGAAGGAGTCCGCGAGCTATGGGACGCGGGTGCGATCCTGCCTCAGGGAGAGGACATCCGTATCACCCTGCGTGCATCGGCAGAGGGAGAAGTGGACCTCCTGATTCGTGGCGGTGCGGCCGTCGAACCTGCAGCGTGCGAGGGGCTGCTGTCTGGCGTGCCCGGGTTGATCGGCTGTCATCACCTGAGTGCGAATGGAAGCATGGCCCATCTGGCGGGGGCGAAGACCCTGGAAGATCGGTGGCAGGGCATTCAGTTCGACTTGCCGGCAGACGTGTTCCTTCAGGTGAATCGGACAGTGTCGGCAGCGATGGACGCGTGGTTGGATGAACGTGCCGGAAACGTGGACGGGATGAGCATACTTGATCTCTACGCCGGAGTCGGGGCGCGCGCGATCCGCTGGGCCGGCCAGGGCGCCAGGGTTACTGCATGCGAGGTCTCGGGGGCCGCTGTGGACGCGGGCACCGCGGCGGCGTCGAGTGTTGGCGCAAAGGTCGCCTTCGTGACGGATCGGGTCGAACAGCGAATCGCGTCGCTGTTGCCGGCGGACCTCGTCGTCGTCAATCCGCCGCGGGCCGGGTTGTCGCGACGGGTCTCTCGGGCCCTGGTATCGGGAGAGGCAAGGTCTCTCGCTTACGTGAGCTGTGATCCAGCCACACTGGCGAGGGATCTGGCGAGGCTGGCGAGCGGCTGGGAGGTGCGCGAGGTACAGCCGTTCGACGCCTTCCCGCAGACGGCGCACGTCGAGACGATCGTTTGGTTGGATCGGCGCTGAAGATGAAGAGACGGAGACGATGAGCGAACAGGAGCTTCGTTACTTCGCAACCATTGGCGATGACATGCGGGAGATCCTGGTCGAGGATGGACGCTTGAGGATCGATGGAGATGTCAGCGATGCGGACATCTCTGCGCTGCCGGGCTCGGATCGACAGCACCTGCGAATGGATGGCAGGTCGCTGTGCCTGTTCGCCAGGCGTCGCAACGACGGCTGGGCGATCGAGTTGGAGGGCAGGCTGTTCGAGGTCAGAGTCGAGGACGAGAGGGCGCGCTGCATCCGCGAGCTTGCATCGCATGGGGCTCCTGTCGCGACTCGAAGGGAGGTTCGGGCGCCGATGCCCGGACTCATCGTTCGAGTGGAGGTGGAGGAGGGGCAGGAAGTGGTGCCCGGAGACGGCCTGATCGTCATGGAAGCGATGAAAATGGAGAACGAGTTGCGGGCCGATGCCGTTGGCACGGTGGTGTCGGTCGAAGTCTCAGTCGGACAGGCGGTAGAGCGCGACGCCGTCCTTCTCCGGATCGAGTAGAGGTGAGCCATGTCGCATGATCGTGGGCGACGGACGACTTCGGGCATCGAGATTGAACGCCTGTATGGGCCGGCGGACGTTGTCGACCACGGCGTCCCATCTCCGGGTGCTCCGGGTGAGTGGCCGTTCACGAGGGGCGTGCACTCCGACATGTACAGGAGCCGCCCGTGGACGATGAGGCAGTACGCGGGCTTCGGCACCGCCGAGGAGACGAACGAACGGTTCCGGTATCTCCTGGATTCGGGTCAGACGGGCCTGTCCGTTGCGTTCGATCTCCCTACACAGATGGGGTTGGACACCGATGATCCACGGGCAAACGGCGAAGTCGGACGCGTGGGGGTCGCTGTTGATACGATGGATGACGTGGAGCGCCTGTTCTCGGAGATTCCGCTGGATCGAGTCTCCACGTCCATGACGATCAACTCCACGGCAGCGATCCTCCTCGCGATGTACGTAGCGGTGGCCGACGAGCGCGGGATTCCTCGCGGCAACCTGTCGGGCACGGTCCAGAACGACATCCTGAAGGAGTTCATCGCGCGCGGCACTTACATCTACCCGGTCAAGCCGAGTCTCCGCCTCGTTACGGATATATTCGCTTTCTGCTCGGAGGAGTTGCCCCGCTGGAACAGTATTTCTATCAGCGGCTACCATATGAGGGAGGCGGGGGCCACGGCAGCCCAGGAACTGGCGTTCACGCTTGCCAACGCGAAGGAGTACGTTCGACGGGCTCTGGACCGTGGCCTGGAGGTCGAGCAATTCGCTCCGCGCGTGAGTTTCTTCTTCGCGGCCCACAATCACCTGTTCGAAGAGGTCGCCAAGTTCCGGGCGGCACGACGGTTGTGGGCGCGCATCGTGCGCGAGGAGTTCGGTGGGTCTGATCGCAGTTGTCGGTTGCGATTCCATACCCAGACTGGTGGATCGACGCTTACGGCGCAGCAACCTCTGAACAACGTGGTACGCGTAACAGTACAGGCGCTGGCCGCCGTCCTGGGGGGCACCCAGTCCTTGCACACGAACAGCTACGACGAGGCTCTTGCGTTGCCTGGCGGGGAGGCTGCGCGACTCGCCCTGCGGACCCAGCAGATTCTGGCTGAAGAATCCGGGGTTCAGGACACGGTCGATCCGCTGGGCGGCTCCTACTATGTCGAGAGCCTCACGGCGAGGCTCGAGGAGCTTGCAGGAACTTATCTGGAGAGGATCGAGGAGCTTGGAGGGGCCGCAGCTGCCGTACCGTTCATGACCGAGGAAATACACCGGGCCGCCTACGCCTGGCAGCTGGAGCTCGAGAGCGGCGAGCGAAGAGTGGTTGGCGTCAACGTATATGCGGAGGAAGAGTCGTACGTGCCGATCGTCGTTCCGGATTACGAGGAACTGCAGCGGTCGCAGTGCCGACGCCTGAGCGAGGTTCGCGCGCGTCGGGACGGTGACACGGTTGAGAAGGCGCTGGCCGATGTCACGGCGGCGGCGCAGGCGCAAATCAACGTCGTGCCTGCCATGGTCGAGGCGGTCAAAGTCAGGGCCACCGTGGGTGAAATCAGCGCTCGCCTGGGCGAGATGTGGGGCAGTTACCGGCCCTCCTGAGGCAGGGCGGCACAGGAAGAGGAATGCATGCCGACGTACGAATACGAATGTCGTGAGTGTGGACTGGCTTTTGAGCGGTTCCAGGGCATCAATGAGGATCCGATTACCGAGTGTCCCGAGTGCGGCGGGCTCGTTCGTCGCCTCATTTCCAGTGGAGGCGGGCTCGTGTTCAAGGGGCCTGGCTTCTACGCAACTGACTACAGGAGCGGATCGGGACCATCTCCGGGCAAGGCGGGCTCCAGTGCCGAGAAGGACGGGGGTGCGGCGAATTCGAAGGGGAGCAAGGACGGCGGCGATGGGGGGGACTGAGGCCCTCAGTGCTCCTGCGCGCGCTGTAGCCGCAGCTGTGAGGGAAGCGGCAATCGCTATCGGTGCCGCGGCGGACTTTACTCCCCACGTTGAGCGCCCGGCCGATCCGACTCACGGCGAATACTCGTCCAACGCGGCTCTCGTTCTTTCTGGCAGACTGGGACGCCGCCCGCATGACATAGCCACCGACCTTGCCGAACGAATCGATTGTGAGCGTGCCGGTGTGTCGGATGTTTCCGTGGCCGGGCCGGGATTCCTCAACTTCCGGCTCTCTGACCGCGTTCTATGGGATGGCCTGCGGGAGCTGTTGTCACAAGACAGGGAGTGGGGGCGTTCGACGGCTTCGCATCCGCTGCGCTACAACGTCGAATTCGTGTCGGCCAATCCCACCGGGCCTCTCCACGTGGCGCATGGGCGGGGCGCGGCGATCGGAGATGCCACGGCCTCGCTTCTCGAGTGGACCGGACACGACGTCACACGTGAGTTCTACGTCAACGACGCCGGACGCCAGATCGAATTGATGGGTGAGTCGGTTGATATTCGCATGCGGCAGGCGGGCGGAGAGCACGTCGAGATGCCCGAGCGCGGATATCAGGGAGCGTATATCATCGATATCGCGCGGAACCTGGCCGATGAGATCGGACAAGATCTGAGCGGTATGGACCGGCCCGCTCGCGTACGTCTGCTTTCGGAACGCGCGGCCGCGCTGCTGCGTGGGGAACAGGCAGCCGACCTGGTCGACTTCGGCGTCCGGATGGATCGGTGGTTCGATGAATCGTCTCTGTACGACGGCGGCGAGGTCTCGGAATTACTGGACCGCCTTGGAGAGTCCGGCATTGCCTATCGCGACGAGGGTGCGGTGTGGCTCCGTACGACCGATCTCGGGGACGAGAAGGACAGGGTCCTGGTCAAGAGCGACGGCTCGCATACGTACTTCGTCTCCGACATAGCGTACCACCTGGACAAAGCAGTTCGCGGGTTCGACCGGGCGATCGATGTGTGGGGGGCTGATCACCACGGACACGTGCCGCGAATGCAGGCGGCGCTCACCTCCCTCGGGCTGGACGAGGACTTCCTCGAGGTGCTGCTTATCCAGCTCGTGACAGTCCTGCAGGACGGCGAAGAGGTCCGCATGTCAAAGCGCACCGGCCAGTTTGTCACCCTGCGCGATCTGGTCGCGGAGACTGGACCCGACGTGGCGCGTTACTTCTTCCTGATGAGGCGTGCCGAGGTCCCACTGACGTTCGATCTCGACCTTGCTCTGGACACATCGGAGGCGAATCCGGTGTACAAGGTGCAGTACGCCCACGCCCGGATGTGCAGCGTGTTCCGCCGGGGAGAAGTAGATCCGGAGACCATCGCCGCGACAGATGCCGACCTGGCCCATCTCGATTCAGGAACGGAGCGCCAGGTGCTGATGAGGGTACTCCGGTTTCCCGAGAGGGTGAGGGCCGCGGCTCAGGCGAGGGCTCCGTACCAGATATGCAACTATCTTGAGGAGATCGCGGCAGCCGTCAACGCGTGGTATCACGAGGGAAACCTCGACCCCGAGCGCAGGCTGCTGGCCGAGGGACCCAGCCGGCCGGCGCGCCTCGCGCTGGCTCGGGCGGTACAAGTCACCCTTCGCTCCGGCCTGACGCTGCTGGGGATATCCGCTCCGGAGAGACTTGAAAGAGAGACGGGTTGATGACGGGGGAAGTGCGCTTCACCTATGCGGATGCCGGCGTGGACATTCGTGCCGCCGAGAACCTGACGAGTCGTTTCTCGGCCCTCGCCGCCTCGACGCGCGCGGCCGAAGTGAGCGGCGAATTCGGTTCGTTTGGCGCCCGGTTCCGACTCGAGGGTGATCCTGAGCTCGTGGCGAGCGCCGACGGGGTGGGCACGAAAGTGCTCGTGGCGAGGATGGCGGACCGGCACGGCACGGTCGGAGAGGATCTGGTCAACCACTGCGTCAACGACATCCTGACCGAGGGCGCGGAGCCGCTCTTTTTCATGGATTATTTCGCATGCGGCCGCCTGGACACGGACGTGGCGTTCGAAGTGGTCTCCGGAATCGCTCGCGGGTGCCGGGAGAACGGTTGCGCCCTGCTTGGCGGAGAGACCGCGGAAATGCCGGGCATGTACTCTCCTGAGGACTACGATCTCGCCGGATTCATCGTCGGCCGCGTGAGCTTCGACGTCCCGGGTAGAGAGTCGCTGATGGTCGGCGACCAGCTCGTCGCGCTGCCCTCGTCCGGGCTCCACACTAACGGATACAGTCTGGCCCGGAGTATCCTGTTCGACCGTATGGGCCTGGGGGTCGGGGACGAGTTTCCGGGCACGGGCTATTCGGTGGCTGACGTCCTCCTGCGCGTACACATTTCGTACCTTCGGACACTCGCGCCCGCCTGCCGTGCCGGCGAAATCCGCGCGCTGGCCCACATCACAGGCGGGGGAATTCCCGGCAACCTCTCGAGGGCCCTCCCGTCAGACCGAGATGCGGTGGTGAGAATAGGCAGTTGGGACCCGGGGCCGGTGTTCGGTCTTCTTGCGAGTGAGAGCGGGCTCGGTCGGGACGACCTGTACGAGACGCTGAACATGGGGGTCGGAATGATAGCCATCGTCCGGCCGGAATCTGTCAACGAAGTCCTCGACAGCGTGGCCGTAGAAGGAACGCCTGGATTCGTGTGTGGTGAGATCCGTGACGGTTCCGGTGTGGTACGCCTTGAGGGTCCTGCATGACCCGTCCCGTGGCAGAGACTCCGCAACCTGAGTTCATGGACCGAGCCCTGGAGATTGCCCACGGTGGATGGGGACGCGTATCCCCCAATCCACTGGTGGGCGCAGTGATCGTTCGGGGTGAAGTAATCGTGGGCGAGGGGTTCCACGCCGAGTACGGAGGAGAGCACGCCGAGGTCATGGCGATCCGGCAGGCAGGGGCGGCGGCCGCGGGCTCGACTCTCTACGTTACACTGGAACCGTGCAATCATCATGGAAAGACGCCTCCGTGCACGAGCTCGATCCGCGAGGCCGGTATCGAGCGAGTCGTGTATGGAGTCGCCGATCCAGATCGCGTCGCGGCCGGTGGTGCCCGGGAGTTGGAATCGGCCGGCCTCAAAGTCGTGGGTGGCGTGCGTTCGGAGGAGGCGGCTCGCCTTAACGGTCCCTTCATCTGGGATCGTCAGGGCCGCGGGCCGTGGGTATCCCTCAAACTGGGCCTGTCCCTGGACGGACGCATCGCCGCACGCCCGGGTGAGCGGACGGACATAACGGGGCCGGAGGCGGCGTCATTCGTTCATCGACTCAGGGCCGGACACGACGCCATCATGGTGGGGGGCAGGACAGCCGTCATCGATGACCCGTTACTCACGGTTCGCCATTGCTCGAGCCCCCGAATACCGCCCGTGCGAGTCGTGCTCGATCCGCGCCTCGAAATCGATCCCGCAGGACGGCTGGCGAGCAGCATCGAGCGAGCGCCCCTACTGGTGCTGTGTCGGGTGGATTGCGAAGCCGCCCGGCGCAAGGCTCTCGAGGCTCGCGGGGCCACGGTCGCCGAGGTGAGAGCCGACGGAACGCGGCTTGACCTGGATTCTGTACTGCGCGAGCTGCAGGCGAGGGGAATACGTTCCGTTCTGGCGGAAGGTGGAGGAACACTCGCTGGGGCCCTCCTCGGCGCATGTCACGCGCGAAGGCAATACCTGATCTATGCTCCGGTCATATTCGGTCCGCAGGGAGTGCCCGCGTTCGCGGAAGGTACGAGAACGGACCCTGACGACTGGCGGGTCGTGCATCACGACCCGCTCGGACGGGATGCCCTTCTCGAGCTGGAGGACTTGCAGGCGCGTGAAGCGCTCAGAGAGGCTGCTTGATGTTCACTGGACTTGTGGAGACGGTGGGACGCGTCGCGGGGCGAGAAGAGTTCGACAAGGGGATTCGTTTCCGCTTGTCGGCGCCCGAGCTGGCGGGATTGCTCAGTGAGGGCGACAGCCTGGCCATCGACGGAGTCTGCCACACGGTATTCGACGTAGCGGCCGAGGAATTCACGTTCGAGTCGATTCGCACTACGCTCTCGCGTACGACGTTGGGTGAGTTCACTCCGGGCCGCGAGGTCAATCTGGAACGGGCCATCCGCGCCGGCGAGCCGATGGGCGGACATCTCGTTCAGGGCCACATCGACGGAGTCGGCGAGATTGCTGAGGTCGAGAAGGCAGGGGAGACTGTCTTCCTGCGTTTTCGCATGCCGGCAGAAATAGCGAGGCTCACGGTGCTGTACGGGTCGATCGCCCTCGACGGCATCAGCCTCACGGTGAACCGCCTCTTTCAGGACGTCGCGGAAGTGGCGATCATTCCGTATACATGGAGTCATACCAACGTGGGTCGGCTTGACCCGGGATCGCTCGTCAATCTCGAAGCCGACCTCGTAGGTAAGTATGTGGACCAGTTACTGCGACCGTACCGCGAAGCCGGTGCGGCCTGACGCACAGATAGAGAGGGGTCGGACGGTGTTGTCCTCCGAAGACCGATTAGTAAATGAAGCCATAGACGTCATCAGGACAGGCGGTCTCGTGATCGTGGCCGATGACGAAGACAGGGAGAACGAGGGAGACCTGGTGTGTGCTGCCGAACGCGTCACACCGGAGATGATCAACTTTATGGCGACTCACGGGCGGGGACTCATCTGTCTGACACTCGCTCCGGAGATTGCGGATCGCCTCGACCTGCCTTTGATGTCGGACGGTCGCGGGCAAGACCCGAACGGTACGGCGTTCACCGTATCGATCGATGCTACGGCGGAGATCGGTGTGTCTACGGGCATTTCCGCCGGCGACCGGGCTTGCACCATCCAGATGGCGGTCAACCCGACCTCGAAGCCGTCCGACTTCATTCGACCGGGCCACGTGTTTCCTCTGCGAGCGAAAGTGGGTGGGGTCCTTCAGAGGGTCGGACAGACGGAGGCCTCGATGGACCTGGCACGACTCGCGGGCCTGGCCCCGGCCGGAGTGATCTGCGAGATCCTGAACGACGACGGGACGATGGCCCGGCGGCCCGAGCTGGAGATGTTTTCGACCCAACATGACATGCCGTTTATCACCGTTGCTCAGATCGTCTCTTATCGCCTCAAGAACGAGCGTCTGGTGAGCCGGGTGGCCGAGGCGACCCTTCCGACGCCCTACGGGGAGTTCCGCGTGATCGGCTATTCGAATCTCGTGGACGACAGGGAACACATTGCCCTCGTATGCGGTGAAGTGGCGGGACTCGATGACGTGCTGGTGAGAGTCCACTCCAAGTGTCTGACGGGTGACGTGTTCCACTCAGGTCGGTGCGATTGCGGTGGACAGCTTCAGGCGGCGATGTGTCGAATCGCGGAGGAGGGCCGTGGAGTGATCGTCTATCTCGACCAGGAAGGGCGCGGGATAGGCCTGCTCAACAAACTGCGGGCGTATGAGCTTCAGGACCGGGGACACGATACCGTAGAGGCGAACGAGATGCTGGGTTTCCCTGCGGATCTTCGCAACTACGGGATTGGTGCTCAGATCCTGCTCGACCTGGGTCTCGAGAAGATCAGAGCGATGACGAACAACCCGAAGAAGCTCATGGGCCTGGAGGGATTTGGTCTGCAGATCACCGACCGGGTCCCGCTGGAGGTTGAGCCGACCGATCTCAATAACGAATACCTCGAGGTCAAGCGGAAAAAGCTGGGCCACCTGCTCGGATCCTGATGAGCGCCCGAGAGGGCTCAACCGGGAGGCGGGATCTCAGGCTCTGCCTCGTGGTGAGCCGATTCAACGAGCCGATCACCCGGCGGCTCGAAGATGGCGCCCGCCAATGTCTCGAGGCGCACGACGTAGACCCCGAGCACATCGATGTGGTGCGCGTTCCCGGCGCATGGGAGCTGTCCCTCGGGGTGCGCCTGGTCATCACGCGTGGTCATTACGACGGAGTCATCGCCCTGGGGTGTGTCATCCGCGGCGAAACGCCGCACTTCGAGTACATCTCAATGGGGGCGACTGTGGGCCTCGAGGCTCTCGCACGTGAAACGGGAGTGCCCGTCGGTTTCGGCCTGCTGACGACGGATGACGGGGAGCAGGCGATGGTGAGATCTGGAGGCTCAAAGGGGAACAAGGGCGAGGAAACGGCCCTTGCAGTGCTCGAAATGTGCGATCTGGCAGCCCGCCTGAAATGAAGCCCGTCAACCCGCGTTCCAGGGCTCGCAGCTGGGTGCTGCAGGTCCTGTACGGTTGGGACATGACGGGGGAAGGTCCGATTCGTGATTGGGCCCGCCAGGCCCTGGGCGGGCGTCGTGTGAGCGCACGGTACCGACCATACATCGACCGTCTGATCAAGGCGCTGGATGAGCAACTTCCTGAATGCGACAGCCGTATCGAGGCTTGCATGCCGAACTGGCGGCTGGACCGCCTATCAGCGATCGATCGTAACATCCTCCGCATAGGAACGGTCGAGATACTGACGATCGATGATGTCCCGCCACGCGTCGCGATCCATGAAGCAATCCGCCTTGCGGAGCATTACGGCAGCGATGACAGCCCGGGGTTTGTTAACGGCGTGCTGGACGCCGTGGGGCGCGAAATCACCAATTCCTGGGCCGGCCGGACCCCTGCAGGCTGCTGAAGGACCCTGGGTGGTCGCGCGCCACAGTCGCTTCGCGCCTGTGGCCGTCTTGCCGAGGCGAGGCAAGGAACGAGGAGGAAGGCGATGCTGAAGCATCTTCGACGACGAGTGACGCAGTATCGACCGGCAAAGCCCATGCGCCCAGACCATCGCGGCGCTGGTAACGCGGTCGCCCAGGGTCCTTCAGCAGCCTGACAGTGCGTATTCTGGTCGTGAACTGGCAGGACAGACTCAACCCGGAGGCGGGGGGCGCGGAAGTGCATCTCCACCAGATCTTCGGGCGCTTGGTGGCGCGGGGACACGATGTGTCTCTGCTCGTCTCGGGCTGGGAGTCGGCACGCGGCGAGGAGATCGTTGACGGGATGCGCGTGGTCCGGACCGGTACTCGGTACACGTTTCCGCTGCACGTACGACGGGGGTACCGGTCCGTCGTAGCGGCGGGGGGTGTCTTTGATGTCGTCGTCGAGGACATCAACAAGCTACCCCTGTTTACACCGTTCTGGGTGGACACGCCTGTCGTGGGACTGGTTCCCCATCTGTTCGGATCGACCGCGTTTCAGCAGGAGAGCTTCCCCGTCGCTGCGACTGTATGGGCAGCTGAGCGCCTGATGCCCGTCGTGTACAGGCGGAGTGAGGTGGTGGTCATCTCGGACAGCACAGCCGGGGATCTGGAGCACCGCGGCTTCTCACGAGCTCGCATCCACGTAAGCTACCCGGGAATCGATCACTCGGTGTTCCGACCCGACCCGGACACTGACCGCGCCGCCACGCCTACGATCGCGTACGTGGGCCGCCTCCGCCGCTACAAGGGAATCGACATCGTCCTGCGGGCGCTGGATCGGCTTCGGCGCGAGGGGCTGACCGTGAAGTTCATCGTCGTCGGCCAGGGGGATGACCGGCACCGGCTCGAACTCCTGGCCCAGGATCTGGATCTCGGGAACCAGGTGTTTTTTCCAGGATTCGTTTCGGAGGACCGAAAAGTCCGAATCCTGCGGTCGGCGTGGGCAAATGTGTATCCGTCACCTAAAGAGGGCTGGGGAATCACCAATGTGGAGGCCGCGGCATGCGGAACCCCGTCCGTGGCGAGCGATTCGCCGGGTCTGCGCGAGTCAGTCAGGGACGGCGTGACCGGGTTCCTGGTGCCGCACGACAGCGTGACAGAATGGTCCTCGGCGCTCAGGCGACTCGTGGAGAACCAGAGGTTGCGAGAGGAATTCGGAGCCAACGCCGAGCGGCACGCGGCTCGATTTATCTGGGAGGCGACTTCGGACGAAGTGGAGGATATCTTGCGTAAGGCAGCATCACGCTAGAGGAGGCACGGGATGCAGATCATCATTTCGGGTAGGAACGTGGCGCTCGCGGAGGGTTTGAGAGAGCACATGGAGGAGCGGTTCGGGCGCCTCGCACGTTTCGACGAGGGCGTCTCTCGCATTGATGTGACGCTGTCGGAAGAGAAGAATCGCTGCACGGTGGAGGCAAACGTCAGCGTGCGCCGTGGCGCAATGGTTCATGCCCGAGCAGAGGCGCCGGAATTCCGAACGGCGGTGGACCGGGTATACGAAAAGCTATCACGCCAGCTGAAGAAGAGTCGTGAGCGGGTTCGTGATCGCAAAGGTGGTGTTGAGCTCTCCGCCGGCCTGACGGAAGAGACGGAGTCGTGAGCATTCTCCAGATCTCAGATATCCTGGAGCATCGGCAGAAGAGCCTCGACCTCACTCTCCTGGCGGGTGAGGCGGGCATGTCGGGTGAGATCAACAGTGCGGATATTTCGAGTCCGGGTTTGGTGCTGGCAGGGTTTACCGACCGGTTCCCGCATCATCGCATGCAGGTACTGGGCGAAACCGAGATCATGTTCCTCCGTTCGCTCGAGGAAAGCAAGAGACGGGAGGTACTCGAGCAGTTCCTCGACTTCGACATCCCGGTCGTGTTCGTGACGAAAGGACTGGACGCTCCAACGGAGTTGCTGCAGCTCGCCGAGGACCGTGGGATCCCAGTGATCAAGTCGAACCTCAAGACAGGCGAGTTCTACCGTCGCATCAAGCCGTTCCTGGAAGAGGAATTCGCACCCTCCACGGCGATCCACGGCTCACTGACCGACGTCTACGGAGTTGGGCTTCTTTTCGTCGGAGCCAGCGGCATCGGCAAGAGCGAGTGTGTCCTCGACCTGGTCGAGCGTGGTCACAGGCTCGTGGCGGACGATGTGGTGCTGGTGCACCGGCGCGGGTTCGACGTCCTGATCGGACACGCCCACGAGCACCAGCAGCACCATATGGAGATCCGCGGCATCGGCATCATCGACGTGCGAGCACTCTTCGGGGTCCGCGCCGTTCGACAGCAGAAGCGGATCGAGGTAGTCGTGCAACTCGAGCATTGGCGGTCCAGCTCCAGCTACGACCGGACGGGTCTTGAGCGGGAGACGACGGAGATTCTGGGCACGTCCATACCGAAAGTCGTCATTCCACTGAATCCCGGGAAGAACATCACGGTCATCAGCGAGGTAGTCGCGATGAACCACCTCCTGCGATACGCGGGAATCGACAGCGCTCGGCTCTTCGAGCAGAACATGCGCCTCATGATGCAGCCGCTGCGGGATTACCTCGAGGAGGATTATGAGTGAGGTCCGGGGAATCGTGGTCGCGCACGGTGACCTGGCTCGATGCCTCGTGGAGACGGCGGAGGGTATTGCTGGTGTCTCGGGAGTACTGGTGCCGATCTCCAACGTGGAGCGCTCGCCTGCGGAACTCTCGAGCCGGATACGTGAAGCGGTTGGCCGCGGACCCGCTATCGTGTTCGTGGACCTCGTCAGCGGCAGCTGTGCGCATGCGGCCAGGTCGGCGGCCCGAGAGGGCGCCGATGTGTCCGTCATCTGCGGGGTCAGCCTGGCCATACTGTTGGACTTCATGTTCCACAACGACATGGAGCTGATCGATCTCTCCGATCGTCTGATCGAGAAGGGACACGCTGGAACCTCGGCGTTCCTCCCGGATTCCCTGTAATGACCCTGGTACTGTTCCGTATTGACGAGCGCCTGCTTCACGGGCAGGTGATCGTTGGTTGGGGAATGCGGCTCGGCATCGATTACTACGTTGTCGTGGGAGATGGCCTCGCCGAAAGCGGCTGGGAGCAGGATCTGTACAGTGCCGGGCTTCCGGAGCGGACCACGGCCGACTTCGTGTCTGTCGCGCAGGCCATCGAGAGGTTCGAGGAGCTCGACGCCCGGCCTGGTCGAGGAGCGTTGCTCACGCGGGGAACTGGCGAAATGCGAGCCCTGGCCGAAGCCGGTCTCCTGGCGGGGCGGCGGATCAATCTGGGCGGATTACACGCATCGGAGGGGCGCAGGCGGGTGCTGACGTATGTGTGTCTTACACGTGCGGAGTCGGAAGATCTGAAAGTCATCGCGGAGACAGCCTCCCGCGTCACGGCGCGTGATCTACCTGCCGGACGTGAGGTCGAGCTGCGGGATCTGGTCGATGTCGTGGACTGATCTGTATCTGGGCCCTGGCACGTGGATTCTGGCCGTCGCCGCCGGATCGGCGGTAGGCATGGATGCCGTATCGTGGCCGCAGGTGATGATCTCACGACCACTGGTGTCGGCAACGATCGGCGGATTGCTTCTCGGAAACCCGGCGGCCGGCATGCTGGTCGGGGCAGTGCTCGAACTGTATGCCATGCGTCATCCGCCGCTGGGAGCTTCGCGCTATCCCGATACTGGACCAGCGGGGTTGGTCGCGGGAGCCGCGTTCGCCGCAGTCGGAGGCCAGGCGCTTGGCGCGCTCCTGCTTGCGCTGGCGATCGGGTGGGGCCTTGGATGGATCGGAGCCGTGACGGTTCACGTCCGAAGGCGCCTTAATGAGCGCATCATGAGTCCAGCCTCCGAGCTCGCAGCGGATCCGGACCTGCTCGAGCGGCGTCATCGAATAGCGATCGGCCTGGACGCTCTCAGGGGTGGCGTGCTGGTGGCTTCGTTCTTGATTCCGGCGGTGCTTGCTACCTCACTCGCGGTCGGGACCGGCCCATCTGCAGCTGGTGGGTACGCTCTCGTGGCCCTGGTGCTCGGCATCGCTGCTTCGGCCGGTTCGGCCGCGAGAGTGTCGGCATTCGGGATCCGTGGCTGGCCGCTTCTGTTGGTGGGTGCTGGGGCGGCTGCCCTGCTGTTGCTGGGCGGGCTCCCATGATGCCGCTCCGGTCCGACCGGCTGGCTGCGTGGGCCCGTACTTTCGCGGTCCAGGGATCCTGGAACTACGGCACGCTCGTCGGGACCGGGATTGCCTACGCGATGCTCCCGCTTCTGAGGCGCATCTACGCGGGAGATCCCGTCCGGCTGCGCGAGGCAGTCGAGCGGAGCATGGGAGCATTCAACGGTCATCCGTACTTGTGCGCGATGGCAGTCAGCGCGCTTTGTCGGCTCGAGCAGGACGGGACGGATCCGAAGAAGATAGAGAGATTCAGAACGGCGTTGAGAGGACCGTTGGGGACGGTGGGGGACCGGGCGGTGTGGGCGCAGTGGAGACCTGTCTGCCTGCTCGTCGGGATTCTCGCATTCGTTCTCGGAGCTGGACCCGTCTGGAGCGCAGCCATCTTTCTCGTTCTTTACAATGCGGGCCACTTCATCATTCGAACATGGGCCTTCCTGGCAGGCTGGGAGGCCGGCCTTTCGGTAGGGCGCCTTCTGAAGGGGGTGTGGCTCGAGCGTTGGTCCGGTCGCCTTTGGCCGCTGAACCTCCTGCTCACCGGAGCCGTGGCAGTCTTGCTCTCCGCGCGTCTCATGGCGGGGCAGGTCGAGGCTATCTCCTCGATCGCGGTGTTGGGTCTCGGAAGTGTCACAGCACTTGCGGCGTTCCGGTTTCCGCGCCAGGGCGGCCATATGGCGGCGGTCTTGCTGATGTTGGCGGGGGTGCTGTGGTTTGTTGGCGGTCTGCTGGGCTGAGCCTTGAACGAGAATGCGAACTTGAGGGACATGAGCGGGGACGTCGCGAAAGACGGACGGGTCGTCACGATTCTCAACCGCTACGGCCTGCACGCGCGGCCGGCGGCGGAGTTCGTGAAGCTGTCGTCAAGGTACTCCGCCAGCGTGACAGTCGAGAAGGACGGGTTGGAGGTTAACGGTAAGAGCATCATGGGGGTGATGATGCTGGCGGCAGAATGCGGTTCGGACGTCACGATCAAGGCCGTGGGAGAAGATGCGCGTGAGGCTGTCGAGGCACTGGTAGCGCTCGTCCGTGGGCGTTTCGGAGAATCCGATTCTGAATATGAGATCGAGGACTGACATGTCGCGAATCCTGGAAGGCGTGGGAGCCTCCGCAGGGCGAGCACTGGGTCCGATCCGTTGGATCGATTGGGACATCCCTCTCGTTTCGCATCGCACGATTCGGCCGGAAGAGGTCGAGGACGAGGTGGAACGTTTCGGTCAGGCCAGGGCTCATGCGCTGGAATACGTTGCCCACCTGCAGGCCGAGACGGCTCGTCGCATCGGCACGTTCGAGGGAAAGGTCTTCGAGTCGCAAGCCATGATGATCGAGGACCCCGATGTGGTTCAGGGGACAGTGCGCTACATACGCGACAATTACATTTGCGCCGAGAGGGCTTTCGATTGGCAGGTCTTGGAAATGCGGATCCGTATGCAGGAGGGCGCGCACGCCATGCTCGTGGACAGGCTGGCGGACCTGCATGATGTTCGGGTGCGTGTTCTGTCGCACCTTCTCGGTCACAGCGATCCGTCTGATCTGGCGGTCGAGGGAGAAGAGCCTGCGGTGCTTGTCGGAAGCGAGCTGCCGCCCAGCATGGCGGCCCGCCTCGATCCGGAGCACATACTGGCCGTGGTGCTGTCGGGCGGATCCCGGGGCGCCCACGGCGTGATACTCGCACGTGCCCTGGGCATTCCCGTCGTCCTCGCGGTGGGAGCTCAACTTCAGTCGATCGAACAGGACAGCCGGCTGCTGGTGGATGGCCGGACCGGCGAGATCCGCGTCAACCCGAGCCCCCATGAGGTCGAGGGGTTCCACCGGGCGGTCGCACAGGCGAGTCACCGGCGCGAGATGCTCCAGAAGCTGGCCGGGCGGCCCACCGAGACGGTTGACGGCGTTCACACCACCGTTCAGGCGAATCTCGATCTTCCGCACGAGGTGGAGGAGGCCGTCCGCTTAGGGGCAGACGGGGTCGGGCTCTTCCGGTCCGAATTCCTGGTGATCGGAAGACGGGAGGTTCCGGACGAGGAGGATCAGTACAACGCCTACCGGATGGTTCTGCAAGCGTTTCCCGGACGCGAGGTGACCCTGAGGACGTTCGACATCGGAGGGGACAAGTTTCCGATCTTCCTGGCACTTCCCCAGGAGGACAATCCGTACCTCGGATGGAGGGCGATCAGGATCTGCCTGGATATGCCGGACCTGTTCGTCAACCAGCTGAGAGCGGCGGCCCGCGCCGCAGAAGCGGGGAACCTGCGCCTGCTGATTCCGTTCGTGACCACAGTGGAGGAGCTGAAGAGAACTCGCGACCTGTTAATGGACGTGTACTCGTCCCTGGGCCTGGTGGACGGGGGTACCCGCATACCGCTCGGACTGATGGTAGAGACGCCGGCTGCCGTGGAGACGTTGGATCTGTTCGCGCCCTACGTCGACTTCGTGAGTCTGGGGACCAATGACCTCACGCAGTACGTCCTGGCTGTCGATCGAGGAAATGCGAAGCTGAGCAAGCTGTATGATCCACTTCATCCCGCACTGGTCCGGATGTACAGGCGGGTCGCCGAGCAGAGTGCCCGGCACGCGCTCGATCTCAGTGTGTGCGGTGAGCTTGCCGGGGACCCGATCGGCGTCGCAGTTCTGCTGGGCCTTGGTTACCGGAAGTTCAGTGTTGCGCTGACGGGACTTCCCGAGATTCGGGAGTTAATCCGCCACGTTTCGACGAAGGATCTCAAGAAGCTGGTGCGGCAGCTCGATCGTGCGGAAAGCGGAGACGATATCAGGGGGCCGGTCCGACGTTACCTCGCCGATTGTGGGGCACTTGCCGAGCAGCCAGCGGTCGGGTTGTCAGAGGAATAGGTGCCCGGTAGCTTCCGGCCGCCTGGCACAGATCAAAGGAAGGTTGGGGAATACGTGGTACCCGAAAGCCATCATCTGTTTACGTCGGAGTCCGTCACAGAGGGACACCCGGACAAAGTAGCGGACCAGATCTCGGACGCCGTGCTTGATGCGGTTCTGGCCGAAGACCCGGACGCGAGGGTCGCGTGCGAGACGCTCGTGTCGACGGGCCTGGTGGTCCTGGCCGGTGAGATCACCAGCAATCAAACGATTCGATACGCCGAGATAGCACGAGAGACGATCCGGGGAATCGGCTACGACCGCGAGGACTTCGGCTTCAGCTACCGTTCTTGCTCTGTTCTTATCGCGATCGGTGAGCAGTCTCCCGACATCGGCCAGGGTGTCGACACGGGAGGAGCCGGCGATCAGGGGATGATGTTCGGCTATGCATCTGCCGAAACGGACGCGATGATGCCGCTGCCAATCTCGCTGGCTCATGGTCTGACTCGCAGGCTGTCGGAGGTTCGGAAGGACGGCACGTTGCCCTGGCTGCGCCCGGACGGCAAGGCGCAGGTGACCGTAGAGTACGGTGCGCAAGCCCCGGAGCGGGTTCGCACGGTGGTCGTGTCCGCTCAGCACGATCCGGACATCGCTCTCGACGACCTCAAAGCTGCCGTCATCGAGCACGTCATCCGGCCGGTAATGCCGGCCGACCTGTACGACGAATCGAGGGTCGAGCACCACATTAACCCGACGGGTCGTTTCGTGACGGGCGGGCCCCACGGGGACACCGGTATCACCGGGCGCAAGATCATCGTCGACACGTACGGGGGGGTAGGAAGCCACGGGGGCGGCGCCTTCAGCGGTAAAGACGCTTCGAAGGTGGATCGATCCGCCAGCTATGCCGTTCGCTGGGTGGCCAAGAACCTGGTCGCGGCGGGCCTCGCACAAGAGGTCGAGATACAGGTTGCTTACGCGATCGGTGTGGAACAGCCTGTTTCCGTGATGGTGAATTCGTACGGAACGGGCAGTGTATCCGATTCGATGCTGGAGAAGGCGGTACGCGCTGTGTTCGACCTCCGGCCTCGCGAGATCATCGGGGTCCTCGGTCTGAAACGACCGATATTCCGTCGCACGGCAGTCTACGGGCATTTCGGTCGAGACCCGGAGGAGGACGGTGGATTCAGCTGGGAGAGACTGAACCGGGTGCAGGACCTCCTGGACGCTGTCTGACAACGGAGTTCTTGAGGCCGTACACCCGAAGGTGAAACTGAAGTTACGAAAATATGGAGACTGAGGATATGACGCACGCAACGGTACCTTGTGATGTTGCAGATCTGACGCTGGCGGGGGAAGGGCGTCGTCGTGTGGAATGGGCGGATCGATCGATGCAGGTACTGACCCAGATCCGGGAGAGATTCGCCCGCGAGCGTCCGCTTGAAGGTGTAAGGGTGTCGGCCTGCCTGCACGTGACGACGGAGACCGCCAACCTGATGCGTACTTTGCAGGCTGGCGGAGCGGATGTCGTGTTGTGTGCTTCGAATCCGTTGTCGACCCAGGACTACGTGGCTGCATATCTCGTCGAGGAGTGTGGGATCTCTGTCTACGCCGTCCGAGGGGAGGACAACGATCAGTATTACGACCACATTCGTGAGGCTCTCGCACATCGACCGACCGTAACAATGGATGACGGGGCGGACCTCGTCAGCGCACTCCACATGATAGCGCTCGAGCGGCTGGATGACCTGGCGCCGACGCTCCGGAAATGGGTATCCGGCATGTCCTCTGAGGAGCGCAAGGACCTGGTGTCCGGTGTACTGGGGTCGACCGAGGAGACCACTACCGGGATCATTCGCTTGCGCGCCATGGCGGCGGACGGAGTGCTTCAGTTCCCGGTAATGGCAGTGAACGACAGTCTCACCAAGCACCTGTTCGACAACCGCTATGGCACCGGTCAATCGACACTCGATGGCGTGATCCGGGCCACGAACATGCTCCTCGCCGGATCCACCGTGGTCGTGGCAGGATACGGGTGGTGTGGGCGTGGGGTCGCGCTTCGAGCGCGCGGGGCGGGGGCTAAGGTCATCGTCACGGAAGTGGAGCCAGTGGCAGCGATCGAAGCATCGATGGACGGCTTCGAAGTGGCACCGATGTCCGAAGCCGCACCCGTGGGCGACCTGTTCCTGACCCTGACCGGCAACACAAGCGTGATTCGCGAGGAGCACTTCCGAGCGATGAAGGACGGTGCGATCATAGCGAATTCCGGGCATTTCGATGTAGAGATCGACATTCGTCGCTTGCGTGAGATCGCGGACGATGACGCCCTTGAGGTCAGGCCTGAAGCCGTCGAGTATGTGGTCGACGGGCGACGCATCGTGCTGCTGGCGGAAGGTCGTCTGATCAACCTCGCGGCGGCGGAGGGCCACCCTGCGGCCGTGATGGACATGTCGTTCGCGAACCAGGCTCTCGCGGCGGAGTATTTGCTCAGCGATGAGGGACGGGCACTCACTCGGGAAGTGCACCGAGTGCCAGCCGAGATGGACCGTGAAATCGCCCGCCTCAAGCTGAAGGCCATGGGCATTGGCATCGACACACTCTCGGAGGAGCAGAAGCACTACCTGTCTTCGTGGGACGTCGGTACATGATGCGCTGGGGATCGGGGAAGGGTGGAGTGGAGTGATCGAACTGGAAGTCGCGAGTCTCGGAATGGACAAAGCGTCCAACACCCCTGTGGTGATCCTCAAGGAGGTCGATGGGGAACGAGTGCTCCCGATCTGGATCGGTCCAGGAGAAGCGAGCGCGATCGCGATGGAGCTCGCGGGCATCAAGTTCTCCAGGCCTCTCACGCACGACCTTCTCAACACGGTCGTTCGCAGCCTGGGAAGCGAGCTGGTGCGGGTGTTGATCACCAGGGTGGTCGACAACACCTACTACGCTTCGCTCATGTTTGAGCGCAACGGCGAGGTTATCACGATCGACTCACGTCCCAGCGATAGCGTGGCCCTCGCCCTCAGGGCGTCGGCTCCGATCTTCGCGGACGCGGATCTCCTGGACCGCACGCCGGTCGAGATTGAGGGCGCGACGCTGGAGCCCGGGTTCGCCCGACCATCGGGAACGAGCGACTCGCCTTCTGGCACAGGGGAGAGTGCGCCGCCGGAGAAGCTGCGTGACTACCTGAAGCGTCTCGATCCTGAAGACTTCGGTCGGTTCATTCCGTGAAGCGCGCTCTGCTGGGGAGGCTCGGCCTGTACCGGCTCGCTTGCCTCATGGCTGTCATCTGCGGAGCAGCATTGGCCGGCCTGTATCCTGTGCGCGGTGCGTGGGCGCAGGAGATCAGGGGAGTCGTCCTTCTTCCCGATTCTGTGCCGGTGGCGAAGGCTGTCGTCGAGTTGCACCGGGTCACGGAGCAGACCGGCGCCCTGGTGGATTCGGCAACCACCGATGCATCCGGACGGTTCGTCTTCTCGTTCGAGGACGAGGTGGAATCCGGCACCGTCTACCTGGGAGCCGCGCGTCACGACGGGATTCTGTACTGGGGTGAGCCGGTCCACTCGACGATGTCGCAGGATGCCCTGGACTCGTACACGGTTCTGGTATACGACACGCTGGTCGTCGCCGGGCCGGACACGGGACTGAGGACGGCCATCCGCCACGTTGTCGTCACGCCGGCCATGTCGGGTCTCCAGGTGGAGGAGATTATCGACGTCGAGGGACTTCCCGACCGGACGGTCGTGGGGGAGGCAGACACGATAGCCGTCTGGATCGCTCCACTGGCTAGCGGCGCGCACGGGGTAGTGCCATCCGCCGCCGGCGTTGCGGCCGAGGACCTGATCGTGACGGGGGAACAGATAGGCTACGTTGGCCCACTGTCGCCGTCAGGCATTCGGGTCGTGATCCAGTACGTCATCCCCTCGTCCGACTACGTACTGAGCCTTCCCAGCGAGACCGGGAGACTGGAACTGCTGGTCATGCCCGTGCCCGGCCTGGACCTGACGGTGTCGGGGCTCGAAGAGTCGGCGGTCAGCGGCGACATGAGGGTGCCGGTTCGCAGGTTCAGCGGCCTGGACCTCGCGGCGGGCTCATCGATCTCCGTCCGGGCCACGATCGAGCAGCCAGGGAAATACCGCGTGTGGCCTTGGTTTATCGCATCATTCGTGCTTGGCACTGCTGCGCTGGCATCAGTGAAAATGACCTCCCGTCAGAGCACGTAAAAGGGCTCTGGCAACGTTTTGGCAACGGAAATGGCAACGTTTCGGCCGATTCGCGTTGCCATGGTCGCGCACGGAAACGGGTCGGCGGTGCGCAAGGTCGAAAAGTGTGCGCACGAAAACCGGGTTACGGTGCGCGCGCTAGGAATTGTCGCTGAGCGGTAGTTGATGCCCCCCTATTGCTCGTCGTAGTGGATGGGGACCACAACTACGACGCACCGAGGCCACGATAGGCTCGCCACGATCCTCGCCATGCCCCACACCGTGAGCTTCGCGTCCCGGAGTCGGTCCACAGGAACAGACCTTGTCCCCGACGTGGTGAACCAGGTTGCCCGAGTACACCTCGGCATCACGCCGATGTCGGGGTCGCCTGAAGATCGGGTTCCTAGCGGTGGCGGATGCCCATCCACCGCATCGGCGTGGGGAGCATGCCCATGGATCTCCCGGGGACCGAGGAGATCGGGCAGTTGTCCGACATCCAGCCCGCAGGGCATCCTGCATTTCAAGGATGCCCTGTCACCCGCATGGCTGGGGAGGGTGGGCAGTCATGCCGAAGTCGGGATCGGCCGAAGGTAGGTGATGCCCCTCAACTGTCCATCGTCGTGAAGATCATGCTCCGGGGTGCCCAGCGCCCCCGAGCTGTACCTGATGCCCACGAACTGCTCGTCCTAAAGCGTCTCCCCGCGTCGGAAGGATGACGCCCCAGGATGCCCCGTACTGGCCGACCGGAATGCTGCCCCTACCACGCCACCCAAATAAACCCCGAAGCAGTCCCTTGGGACCGAGGGCGCGGTTAACAGGAAACCAGTGATGTAGCGGTCGCACGTCACTGCGTGGGGCCTCGTGCGCCAAGCCTGGCGCACTGCGTGGTGCGGTCGTCCCGGCCGTTGGCACCACCGTCGTCCCGGCCGGCCAGACTTACGGCAGTTGACGGACCTCGACGCTTGGGGCGACAAGGTTCGGGTGCGGAATGCTACAGATGACCGATCCTGCGGGTCCGCAAGATCGGCGTGTAGATGCAGGCGATCTACCATACGACGTATGCATCGAAACGTTCAACTTGACCGATTCCGAGAGTCCTCTCGCGATCGAGGGTGGCCCCGGTACGCCTTCGATCACGACCGCGTAAGGCTGCCGGTCAACCTCCCCCCCGTGCTCAACGATCCGCGGCACATCGAGGAGATGACGGGTTGCGCTATTGGGAGCGGGCCGGCCGATGCGGCTAAGTGGTCCTGATCGACCGGTTCACCGGTTGGAGAAGCGGGTCCATCTATGGCA
>CAXMRU010000170.1:0-9968 GCA_964195715.1 Akkermansiaceae bacterium | reverse complement strand
CCCCCCCCTCCCCCTGCCCCACCTCCGGCGTGACGAACGGCGCCCGCACGCTGGCCAACCACGGGTCGAGCAGAGGAGGGCGCGCGTTCCCTTTCTGGGTCTGCTCGGCTGCAAACACCTCCGCCGCGTCCTCAATCTGGCCCATCACCCCGACGGGCAACACCCCCGCCCCCATGGTCACGTCTGTGACGGGAATGACGCGCAGCGTTCCCTGCCCAACGTACTTGACTTTCAGAGCAAAATCTTCCCCGGCATTGAGAAGACCACGCCGCCGGGGTGCGGCCAACGCCGCTACCCTCTCCGCCGGCACCTCGCGCGGGCGAATGTGGGGCCTCGCAGAGTACAGCTGTGCAAAAAAGGTTGCGCCCTTGGGCAGCGTGCGCGGAGCGCGCGCTGGGCTGGGGGGAGCCTGCTGCAGCGGCTGCGGTGCGGGGGGGGTGGTGCGTGCCCGCTTGGTGGGGGACTGCTGCACCTCCTCCGGATTCCCGGCCAAGTGGAAACCCAATGTCAACGCCGGTGCCCGCGGGCGATGCGCGGGCCCCGGGGGGGGAGGAGGAGGCGATGAGGAGGAGGAGGAGGAAGAAGAAGAAGAAGAAGAGGAGGAGGAGGAAGTCGTTTAGCGGGTAGTCCTGGAGCGGCGGAGACAGAAAGGGACTCACATGGGTGTCGGAGACACGGGCAGCCTGCATCACACCTGTTGGGTCGTAAACGACCTTGAGCAGACGGCACAGTCGCTCGCGGACTCTCTGTCCATCCAGTGGGGCGTGTGGACCATCGAGCCCGCAGGGTGCACGGTGCACGGAGAGGACAGGCCCTACACGTTCAGGCTGGCCGTCGCCCGTGTGGGAGACTCGAACATGGAACTGATCGAGCCCCTCGAAGGACTCAGTGTCTACGTCGAGCACCTCCAATCGAAGGGCGAGGGGTTCCACCACACCTGCATCATCTACCCGACCCTCGAGGCGATGCGGACCGCCAGGGACGAGCTGGCCAGCCAGGGCCGTGAGATGATCCAGAGCGGTGACCTGGGAGAAGCTGGCGAGTTCTACTACTTCCACATGCCCGAGCAGGATGCCGCTCTCGAGGTGCTCTACCTGTCGGAGCTTCCACCGCCGGAGATGACGATCGGTTAGAGGCATGCTCGTGAACAACACAAGGCGGCACAGACTGATTCGAAGAGCAGGGGTCGCTGCCTTCGCGCTCACGTGCGTCGCGATCGTGTCCTCCCCTGCCGGCGCCCAGAGCCTGAAGGGATCCAGGAGCTCCCTGGACTTCCAGAACCGGATAGCCCAGCAGCACGACTTCACGTACATCCGCACCACGGCACAGGCGAAATGGTTCGTCGACCAGGGGTACCTGGTGCGCGTCCGAAGCAACGGGGACTACGAGATCAAGCGGATGTCACATCCGTACGCGCGACCCGAGGTCGCGTTGTTCGTATCGCGGCTCGGGGCGCAGTACCGCGCCGCGTGCGGCGAGAAGCTGGTCGTTACGAGCCTGACAAGGCCGACCACCCGGCAGCCCGGAAACGCATCGCGCAGGTCGGTTCACCCCACCGGCATGGCCATGGACCTACGCCGGAGCACCAACCGCGCGTGTCGGTCGTGGCTCGAGAGCGTTCTCCTGAGCCTCGAGGGCGCGGGAGTGCTCGAGGCGACCTACGAACGGAACCCGCCTCACTTCCACGTCGCCCTGTTTCCGAAGCAGTACGCCTCGTACGTGGAGAGGAGGGCGGCAGCTGGCTGGGATGGCGGCGGCCTGGAATACCTGGTTCGCCGAGGCGATTCGTTGTGGTCGATCGCGCGGAAGCATGGCACGAGCATTCCCGAGCTGCGCGCGGCGAACGGCATCAGGGGGAGTCAGATCTATCCGGGCCAGGTCCTGACGCTCCCGACAAGCCGGTAGCTACTGACCGACTCAGCTCCCGACGACCCTGAGTCCTGTTGGGGAGGCCGGTGGAATGAGGTCCTGAGGGGCGGCCGTCGTGGCCGATGCTTCTTCGCTCCTTTCACCCTCGACTCCCCGATCGTCCACACTGGACACGGTGTATCCATACGTGGTCTCGGGGGAGAGGCCCGTGTCGGTGAACGCTGTCGCAACCACGAACCCGACGAAGTCACCCTCCCGATAGACGTTGTATCCGGCGACCACGCTCTCGGACCCGGAAGGTGGATTCCATGTCACGAAAATCCGAGTGGAACCGACTTCGGTGGCCGTGACGCGTTCGGGCGGGGGCGGTCCTTCCTCGAGGGAGAGGGTGGTAGCGGAGGCGGGATCGCTCAGGTCGCTCTCTTCTCCGTCCCCATCCACGGCCGACACCCGGTACTCGTACGTGGTCTCCGGAGCAAGATTCGAATCCTCATAGCTCGTCGTGTTCGTGCTGGCCACCTCGGCGCCTTCACGAAATACGTGGTAGAAGTCGATTCCGGACTCGCCGTCAGACGGCGACCACTCGAGGTCGATCCGGTTCGGACCCACGGCGGTGGCCACCAGGTCGGTCGGCGTGGTAGGCGCGGCGAGTCCGTTGGTCGTGACCTGCACGGGATCGCTCAATTTGCTCTCATCGCCATGGTCGTCGATCGCGCTGACCCGGTACTCGTACGTCGTTGCCGGTTGCAGCCCCTCGTCGCGGTAGTCGGTTCGCTTGGTTTCCCCTACCCGGTTGCCGTCACGATAAACGTTGTACTTTTCTGTATTCTTCGAGCGCTTCCAATCGAGATCCACGGCGTACGGACCGTCGGCGGTCGCCTTGAGCTCCCGAGGGGCTTTCGGAGCTGCCATACTTCCAGGATTGCCGAGCGTCCCAGCCGTCAGAACCACGAGGGCCGCGCCGAGTGCGAGCGCACCTGTGTTCATGTAGCGGTCACGCCACATGGATACCTCGAATCGTCCACCTGACGCGACACGTCAGGTGGCAACAAAAAGGCGAAAAGGCCCGTAATCACGGCTTGTACCGGGATGACGGGTCTGCGGAAACGAGGGTTAGAGAAGCAAGGTTCCTGCCATGCCCGTGACGTTTCGTTGACGGCGAGATCCACGATAGCCATCCGAGCTGCGCCCTCAACGGAGGGAACTCGTGTTGCGAAGCGCTACTAATGGTGGTACTATTTAGTGGGCAAGATTCGACGCGGCGGCTACGTCTTCTTCACCTGGAAGGGAGATCACCCGCCGCGGCACGTTCACGTGTATCGAGACGGTAGACTCATCGTGAAGTGGGACCTCGAGGAGCGCGGCGCGATGCGGGGCGAAGCGAACGCCCGCATCCGGAGGCTTCTGGCGGCACTGGAGAGGGAGGGTCTGCTATGAAGATCCTCGAAGTAACGACCAACAACCGGAAGAGGGCCTTCGAGGTCCGGACGCGTAAGGACACCTTTACGTTTCCGTACGCGAAGCTCGACATCGAGCCCTCAAGGGACAACCCGATATGCGAGGTTTTCCCCGATCCGGAGGCCGGTTACGAGGCGTTCACCTGCGTTCTCGAGTCCGGAGATGAGGATTCGGTTCACCTCGATGCAGTCCTCGAGTACAACCGGGACCCGCGGATCATGAGCGAACTGCTGCTTCACAAACTCACCGTCGAGGCACTCAAGGCGATCGAGGAGAGCAGGCTCAGCAGGCGGGAGTTGATTCGGAGGCTCGGAACGTCACCGAGCCAGTTCTACCGACTTCTTGACCCCACCTGTTACGGCAAGTCCGTCGGGCAGATGGTCGCTCTGCTTCACCTCCTCGGCAGAAGAGTGGAGCTGGTGGTGAGGGCGTCATAGGATCACATTGGATAGAGTTACTTTCGTCTCCCCCTCCGCCACTCATGCAAGCAGGCCCAATGGTTGCCAAGGCAATACCCACCGGTCCGGTAGTAGCTGCTTTCTCTCTACTCGCTTTCCAGTTTGCCTGTGCGCCAGAGTCCACTCCGGACAGCACGCAGACACGGGTTGATCGGCCCAACGTCCTGCTCATCGTCGCCGATGACCTGGGCTACTCGGATATTGGGGCCTTCGGGGGCGAGATCCTGACCCCCACCCTGGACGCGTTGGCAGAGGAAGGGGTGCGGCTTTCAAACTTCCACGTTCTTCCGAGCTGTTCCCCAACGCGGTCCGTCCTGCTCTCCGGCATGGATAACCACCTGGCGGGGCTGGGAACGATGGGGGAGTTCAAGACTCCGGAGATGGAGGAGTATCCGGGTTACGCCGGTTACCTCAACTTCGAGGTCGCCGCTCTGCCCGAGGTGCTCCAGGCTGACGGCTACCGCACGTACATGGCGGGCAAGTGGCACCTGGGCTTCGACGAGGAGACAAGTCCTCATGCCAGGGGCTTCGACGAGACTTTCATTCTCGTTCCGGGTGGGGGCAGCCACTGGAGCGACCAGAGGCCTCTCTCCCCTCCCCAGCCCATGATCTACCGGCGCAGCGGCCAGGTAGTGGATATCCTCCCCGAGGACTTCTATTCGACTACCTACTACACGGACGTGCTTCTCGAATGGCTGCACGCGGACCGCGATGACGACCGGCCCTTCTTCGCGTACCTCTCCTACACGGCGCCCCACGACCCTCTGCACGCCCCCGGGGAGTTCATCGACAAGTACCGGGGAGCATACGACGAGGGATGGGACGTGCTGCGCGAGAGCAGGCTGCAGGCCTCGAAGGACCTGGGAATTGTGTCGGGGGATGCAGAGGCATTCCCCCGCCTGCCCGACGTGGAGGCGTGGGATGAAATGTCGCCCGAGAGCCAACTGGAGGCCGCCCGCGACATGGAGGTCTACGCCGCCATGGTGGACTACATGGACGGGCAGATCCAGCGCCTGTTCAACTATCTGAAGGAGATCGGAGAGTTCGACAACACGGTGATCATTTTCTTCTCGGATAACGGGGCGAATGGCGCTGATCCAGCCGTGTATCCCGGTTGGACCGAAGAGTGGGCCGGTTCGTTCGACAACAGCCTGGACAACCGGGGAAGGCCCGACTCGTTCATCGAGATGGGACCCGGCTGGGCGCAGGCGAGCATGTCGCCGAGTCGGATGTTTAAGGGGTTCACGGCGGAGGGGGGGATTCGATCTCCCTTCATCGCGAAGATGCCCGGCGCGCAGCCCAACGCCGGTGCGATGAACCACTCGTTCTTCCACGTCCGGGACGTCATGCCGACGATTCTCGATCTGGCGGGCATTGAGCCCCCGAGTCAGATCGACGGCCGGGAAGTGAGGATGTTGCAGGGACAGTCGGTGCTTGATCTGCTCGACGGAAGCGCGGAGGCTCCCTACGCGGGAGCGGACCAGGTCGGATATGAGCTGTTCGGGTTGAAGGCGTTCTTCGACGGCGACTGGAAGATCCTGTGGATGCCTGCACCCTTCGGGTCCGGTGAGTGGGAGTTGTACGATCTCGCAGCGGACCCAGCGGAACTTGAGGATCTCGGCGCGGACTATCCCGAGCGACTCGAATCGATGATCGGAATGTGGGAGCAATACGAGGAGGAGAACACGGTCCTCGACCTCTCCTCGCTCGACCTTTCGGAAGTCATGTAGCGTCGAGGCGCAGGCGGCTACTCCCCGACTGCCTTCAACTGGACCAGGGACGGCGCGGCGGCGGTCTCCTTGCGCAGGTAGGCGTGAGTATCGTGTTCCAGCGCGCCTTCCGGAAGGAACTCCCACAGCGGTCCCAGGTCGCGCTTGACCCTCTGCCGGAAGAAGTCCGGCAAGCGGTCCGTCTCGCCCTCGAAGTAGGCGCGAAACGATGTATCGGTGGAGAGCAGCTCGCGGACCTCAGTGAAGTACTTTATCCGCCCGTATCCCTCTGAAGAAACTGCCCGGACGACGTTCATCATGCGTGGGACCGCACCACGATTGGCTCGCAAGCGGCGCATGATCGCTCGCTTGGAGAAGGTGTGCTTCGTCAGATCAATCACTCGGTCGTAGAACTCCGGCCACTCGTAGTTCTTCGGCCGTACGTTCATGGCGTGATGGTTGTTGAGGAAGTGGAACGGGAACGGGAGCACGCGGTCGTCCCTCTGGTACTCCAGATTCAGCGGCGCCGCCTGACCGAACGCCGTGAGCATGGAATAGCCGGGAAAAGCGGCCGGACACAAGTCGACGAAACGCTTGGTGAGCTCGAACGGCTCGGGACCTTCATCGCTATCGAGGCCGAGGACCATGTTGACCTGCAGATACGGGATGTGGTGGACGATGAGGTTCGTCAGCTCGGCGACCTGCCGGACCTTATCCATTCCCTGCTTCCTGCCCGTACTCGACTTGTTCCCCAGGGTGTACCACGACTCGACTCCGGGCAGGAGAGCCCCGAACCCGTTCTTCTGAAGGCGCGCGAGACGGGGCTCCGACAGAAGGCTGAGGCTGCTCTCCGCGATGAATCTGATGCTTCCGGGGGGAACAGCTTCCTCGATCGTCCCCAGATAGTCGTCGAACCGCACTCCGAAGTTGGGGTCGTGCCAGGCGACCGTGGGTTGCTTGAATTTCTGCAGCAGGAAACGCAAATCGTCCCGCATCTCGTCGAAGTCGAGCGGCTGGTACTTCACCTCCGAGTCGATGCAGAAAGCGCACGTATACGGGCAACCGAGGCTGCCGAGCATCGGGACGATCTTCAGGAGTGGGCTCTTGCGTAGGGTGGCCTCTATGTACTTCCAGCGCTCCCTGATCCCCGGAACCGCATGCGGTTGCTGCGAGGCGGCAAGAGACAGACCCAGCGGCCGGTGGGGCGTGCAGTCGTCCAGGACATCTTTCAGCACGGCCTTGTCGGTAAAACCGAGGACGTAGTCGAAGTACTTCTGCGCATCCTCGGGGTAGCAGCGCGCGTGCGGCCCGCCGAGACAGGTCACCACCCCGCGTCCGCGGAACATCGCACTGATCGCGTAGGCGAGCTGGGCCGTCTGCGAGAACGCACTGACAATGAGCAGATCGATATCCTCGGGAAGCTCCTCGAAGAGGTTCTCGAAGCCCGTATAGCACACCAGTCGTACCTCGTGGCCCTCTTCCTCACACCACACCGCGGCGACCTGTGGCATGATGCCCGCCAGGTTCGCGTGCATCAGTCGGCCATACATCGCATTGGTCGGACCGCGTGCGACGAGGTCAACGATCCCGACTCTTAGCTTGCGCAATCGCGTGTCCTTTTGTCTCAACAGCCGATGGGGGTAGCCGTTGAGGATACTCTCGGACCGCAGATGCCGCAAACAGGCCACTCTTTGCCAGTGTCCGTAAATGGTTGGGAAGTAAGGCGAAAGGGCGGGATTCACCCCCCGGAGCAGTTGACATGAATCGACCTAACAGGCGAGAGTGCCAGTGGAAGTAGTGAGATCACTCTTGCACGACGCTCGGTGGTAGGCTCATCGTGCCATGTCTTTCCCGGCATGCCGGGCGACTGCCGTCTCAAACGACACCGTGAAACGTGAGGGGACCTTCTGGTGAACGAAAGCCCGTTTGTCGACCATTACGAAGTCCTGCAGGTCAGCCAGAATGCGGATGCCGAGACGATTGAACGCGTCTATCGGCTGCTTGCCAAGCGCTACCACCCGGACAATTCGGCGTCGGGAGATGCGGAGAGGTTTCGAGAGGTGCACACGGCTTACGAAATCCTGTTGGATCCGGAGCGGCGCGCCGAATTCGACGTCCAGTATGACCGGAACAAGAGCCTGCAGTGGCAGATTTTCGAGCAGGGAGCTGCCTTCGACAACCGTGAGGACGATCAACGGATCTTCAAGGGCGTCCTCTCGGTGCTATACGCCGCGCGGCGGAAGAACCCGGAGTCGGGCGGCCTCGGCTCGCTTGACCTGGAGAGGATGATCGGGGTCCCCCGCGAGCACCTGGAATTCCCCCTCTGGTACCTGAAACAGCGCGGATGGATCGAAACCCTCGACACCGGACTGCGGGCGATCACGGTCGACGGGATCGACAAGATCAGCGCCGAGGATCTGTCGCTCCCGGACGACCGCCTGCTGACCGAAAAGTCGACGGCGGAGGAGGCGTAGACGGCGCAAGTCGTTGGAAGAAGATACCCCTCTGGATCAGCGATCTGTCCGATCGGCGGGGCTGTTGGCACACCGGACAGGTTGTCGAGCCTCCTGCGGCATAGCCGCTGCGACGTAGCTCACGTGACGCCTGACCATGGGAAAGACGAGCAAGGCTCTATGCGTCTGGAGCGGGTAGCTTGTTCGCCAGATAGGCCCGCGTGATCGGAACGGCGTCTTGCTTCTTGGCCAGTTGAATCTGGAAGACGACGTGACCGATATTTCTGAAAGCTAATTCGCTGATCTTCAGATAGTACTCGAACATCCGAAAGAACGTCTCGTCGTACTCAGCGACAATTTGATCTCGAGCCGAGTCAAAGCGGCGACTCCATTCAGAAATCGTTTCCGCGTAATGCGTCCGAAGCACTTCCACGTCGGTGATGTAGAATCCTGTCTGCTCAACGGCACGGACGATCTCCGAGAGCGATGGTGCGTAGCTGTTCGCAAATATGTATTTCGCCGTCCACGCATCGGTAATTCCCGGTCCATCGGCTCGCCCGATCGTGTGAAGCAGAGCAATCCCGTCCTCATCAAGGATCTTGTACAACTTTCTGAAGAAAGTCTTGTACTGGGGTAGCCCGACATGCTCCAGCATTCCCACTACCATGATCCGATCGAAGGTATCCGACACATCCCGGTAGTCCTGGAGCCGGAACTCGACGTCGTCAGATACGCCTTCCCGCTCAGCACGTCCTCTTGCCGCGGTCAATTGCTCTTTCGATAGCGTTATCCCGGTCACATGCGCACCGGTCAGCCTATGCATGTGAATGGCCGGACCGCCCCAACCACAGCCTATGTCGAGGATCTTGTGTTCCGATTCGGCAAGCAGCTTTTGAGCGATCAGAGCAGTCTTGTCGCGCTGCGCACGATCGAGGTCCATCTCCACGTTCTCGTCCGTGAAATACGCACACGTGTATTGTAGATCTCGATCCAGGAAGGAAGCATACACGTCAGATTTGATATCGTAGTGGTGCGCGACGAGCCTCTTGGAGCGTCCGCGCGTATTGACCTGGCGATAGTAGTTTCTGAGTCGTTTCAGGCGGGCATTGTTCGCATTCAGACGATTGTCCGGCTTCCAACCAATGTTGCCGGTGACCAGATCCATGAGCTCGTGCAGCGATCCTGACTCGATGGTCAACGTGCCATCCATGTATGCCTCTCCGAGCGCGAGCTCGGGAGAGATGGCCAGTCGCCACGGCAAGTACCTCGTATGCAGTCGGATAGTCGATTTCAGCCCGGAATCCCTGTCGTCTCCATACACGTACCGTCTTCCACTCGACGTGATGACCGTGAGTTGTCCGGAGCGAATGAGCTTCTTCAGAAACAGATTCAGTAATAGCATATCAGACTGTCGCGATCATTTGTGACGGAAACGGCGCTCGAAGCAGTTTTCGGCCTCACCGATGTAGACCTCCGGTCGCACCGGAAGCCGCTTCCGCCAGGACCGAGGGTGTCTTGTTGTAGTCGCATCTTCCGGCGAGGAAGAACACCGGGACCTCGAGACGCATGATCAAATCTATCATGTTCAGCGTCCGCAACCATGTCTGGTCCGAACCGAGATGTGAGGACACGTGGAGCGTCTGCCACGATTCTTCGTTGGACTCGTTCGCCTCTGCGTACTCGGTGATCGGTCCTGGCTCCGCGGCAGAGCCGGGATGCCCGGCCCGCCGAAGACAGACGGACTGTCTGGAGGACCAGGTCGGCGCAGGGTCCGAGCAGGCAGGCAGGAGGGCGAAAGTGAGCAGTCGGAGCGTGATTGAGAACAGGTGGGGTGGGGCCCCGCGCGCAGCGTATCCCTACTGAAACTTGACTTACAGTGGTGACCTGACCCCCTGAAACGAGACCGATCCTGGAGTTAGTATGGGGATCGATCTAGACAGAAGAACAGGGGGTTGAAGATGGGACAGAAGCGGTACACACCGGAGCAGATTATCGGCAAGCTACGGCAGGCGGAGGTTCGG
>CAXMRU010000169.1:0-9139 GCA_964195715.1 Akkermansiaceae bacterium | reverse complement strand
CCCGTCGGCTGCTACGAATTCCAGCTCGGCTTCCGCGGGCCTGCCCGACCAGGGCCGGCGGAGCTCGAGGAGCCTCCGCTCCTCCGGCTTCCGCTTGCTGAATCCGTACAGGGCCCGGACGAACGCCTCGAGAAGTGTCGTCTTGCCGGATCCGTTACGGCCGGAGATGACGACGGGACGACCCTCGTCCGGCAGCTGGAAACGCCCCGAGTGGCACCCGTAATCCAGCCGAATGGCCTCGAAGCGGGGGAGTCTCACGTGGCGCCCATGGCGCGCAGCGCCTTACGCAGGGCGCGCTCTCGAACTCGCACTTCGTTGTCGTCGGCTGCGTTCCGGATCCGGTCCAGGCCAAGGCGAGCGAGATGCCCGACGACGTCGTCATGCCGGGCCAGCTCCCCGAGACGGGCCGAGTCGTAATAGAGCGTTCGATCGCGAACCCGCGCGAACGAGAAGCGAGCCGAAAGCTCGGCTTCCACGCGGCCGGGGTCGACCGCGTACTCCGTCTGCCCCGTCAGAGTGACCACGGGCAGAGACTCGCTACTCACCAGGTCAGCTACCCTCTCCACCGTCTCCATGTCGTCTGCGCATGCGCTCACATCCACCTCGGGCAGTGCCTGCAGCGGCGGGACGGCCGAGTGAAGAAGCCGGGTTCGCGGGGGAGCGTCGGGTGTCAGCTCGGCGAGAACGACTCCCTTCGGCCCGGTCTCCGTGTGATCCAGGCCGGCAAGGGAGCCGGCGTAGCAGGCGGGCACCGATCCATCCGGGGAGAACTCCTCCGGTGGCCGGAACCGATGGTAATCACCGAGCGCAATGTAGTCCACGTCGAGGTTCTCCAGCTCCGGGTGGGTGAGCCGTAACGAATCTCCACCGGACCAATGCGGCGCATCGCGCACCGCGCCATGGAGCAGGACGACGTGCACGCCGTCCCGATCGACTCGCACGAAGCCCGCCAGTGGATCCGGACTGTGAGCGACGTCGTAGGCGAGGCCGTAAACGTTCAGCCGCCCGGCGTCGGTCTCTACCGACACGGGCTCGCCGAAGTCGGGCTGACCGAACACGTGGGCGGCCTCGGGAAGGTCGGCGTACGGTGATCCCGGCAGCACCAGCGGATCGTGATTGCCGGGCACGAGAAAGACGGCGGGCACGATTTCGAGGAGACGACGAATCGTCTCGCGAGCCTCGGCCGCCACTCGTTCATCCGGCCGCGGCGAGTCGAAAAGGTCTCCCGCCAGCAGCACCGCGTGCACATCGTGCTCCCGGGCAATCTCGGGCAAAGCGCGGAACGCGCGGAGCACCGCCTCGGCTCGCTCGTCGGCAATGGGGCCGAACGACGCGAACGAGGCTCCCAGATGTACGTCGGCAACGTGCAGGATGCGCATCATGAATTGTATCATAGCGTGTGGCGCCGACAGGGCCAGACTTGCCTGGCAGGCAGTCCGTTCGAGATGAGGAGAAGGTAGATGTCCCGCAGATTCACGTACGGATCGACGCTCGAGGTGGTGCCGGAGCTGGTGTGGGACTGGCATTCCAGGCCCGGTGCCCTCGAGCGCCTGATGCCTCCGTGGGACCGTGTGCAGGTTCTCCGCAGGACCGGGTCCGTCGCGGACGGCGATCGGACCGAGATCGAGCTCCGCGCGGGTCCGTTCACTCTCGCGTGGCTGGCCGAGCACAAGGACTCCGATCCGGGCCGGGGCTTCACGGATTGGATGGTAAGAGGTCCATTCGCCTCGTGGACGCATCGTCACGGATTCGATCCGGTCGACCCCGACCGATGCCGGCTGACGGATGACATCGAATACCGGGTGCCGGGCGGCTCCGTGGGCCAGGCCGTGGCAGGGTCATTCGTGGACGAGCGGCTGAGCAGGACATTTGCATATCGGCACCGCGTGACGGCAGGCGATCTGGATCTTCACGAACGCTACTTCGGTGACCGTCCGGCCAGGTTCCTGGTCAGCGGATCCACCGGACTGGTGGGCACGGCGTTGACCGCCCTCCTCTCGGCCGGTGGCCACCATGTCACGCGCTTGAGCCGTGGGGAGGGCGCACGGCCGGATCCGCTTGGCGCATCGCGGGTGGAGTGGGATCCGGTCCGCGGCGTTCTGAACCCGGAGGCCGTGTCCGGTCACGACGTCGTCGTGCACCTGGCGGGAGAGAACGTCGCCGGGGGGCTGTGGACGGCGGAGCGAAAGGCGCGGATTCGTGACAGCCGCGTGAATGGAACGCAGTTGCTCAGCCGAGCCCTTGCCGCGACGCCGCACCCTCCGGAGGTGCTGGTGTGCGCGTCAGCGGTGGGCTTCTATGGCGATCGGGGCGACATGGAGGTGGACGAAGGGAGCGCGGCCGGGTCGGGCTTTCTTGCCGAGACGGGAGTGGAGTGGGAGCGGGCGGCCGACGCCGCGCGCCAGGCGGGGATTCGTGTAGCTCACCTCAGGATCGGCATCGTCCTCACCCCTGCGGGAGGCGCCCTGGCCAGGATGCTGCCACCGTTTCGCATGGGCGTGGGTGGTCCGCTCGGCAGTGGGCGTCAGTTCTGGAGCTGGATCGCGATCGACGATCTTCTCGGCGCCATCCTGCACGTCGCGGCGAGTGACCACCTGGACGGACCAGTGAACGCGGTTGCACCCGAGCACGTGCGGAACGCTGAATTCTCAGCCACTCTCGGCAGGGTCCTGAGGCGGCCCGCGATCATGCCGGCGCCGGCTGCGGCGCTGCGCCTTCTCCTGGGCGAAATGGCCGACGAAATGTTGCTTGGTGGCGCGCAGGTCCTATCGTCACGCCTTCTCGAGTCCGGCTTCACGTTCCGCTATCCGGACCTGGAGGGGGCCCTCCGACACCTCCTGGGTCGGACTATCGATGGGGGGAGCGGTGGTCGCGAGTAACGTGAGTCCGGCGGCAGTCGACATGGCCACCGAGCCCAGGATCCGCATCGGCATCTCGTCCTGCCTGTTGGGCAGGAAGGTCAGGTACGATGGGTCGCACAAGAGGGATCGGTTCGCCACCGAGGTGCTGGATCCGTACGTCGAGTGGGTTCCCGTGTGTCCCGAAGTCGAGATCGGTCTGGGGATCCCACGTCCTGAGATTCAGCTCGAGCGCGGCGCCGACGGCCGCGCCCGTCTCGTGATGCCCTCGACCGGCGAGGACCTGACGGATCGAATGGTGGAGTACGCCGAAGACCGGGTCCGCCGGCTGCTGGAGCTCGACTTGTGCGGGTACATCCTGAAAAGGGACTCGCCGAGCTGTGGCATGGAAGGGGTCGAGGTGTACGATTCCGACGGCGTACCGGCTCGCGAGGGTGTCGGCGTGTTCGCCCAGGCGCTGCTACGACTGGCGCCACATCTCCCGGTCGAAGAAGAGGGGCGCCTGAACGACCCGCGCCTGCGCGAGAACTTCATCGCTCGTGTCTTTGCGTGCCGCAGCTGGAAGGAGGGGGGATCCGCAGCAGCCTCTTAGCGGTCACACTGCCGCGGGCGCACATCCCTCGACGAAGCGGCTGATCCGGACCCGGTTCAGTTTCGCGTCACGCTCGCCGAGCTCGATCAGCTCCGAAAGGAATTGGGGCTCGAACAGAAGATAGGAGAGCAGGTCGGCGCCTGAGCCTCGACGCGTTCCCAGGCCACGGATCAAGTAGCGCAGCGTTCGCGGCATCTGCCGCTCGTACCCTGCCGCTATGCGGGCCATGTCAAGCGATGGCCGTATTACGAGCAGGTCGACTTCGCGTTCCGGGACCAACCAGCGATGCTTCGGGTCCACGCGCTGCAGAAGCTGATTGACCCGCTCCAGACGTTCAGCGTCCGCATCCAGGTGGTCGAGAAAGATCGAGTTCAGCATCAATCCCAGGACTCGGGCGGCCGTCGGGTAGGCGTCCTCAGCTTCTCCTGTCTGTGACACGTTGGCGAACCGCGATGAGATTGCCAGAACGCGGTCTGCACCAAGGTGAATGGCGGGGGACAGGGGATACGTCTGACGGAGGCTGCCGTCGCCGAAATATTCCCCGTCCACCTCGCACCCGGGGAAGAACAGCGGAATGGCCGCTGACGCCATGACGTGATCCACCGTGACACGCTCGGCGCGGGCGTGGCGGCGGAAACGACTCCACATTTCGAGCTCGGGTCTTCCCTGGACGAACGTGACGCTGTCACCCGTCCGGTACGAAGTGGCCGACACCGCCAGGGCTTCGAGCCTGCCGGCATCGATTTTCGCCTGGATGGTCCGCGAGTCGATAACAGAAGTCAGGATGCGGCGAAGCGGTGCCGTGTCGACCAGGCCGCGCACGGGCGGGGCGATAGGTGATCCGCCGGAAACGACGTTACCCGCTATCCGAAGTGCGTTTGACAGCAGCGAAGTGATGTCGCTGCGCATCACCCGGGATGTCGAGAGCTCAGACCAGAGTTCCGTTAGCTCGTCGGTCGCGTCCGTTAGCTCGCCCGCGTGGCTGGCGATGAAAGTCGCGTTGATCGCGCCCGCCGAAACACCCGTAATGACCGGGAAGCGAAGCTCCGGGTGCTGGCGCGCGATCTGGCGGAGAACTCCTACCTGGTAGGCTCCCCTCGCTCCGCCACCCGACAGCACGAGTGCGGGCGTGCATGGTCGCACCGCTCAGTCTCCGGTCAACAGGCTGCCCTGCCAGGACGCGCCGGCCTCCACTTCCAGCTTTCCCGCGCGGACGTCTCCGAGCCGGGTCAGCGTAAGATCGAACACACGCGTCCGCTCCGTCACCTCCCCCCGCCGGCCAAGCGCGCCGAACTCGGCTCTCGAGCGCATGCGGAGGGAGCCGGATGCGTCACGATACCACACCGGCATCGAGTCGATCAGATCCAGGTCCAACTTCGCCCCCAGCATCCGCAGCTGCTCCATCAGCGCGTCGAGGGAACAACCCGAAGCGCCGGCCCGCGACTCATCGACAGCCACCAGGAGGAACCGCTGGAGTGTCCACGCGAAGCCGGCGTGCAGGTCCCGTCGATGCGCCGTCCAGCTGTCGATGAACGACTGCATGGAGTCGAGAAGGTGCGCCGTCTGGGCCCCATCGGGGCAGCGCGACGCGCCGAAGCACCACAGTCGCGCATCGTCGGGCAGGGTGTCGAAGGAAACATGGCTCATGACGCTACGCTCATCGAGTCGGGTCCGGGACGCAAGCCCTGCCCCGAACCGCTGCGGCCTACTCGTGGCGCAGGGCGTCGATCGGGTCTAGACTGGCGGCCCGGCGCGCCGGCCAGGCGCCGAAGAAGAGTCCCACGACCGCCGAGAAAATCACGGCCATGCCCACAGACTCGGGCGAGACCGCGGTACTCCAGTTGGCCAGGTCGGCCAGGGTCTTCGAGGCTCCGAAGCCCAGGGCGATGCCCAGGAAGCCGCCCACCAGGCACAGGACCAGGGCTTCCAGGAGAAACTGGGTCAGAACCTGTCTGCGCGTAGCTCCCATGGCCATACGAATCCCGATTTCCCTCGTCCGCTCAGTGACCGACACCAGCATGATGTTCATGATGCCGATTCCGCCCACGAGCAGGCTCACCGCGGCGATGCCGGCGAGCAGGAAGGTGAACGTCTGCGTCGCCTCCTGCATCGTGCCCATCAGCTCGGCCCGATCCTGGACGTAGAAGTCGTTGTCGTCACCGACCCGGAGCTTGTGCTCACGCCGCATGACCTGCTCGATCTGCGCCATGGCCGCCGTCGGCGAGTAGCCGTCCGCGATCTTGACGTTGAACGACCCGATCCGGTCCGTGCCCATGATGCGGAACTGCGCCGCCTGCACGGGGATGAAGATCCGCTCGTCCTGGTTGAACCAGCCAGAGCCGCCCTTCGCTTCCAGTACCCCGACGACCTCGAACGTCACGTTGCGGATCGAGATCCGCTGCCCGAGCATCTCGAGCGGAGTGCTGTCGAACAATTCCGGTACCGTGCCGCCGAGAACCGCGACCCGCCGCCGACCCGCATCTTCCGCGGCGGTGAAGAAGCGCCCGTACTCGGCCTCAAAGCTGTTGAGCTCGGCAAAGTTCGCCGTGGTGCCTGTCACCCTCACGTTGGCATTGGAGCGGTTGAACTCGACCTGCGCGCTGGAGACCATCTCGGGAGCGGCGAGCACGATCGCGTCCGCCCGGTCTTCGACGGCGTAGGCATCGGTCAGGTACATGCGCGCGCTGCCAGACCGCACGCCACGGTGCCAGCCCTGGCCCGGCCGGACGGTCAGCACGTTCGTGCCCAGAGCCTGCAGTTGTGCCTCGACCGAGCGCTGCGCTCCCGTGCCGAGAGCGACCATGGTGATGACCGCCGCAACCCCGATCACGATGCCGAGCATCGTGAGTACGCTGCGCATCTTGTTCGCGTTGATCGCCTGCAGCGCCACCCGGATGATCTCAAAAAAGAGCATGGGAAATTCTCCTCAACGGCCCATGCCGGGCATGGACGTGCGCCTGCGCATGAATTCGAGCATCTCGCTCTGCTGCACGAGGCCCTGGGGTACCTGGAAGACAACGTCGTCCTCCTCGAGCCCGGCCAGGACCTCCGTGTACTCCCAGTCACTGAGACCGATCGTGATCGGCTTCAGAGTGAGCTGTCCCTCAGGCGTCTCGACGAACACGAACGCCGGCTTCGGACTGGCGGGATCCGCCCGCTGCGCCCGCTGCCGCTGCTCGCGCAGTTGCTGAAACATGCCGATCATGCGTTGCCGGTCGCTTGCGCTCAGGTTCTGCATGAACTTGCGGCGCTCGTCCTGCGACATCGCCTGAATCTGCTCCATCGATGGGAGACCCGAGTCGTCGCTCGCTTCTGTCGCCCGTTCCTCCGAGTCGTCAGTGGACGCTTCGCCGCCGCCCGCCCCGTCAGGTTGGCGATCGCCCTCACTCTCCACGCGCTGCTGGAGAAGTTCCGAGTCGAGCCCGAGGGCATCGACGAGAGCACGCGCTTCGTCGACGGTCTTGATGCCGCCGTTCGGGAGCGCGAGTACACCCTTGCGAGCGCCCACCTCGATCTCGACGTCCGCGTTCATCCCCGGCTTGAGCAGATCTTCCCGGTTCTGGATCCGGGTGAGCACGGCGAACAACGTGACGTTCTGCTCCACCACCGCCTGTGGCTCGATCTGCAACACGAGGCCACTGAACTCGCGATCGGGGTAGGCTTCGACCTTGATCTGGGCCTCGAGTCCCGCCCGTATGGACCCGATGTCGGTCTCGTCCACGAGGGTGCGCACCTGCACCTCGTTGAGATCGGCCATGCGAAGCAGGATCGTTCCTCCGGTTACCTCCTTCGCGGAGGTAATGATCTGACCTTCCTCGACGGTCTTTTCGACCACGGTGCCCGTGATCGGCGCGCCCACCGCGACGTCGTTCAAGCGATCCGCCGCCAGCTCGAGGTTCGTCTGCGCCTTCACAAGAGCTGCTTTCGCATTGGCGTTCTCGAGAATTGCGTCTTCGTACTCCTCTTCCGTGACAACGTGTGAGTCCTTCAGGTCCGCGGTGCGGGCGAGCTTCCGCTGCGCGACCGTGAACCGTGCCTCTGCGACGTCCAGGTCCGCCACGGCCTGGTCATGAGCGTTTCGCACATCGCGCGGGTCGATTCGCACGAGGAGCGCCCCACGCTCGACCTGTTCACCGAGCTCGACGGCCACTTCGCGCACTTCGCCCGAGGCCTGGGACTTCACGTCGATGACCCTGATGGGTTCGATCGTACCGGTTGCCGCTACGGCCGACGTGATGTCCATCACTTCCGCCGAGACGGTCGCCAATCCCATGCCCGCCTCGTCGGCCGCGCTCGTGCCGCACGCGGCGGCGGCGACGGCTGCGAGAATCGCCGCCAGGGCGGCTCCACGTGTCGTATTCCTGATCATGTCCCTTATCTATCTCCGCGTTTCTCGTGTCCGGGGTCCCGCGTCCGGCGGCGCCCGGCGAGAATCAGTTTCTGAGGTTGGTACCGAGCAGGGCTTCGAGTCGGGTGAGACCGAGCTGGTAATCGAAGCGTCTGCGGATGAGGTCGACTTCGGCCTGGAGCAGGGTGATCTGTGCGGCCTGCAGGTCCAGGATGGTGGCGAGTCCGAGCCGGTAGCGCTCCTGCGTGACCCGGAGGTCCTCTCTCGCCAGCTCGACCGTCTGCTCGGCGAGGTCGCTCGAGGCCACTGCCGCGTCGATCGTCCCCATCGCCTGGTCCAGGTCCTTCCTCAGCTTGAGCTCCGCCGCCCGCTCGACCGAGTGCGACTGGTCCGCCCGCGCCCGGGCCGTGTACAGCTGGCTCTCGCGGCCGAACCCGTTGAACAGCGGCATCGACCCCGCCAGCGACAGCGACCAGCTCCGGCTCTGCGGCGGGTACTCGATGTTCGACCACGCCCAGCCCCCGCGAAACGTCAGCGTCGGCAGGTACGCCGACTTCGCGCTCGCCACCGCCGCCTCGTCCGCCGCCGCCTGCGCCCGAGTGCTCACCAGGCTCGGCGCCCCCGACAGGGCCATCGACAGGATCTCCTGCTGGCTGTACGGCAGACGCACTGCCTCCATCCCCGCCATCGCCACCGGCTCCAACGGCTCCGTCACTCCCACCGCCTCCGCCAGCGCGTACCGGCTGTTCCTCGCGCTGTTCTCCACATTCAACAGCGCCACGCGCGCGTTGTTCAGGTCCACCTGCGACCGCAATACGTCCGACCGCGTCGCTCGACCCAGCTCCAGCCGCTGCTCCACGAACGCCAGCTGGTCCTCCTGGCGAACCACCCGGTCCTGCTCCACCCGCACCAGATCCCGGGTCGCCACCGCGTTGTAGTACGAGATCTTCACTCCCTCGGACGTCGTGTACTCCGCCTCCCGGAGACGAGCCTCACTCGCCTCCACCCCCAGCTTCGCTCCCTTCAGGTCCGTGAACCGCCGGAAACCCCGGAACAGGTCCACGCTCCCCGCGAGCTGCGCCGTGTAGCTCGTCGTCGTGATCGCCTGCCCCGTCGGGTCCAACCGCCCGCTCGATGCGTTCGAGTACTGGTAGTTCATGCTCAAATTCGGCAGAAACTGACCCCACGCCGCCAACTCCTGGTAACCCGCGATCTCCACCGACGACGCCGACTGCGCCAACAACGGATTGTTCCGCTCCGCCATCCCCAACGCCTCGTCCAGCGTCACCTGCCTCACCCTCTCCTGTCCCAACACCTCCGTCGCCACCACCAGCAACAGGA
>CAXMRU010000168.1:0-2057 GCA_964195715.1 Akkermansiaceae bacterium | reverse complement strand
ATCCGCGCCCGGACGACGGACGGGGTACGCGGTCTGGGGCTGTACTACAATCTGGGTGACCGAACGGTGCCCGGACGCGACGAACCGTTCCCGTTCCTCCACGCCGGTAGAAGCACTAGAGCCATGAGCGGCGGCGGCGTGCACACCTACCGGTTGGATGCCGACTGGTCGCGCGCGCGCTGGGGCGAATGGGAGGACCCGTGGCGGGAGCTCATCCTCGGTTTCTGGGCCGAAGAGCCGGCGAGCATCGAGGTCCTTTCCGTCACCGTGGTCTCCAAGGCGGCAGCATACGGCGGAGCCCCCACGGACGTTCAACTCCTGACGCGCCAGGGGGACGCCCGGTGGACGCTGTCCACTCACGCGCCGGGCAGTCTCGCGTATCGATTACGGATTCCCGCCGGCGCCCGGCTCGATTTCGGCCTCGGTGTCGTTCGGGCGAGCGACTCCGTCAGCTTCCGGGTCACAGCTTTGGAGAACGGGCAGAAGGTGGAGGCTCTGTTCGAGGAGACGTACTCCGATCCGCGGAGCTGGGCCCAGCACTCGGTGGATCTTTCCGGGTTGGAGGGCAGGGTAGTAGACCTCGCACTGGAAGTGGAGGCCGACAGAGAAGGCGCCGTTGCCCTGTGGACCGCTCCCACCCTGAGCGGCTCCGTCCGTAGCGAGAAGCCCAACGTCGTCCTGTATTTTGTCGACGGCTTTGGTGCGGAGTACATGAGCCTCTACGGCTACAACCTGCGCACCACCCCGAATCTTGAGAGGCTCGCGTCCGAGGGCGCGCTATTCGAACGGGCATACACGACCTCGAGATGGACGACGCCCTCCACCACCTCGTTCATGACCTCGCTGCACCACAGCGTCGTGGGTGGATCTCGTGCGGAACGTCAAACCCTGCCCGCCCGCGTCGTAACCATGGCACAGCACTTCCACCGGGCTGGTTATCAGACCTCCGTGTACACAGGGAATCCATCGGCCGCCCGTATAGCAGGCCTCGGGAGCGAAGTCGATTTCCTGCGTGACTGGGTCGTGTGGGACGACACCGTGACCTCCGCGCGGCTGCAGTCGGAGTTCTGGAATTGGCGGGAAGCGTACCCCGGCGAGCCGTACTGGACGCACTTCCAGACCATCGACGTTTGGTTTCCTGGCGGGCTCTCGTTACAGGGCCCGTTCGAGGGTATGTACGTGAGCGCCGAGGAGCGGCAGCAGTACGTGAAGTGGCGTGACGAGCTTCGAGACCAGAACCCGGGCCACTGGTGGCGACCCGACCAGACCGCGTTTGACGAGGCCGGAATCGATCGCGTTACCTACTACGAGCTCGGCCAGAAGCTGTACGCCGAGGCGGTGGCGCAGCAGGATCACCAGATCGGTCGCTTCGTGGACCAGCTTAAGGCCACCGGTGAGTGGGAGAACACGCTGTTCATCGTGGCTTCTGATCACGGCCAGCACGAGTCCGGTCTCGTGCGCCTCGATCCGTACGCACCGGAAGGGCAACACACGCACCTCAGGCGGGAGCACACTGGTATCCCGCTCCTGTTCGTGTGGCCCGGCCACATCCCGGGCGGGAAACGTTTCCGGGCTCCGGTCTCGATGATCGACCTGCTTCCGACGGTCCTGGAGCTCGCCGGGCTGTCGCCTCCAGCAGTCATGCAGGGACGGTCCCTCGCACCTCTGCTCCTGGGCGACGTGCCGGAGAGCGAGTGGGAGGCGCGACCCGTCATCCTGGACGAGTTTTACGTGGATCCGGAAACGGGAGACTTGAAGGGATGGATCGAGATCGTCGACGGGCGCTGGGGCGCATCGCTCGAGATCAATCCCCCGGTCGAGCCCGCATGGGCCCGGCGCGGCGAGTACGACGATGCCATTGGCGGACGTCCGACGCCCCTGCTGCTGTATGACCTGTGGAACGACCCGTACTGCCTGAAGCCCGTGAACGAAGACCGACCGGATCTCGTGCAGAAGTACACGGAGAATCTTGAGGCCCAATTCGAGGCTCACCTGATGCTGAAAGAGCACGTCGGTGCTGCTGCGGGCGAAGTGGAATTGACACCTGACCAGCTGGA
>CAXMRU010000167.1:0-3776 GCA_964195715.1 Akkermansiaceae bacterium | reverse complement strand
GGCGCGTCGGCGTTCGCCAGCACGCCATAGCTCGTAGACGGTGCGTCAGCCACGAGGCCCGCCGCGGCGATGATCTCCTCCTCGGTAGCGCTACGAGTGTGATCCGCCCGACGGATAATGTCGTCCAGCTGATGACGGTATGTGCTCAGGGCCGGTTCGGCGTCTACGTAACCGTCCACCTTGTCGCGCCCCAGAGACAGGATCTCCGGCTCGATGAAGCTGGCCGCTTCGGACAGGCGTGTGGCGACCAGGCCCGCCCTCTGCTCCATGCCTGCGGTCACGCCCACGCGCGTGTCTTCGTGGTACCGCATCGACGCGTAGGACGACGCCCGGTACATCTCCTTGAGCACGCTGAAGTGTTGATCGAGACACTGCAGCAGGGTCTGCGGGCTCGAGCCGAGGCTGCCGCGAAAGGCCTGAATGGCCTCGATCCCCTGCTGGATCCTCTCGAGGGCCTTCTCCCACGCTTCGGTGTCCGGGTAGATGTCCCTGAGATCCCACCGGTGCCGGTCGGCCATAGCTGCCATGCCCCTTGCCCCTTCCTCGACGGGCTAACGATGTGCGTCACTCCAGGTCACAAACTGAAGATACGTCAGGTAGACGCATGGCGGGCAAGGGTTGTCCGTTGGAATCCCATGGCATACGAGTTTGTGAGGCACCCCTTCCTGATATGGCGAGGAAGGCGCAGCTTGAGCGGAGCGTCACACGCGGCCGGCGGGGACCGGCATCCGAACGCGGAGGAAACGATGCGAATCCGGACGGTTAGCGTCTTCCAGGTCGACCTGCCCCTGCATGAAGGGAGCTACAGCTGGTCGGAGGGAAAGTCGGTTGAGGTGTTCGACAGCACGGTGGTTCGCCTGACCACCGAGGACGGCCTCGAGGGCTTTGGAGAGGTCTGTCCCCTGGGACCCGCCTATCTGCCGTCATATGCCGAAGGAGCCCGAACGGGCATTGCCGAGCTGGCGAGCGCTGTGATCGGGCTCGACCCCAGGCAGGTCGATGTCGTCAACCGCGCGATGGACTCGGCTCTGAAGGGTCACCCGTACGCCAAGTCCGCGATCGACGTGGCCTGCTGGGACCTCCTGGGTAAGGCAGTGGAACTGCCAGTCAGCGAGCTGCTCGGGGGACGCGTGGGCCCTGACTTCGTGCTGTACCGGGCGATATCGCAGGAGTCCCCCGAGGCGATGGCGGCGAAAGTCGCCGGCTACCGGGCCGAGGGTTATCGACGGTTTCAGTTGAAGGTGGGGGGAAACGTCGAAACGGACGTCGAGCGGATACGAGCCGTGTCGGCGGAGCTTCGACGTGGCGATGTCCTCATCGCCGATGCCAACACGGGCTGGCTGCGTCACGAGGCGTTACGCGTGGCACGTGGGGTTCGCGATGTCGACGTCTATATCGAGCAGCCATGTCTCACGTACGAGGAATGTCTTGGAGTCAGGCGCCGCATAGAGCACCCCTTTGTGCTCGACGAGTCAATCGACTCGGTGTCTTCCCTTGTACGAGCGCATTCGGACGCGGCAGCAGATGTGGTCAACTTGAAGATCAGCAAGCTGGGCGGATTGACGAGGGCCCGGCAGGCGCGTGATCTGTGCGTCTCGTTGGGGCTCGGAATGACGATCGAGGACACGTGGGGCGGCGACATCGTCACGGCGGCCATCGCACACCTCGCTCACAGCACGCCGCCCCGGTACCTGTTCACGGCTACCGACTTCAACAGCTATGTGACCGTACCGATCGCCGACGGCGCGCCGCGGCGGGTGGAAGGGAGAATGACGGCCCCGGACGCCCCGGGACTCGGTGTTCGGCCGCGGTTGGATGTGCTGGGGGATCCCGTGTTCGAGGCGAGCGCCTGAGCGGAGTCAGCCTGTGGCCCGCGTCTGCAGTTGGTCGTCCCGGAGCAGGGACTCACACGAGGAGCAGAAACGGGTGGATTTGAGGTCCACGTCTTCCACGTACGTCGATGCGTGCATGACGCAATCGTAGTCGTGGCAGTGGATCAGCCCGAAGGTGTGACCCGCCTCGTGGACAACCTCCTTGATGGTACGTTCCTCCAGGCGCTCCTCGTCTCCCGGGAGGCCGTAGTACTCGCTGTGCAGCCTGTGCGTGGAAACGAGCGCCCCCGGACCGTCGAGCTGTGCCTGCCCGAACACGAAGGTGAGCACCGGAATAAACAGATCGACACTTGTAATTCCGACGATCTTGGCGTGTGGGTCGGGAAGAAGCCGTAGCAGGCCGGCCAGGATCAGAGTTGCGTTGTACTGGGCGCGGTCGGCGGAATAGTACCGCGGCAGATCCAATCGGAGGTTGATGGACTCGACCGGAAGAGAAAGAGCCAGCGCCGTGGCTCCGACGACGCGGTTGGCCCAGGGGGGGGCATAGCCGTTCAGGAAGCCGAGATAGACGCGTGACGTCACGACCGCTCGATGCCGTAGCGTTGGAGCTTGTTGTAAAGTGTGCCTCGATCGATTCCGAGGACGGTGGCCGTGCGCGTGATGTTGCCTTTCTCCTCCCGCAGGATCCGTTCGATATGTCGTCGCTCCAGGGCCGCGAGCGACACGCCCTCTGGTTCTTCGCCGTTGCGGTTCATCTGCAGGGGCAGGTCGTCCGGTTGGATGGAGGGCTCCCGGCCGATAACCATGGCCCTTTCCACCGCGTTTTCCAGCTCGCGGACGTTGCCTGGCCACGAGTACGACACCAGCATGTCTTCCACCTCAGGAGACAGATCCTTGATCGGCTTCGCCATCGCGTGGGCGTACTTCTCTATGAAGTGACGGGTGAGCGTCGGTATGTCCTCCGGGCGATCGCGCAGCGGAGGAAGATCGATAACGAACACGTTTATCCGGTAGTACAGATCTTCTCGGAAGCTGCCCTCCTCGATCAGGGCCTCCAGGTCCCGATTCGTGGCGCACACCAGGCGGAAGTCTGAGGTGATCTCCTGACTCCCGCCCAGCCGGTGGAAACGGCGGTCCTCCAGCACCCGGAGCAGATCGATTTGCATCTTGGCCGGAATGTCGCCGATCTCATCCAAAAACAGAGTGCCCCCGTGCGCCAGCTCGATCTTGCCCTTCCTCCGGTACTGGGCGCCCGTGAAGGCGCCCTTCTCGTGCCCGAACAGCTCGCTTTCCAGGAGCGTCTCGGGTATGGATCCACAGTTGACCGCAACAATGGGAAAGAACCGGCGCTCGCTCTGCGTGTGAATGGCCCGTGCGATCAGTTCCTTCCCGGTGCCGCTCTCCCCGCGGATGACCACGTTGGCGTCCGTCCCCGCGACCATCGAGATCAGGTCAAGGACGCGCCGCATGCACGGACTGTCGCCGATGATTGGCGAGGGAAGTGTGAGCTCGGACACCTTGGCTTGGAGGCGCAGGTTCTCCGCCTCCAGATGCCGCTGCTTGAGCGCGTTGCGCACGGTATTGGAGAGCTCGTCCGGGTCGACGGGCTTCGTGATGTAGTCGAACGCCCCGAGCTTGAGGGCCTCCACCGCCGTTTCCACCGAGGCGAAGGCGGTGAGGATGATGATGGCGGCGTCCTTGTCGATCTCCCGGATTCGGCGCTCGAGGGTGATCCCGTCCATCCCCGGCATCTTGAGGTCGATGATCACGATGTCGAATGGCCCAGCGTGCATTCGCTGCAGGGCCGCGTTGCCATCTTCTGCGGTCTCGACTGCAAATCCGTCTTCCAGGAACCACTCCCGCAGGGAGTTCCGGACGGACATTTCATCGTCGACGATCAATATCTTCTTGCCGTTCTTCATGTCCGCCACTCGCTGATGTCAG
>CAXMRU010000166.1:0-4094 GCA_964195715.1 Akkermansiaceae bacterium | reverse complement strand
GGGACGCAGGCTGTTCGCCCGACGCCATCAGCCGTGCCTCAGCGGCTGCCCTGGCCGCGCCCGGAAAGCGAGCCGTCAGAACCGTCCACCCGACTACTCCGCCCGATGCGCGCAGGAAATCCCTGCGGCTGGGGAGCCCGTACGAAGGCTCCAGCATGGCCGTCCCTCCTTCCGTCTATGTCGAGTGTCGATCACAGCCTCGCGTCTGAAGGTACGCCCTGCGTCCGGAAGACGTAAATGTCGGTCCGGGGGGTCGCGCAGTGGCCCGGACAGCGCAATGTTGGAAAAGACGTCAGCCGTTCGACCGCGTAACCGCCGGAGGGTGACCATGAGCTACGTTCCGATCGTACCTCGGTCCGACAGGACGAGGATCTCGCCGTCGGTGTCGCGGTCCTCGTGGGCGGTCTGGCCTTCGTCGGAGAGTCCGGAAGCGGCTCTCTCGACCTTCCGGCCAATTCCATTCTGTGGCTCGTAGCCGGCGTGATCATCGTGCTGGCCTTCGTGGCCCGCGCGCGGCGCTCCTGAGATCGCGGAATGGTTGAAACTCTGTTGATCGACGCACCGTTCTGTAGCGCATGAACAGCGCCTCGGACGTTCCGATTATCCAGACCTTCGGCCTCAGAAAGCGGTACCGGAAGACGACCGCGGTCGACGGTATTTCGTTACGTGTCGAGCCGGGGCAGGTGTTCGGCTTCCTCGGGCCGAACGGTGCTGGCAAGACCACGACGATCGGTCTGCTCCTCGGGATCATCAATCCGACTGGGGGGCGTTTCCGCCTGTTCGGAGGTGAGAGTGCGGCCGAGCTGCATGCCGCGCGTCGGCGGATCGGAGCCACGCTCGAGTACCCGAATTTCTATCCGTATCTTTCGGGAAGAGACAACCTGCGGATCGTGGCCGACGTGAAGGGACTCGACTCGGCCGAAATCGATCGAGTCCTCGACATGGTGGGGCTCGGTCGGCGGGCGAAGCAGAAGTTCAAGGCGTATTCCCTCGGCATGAAACAGCGCCTCGCCCTCGGCGCCACGATGCTGGGCGACCCTGAGCTGATCATTCTAGACGAGCCAGCGAACGGTCTCGATCCGGAGGGCATGCGGGAGATCCGAGAGATCATCCGCGGGCTCGGTGAGCGCGGAAAGACGATCTTTCTCTCCAGCCACCTGCTGTCGGAGGTGGAGCGTACCTGCACCCACGTCGCGATCATCCAGCACGGCCGGATCGTCCGCCAGGACAGCGTAGCGGACGTCACGTCCCACGGAGTAGCGGGCCTGCGGTCCGCGGATCTCGCGGCGCTCGAGACGGCGGTGGCGGAGTATCCGGCTGCGCAGTGGGTCAGGCGCCGCGGCGACAGGGTCGTGTCCGAGCTCGAGGACGGCGACCTGGCGGCGCTGAACGAGTGGCTGGTCGGGCGCGGCATTCATGTTTCGCACCTGGCTTTCGAGGCGCGCTCGCTCGAAGACGTGTTCATGGAAGCCACGGGCGCGGGCGAAATCGGTGGATCCACGGATGACTCGTCCGGGCGGGACGAACGGCACATGGGAGAGGTGCCGTGATCGCCGGCGCGCTCCGCGCTGAGATGCGAAAGATGTGGAAGCGTCCCGCCACCTGGGTTACGCTCGGGCTGTTCGGGCTGATCACGTTCGCGGACCTGTTCGACGAGTACCGCAAGGCGCGCAAGGACCCCGAAGATTCGTTCTTCCTCCCCGACGCATGGGGCCAGATACTGGGTGAGGAAGTGATGATCGGATTCATCTTCGCCTCGGTGCTGCTCATCCTGCTCGTGGCATCGGAATTCAGTTGGCGGACGGCGAGGCAAAACGTCATCGACGGCCTGTCGAAGACCCAGTGGTACTCGGCCAAGGTGCTGCTCCTGCCGTTGCTGGTCGCGCTCTTCCTGGCCCTTCGCGTCGTCGTCGGCGGTGCGTTCGCCCTTGCCGGGACGGATCTGTCTACTGGCGTCACCGTGTTCGGCACCGCGCAGCTCTCGGCGCTCGGAGGGATGTTTCTGACCGGGGTCGGCTACGCCAGTCTGGGGCTCTTCGCGGCCATCGCGATCCGCTCTTCCGGGCCGGCGATGGCAGTATGGTTCGCGTGGTTCGCCTTCGGGGAGAGGCTTCTGGTCGGGGGTCTGGGCAGCCTGTTCGAGGGTCTTCGTCCGTTCCTGCGGTGGGCTCCGCTGAGCACCTTCAACCGTCTGCGGAACTACATTCAGTACGACTCTCACGCTTTCCGACGAGCCGCGGAATGGGCCGCTGAACACGAGCGTCCGGGACCGGAGCTCGAAGCTCTCGGCTCTGCGATCGCGGGCAGCCTTCTGTGGATTGCCGCGCTCACGCTGCTGGGCTGGCTATGGTACCGAAAGAGGGACCTGTAGCGGCGTTCGAGCCTCACATGGGCGACTCCCACAGATAGACCCGGGTGCTACCTATCTCGCTCCCGTTCTCCCTTACGTGACCCGCATCCCATATGTTGTCCCCTGCGCCTGTCCGCCCGGATGGGCGCAGAGAATTCGCGAATGCAATGAACCGGTGCGGAGGGGATGCGTATGCGCCGCCTCAGATGGACCTCACTCCTGCTCGTCATCGTGGCCTGCGCGGCCCCCGAAGGAGCGGAGCGAGAGGTTTCGATTCCTTACGAGAGCTTTTCTCTCGATAACGGTCTTACCTTTCTGGTCAACCAGGATCGGTCGGTCCCGGTCATCGCCGTTGACGTGTGGTACCATGTCGGGTCCGGCTACGAAGCGCAGGGCAGGAGCGGTTTCGCCCACCTGTTTGAGCACCTCATGTTCGAAGGGAGCCGCAACGTTCCCGAGGGCGAATTCGATAACCTGCTCGAATCCGCCGGGGGCGTGAACAACGGCAGTACGAATACGGATCGAACGAACTACTTCGAGATCGTGCCGTCGAACGCGCTCGAGCTGGCCATGTGGCTGGAGGCTGACCGGATGGGTGGGCTGCTCGCCGATATGAGCCAGGACAAGCTCGACATCCAGCGCGATGTCGTGAAGAATGAGCGCCGGCAGAGCTATGAGAACCGGCCCTACGGCATGTTCTGGCCGACCCTGTCCGAGGCCCTGTATCCCGAGGGGCATCCATACTCGTGGCCTACCATCGGATCGATGGACGACCTCAGCGCCGCCGAGGTGGCGGACGTCGAAGCGTTCTTCCGGCGCTACTACGCTCCGAACAACGCCGTGATCACGATCTCCGGAGATTTGGACCCGGCCGAAGTACGAGAAGTTGCCGAGCGCATGTTCGCCTGGATCCCGGCCGGTGAACCCGTGGAGCGTCCTTCCGCTGGATCTCCCGAGATCCCCGGGACGCGGTACCTGACGTTGGAGGACCGGGTGACCCTTCCCCAGGTGAACCTGGTGTGGCGTGCGGCTCCCGCGTACTCAGATGACTCGCCTGCCCTGGATGCCCTCGCCGACATCCTGGGGGGAGGGAAGAACAGCCGTCTGTACAAGCGCCTCGTCTATGACGAACAGCGCGTCCAGTCGGTCAGCGCCTCCAATTGGGATAAGCTCATGGCGGGCGACTTCATGGTCCGCGTTACGGCCAGGGCCGACGAGAGCCTGACCGACCTGGAGGCAGCCGTCCTCGAGGAGGTGGCGAAGCTGGCCACCGAGGCGCCGACCGCTGAGGAACTGGCGCGTGTTGTGAACGGGGTCGAGACACGCATCGTTTCGGGGCTGGAGACGGCGATCGGCCGGGCCGAGCGACTGCAGCGCTACTACTACTATACGGGCGAACCCGACTACGCGGCTGAAGAGCTGGCGCGCTACCGGGCCCTCACCCCAGCCGACGTGCAGGCAGCGGCGGCCCGATACCTCGATGGACAGAACCGGATCGTCATCAGCGTCGTGCCCCTCGGTGCGGCGGACATGGCGGCGGGGGAGGTAGGATCATGAGAGCCCTTTACTTGAAGGCGTTGCCGGGGTCGCTGACGATCCTCTTCCTCGCGGTTCCGGTGGCCATGGCGCAGGACGTGGAGCCTCCTCCCGACTTCCCGACGACGGCTCCGCGGATCGGTCCGGCTGCCTCGGTAACCGTACCGGTACCCGTGGAGCGGACGCTGCCCAATGGCCTGCGCGTGCT
>CAXMRU010000165.1:0-1519 GCA_964195715.1 Akkermansiaceae bacterium | reverse complement strand
AACACGGCCGAATACAAGACACGCGCGCTCGTGTACCGGCCGACGTCCGCGAGCGATTTCAGCGGAACGGTGATCGTCGAATGGTTGAACGTGAGCGGCGGTCTCGATGCGGCGCCGGACTGGATCTCGATGCACACCGAGATCATTCGCGAGGGTCACGTGTGGGTCGGGGTGTCTGCGCAGATCGATGGCATCGAAGGCCGCGGCAACGGTATAGGCAGGCTCTACCTCAAGGCGGTGAGCCCCGAGCGCTATGCGCCGCTTTCGCATCCTGGCGACAGCTTTTCGTACGAAATGTTCGCGCAGGTCGCGCAGGCTCTGCGTAGCCCGACTGGCATCGCGCCGCTACAAGACCTGGTTCCGGAGCGCATGATTGCGGTCGGGGAATCACAGTCCGCAGGGCGGCTGGTCACCTATGTGAACGCGCTCGGTCCCGTCTACGGGCTGTTCGAGGGGTACATCATTCACAGCAGGGGAGGCGGGAGTCCTCCATTGTCACAGAGCCCAGAGGAATCGGTCACCACCCCGGACATCGTGAACGTGCGGGATGACCTGAATCAGCCGATTCTGATGTATCAAACGGAGTCCGACCTCCTGGTTCTAAATTCGCTACCAAGCCACCAGCCGGACTCCGGGGCGTTTCGGCAGTGGGAAGTGGCCGGCACGGCGCATGCCGATGTCTACACACTCGACACTGGCCACGACGACAAGGGCGACGATCCCTCGGTCGCGCGCGTCATCGAAACCGTGGAGGGGTCGCCCGTGCCGGGGCTCATCACGTGCGAGAAGCCGATCAACTCCGGGCCCGCGCACTGGGTGCTCAAGGCCGGCCTTCGAGGAATGATCGATTGGATCAGCACGGGGACCCCGCTGCCGGAGGCGCCGCGGTTGTCCGTCACCGACGACGGGAGCGCATTTCAGCTCGATGAGTATGGGAACGTGCTCGGCGGCATTCGGACGAATTACGTGGATGCTCCGGTCGCCACCCTGTCGGGGCTTGGGCAAACCGGCGAATCGTTCTGCCGTATCTTCGGAACGACGTTCTTGTTTGATGCGGCTCAGCTCGCCGAGCTCTATCCGACCGAGCAGGACTACCTCGATGCGGTGAATGCGTCGGTCGACGCGGCGTTGGAGGCGGGGTATTTGCTGCCGCCCGACGCGGCACTCATCGTCGCCGATGCCGAAGAGTCCGGGATCGGCGGGTCGTAGCGCTGCGGATACCCCGGGGCGAGGCCGAATTCCTGCTCGGAGGGCGAGGCTTGCAATCGACTCGCCGTGTGTCAAAAAGCCCCTTCTTGGCGCCCCTTTCTACCACTCGATGATGAACGAAGCGACAGCGCGCACGGCGCGCGAGGCGCTCGAGGAGCGTGGCGCGCTCGGTAAGGACACGGTGGCGGCCCGCGTGGACGGTAGCGTGTATGACCTACACACGCCGATTCCGAACGGGGCCTCCGAGGTGAAGCCGATCGGGGCTCATGACGCCGACGCTCTCCCGATCATCCGGCACTCGAGCGCCCAC
>CAXMRU010000164.1:0-8357 GCA_964195715.1 Akkermansiaceae bacterium | reverse complement strand
AGCGGGAGGACCGCGAGGCTCCACGCGATGCCGGCCCCCGCGAGAATGCGACTCGCGAGGAATACCTGGATGATGAACGCCAGTCCGCCCGTCCAGCCCCGGAATGCGCCCATGAAGGATGCGATGCGAGTATTCACGGCGGTGATCGTCGCACCCTCGCCCAGGTTCGCGGCAGCGGCCTCGCTGATCGCAGTGATCTCGATCGCCTCCTGGAGCTGCCACGTGACGATATAGCTCGCGGCGGATGTGACGAGTACGATCCCGGCGATGAGTCGCAGATGTCGGTTTCCGAACAGCGTCCTCAGGCCCTCCATCGCCGGCGGCCTCGACTCTTCCGATTCGCTAAGGCCTCTTCCCAGCCGATCCCGCGGGATCAGCTCGAGGACGATGAGGGCGAGCACGAGCACACCCACGAGCAGGGGAACCAGCTGGATGGGCCGGAACCGGGTCAGCAGCAGAGAGAGAGACACACCGCTTGCCAGCGCGCCGAGCGCTCCGCCCGCGCTGATCAGGCCGAACAGCCGCTTGGCCTCGCGTACGTGGAAGAGATCGGACGTGATGATCCAGAAACCCGACGTCAGCAACAGGGTCGCCACGACCGTCCACAGGTAGAACGCGACCGAGGCGAGGCTCATATCCAGAGCGATCGCCGGCGACACCACCAGGAAATAGAGCAGCAGGAGGCCCGCGGAAGCCAGCACGATCACGGCCCGCATCACGGCGTGAGGTGCCCGGCTGCCCATCAGGCGCGTAAACACCGCCACGGCAGGAAGACCCAGGAGAATGCTGGCATAGAGGATATAGGGCAGATTCTCCGAGCCGAAGAATCCGATGTAAAAGGCATCCCGCAAGGCGGCGGCGACGACGCTGAAACCCATGACCAGGAAGGCGCCCAGGAGGCTGAGAACCAGGATCCGGAGTTCGGAAGGCCGGATGTCCAGCCACTCGGTCAGACGCGCTCGCAGACCCACTCAGCGGCTCCCGGTCCGACCGGGGCCGGCACACCAATCGCAGTAATGAGCGCGGAGCCTCAAGTCGGCAGGCCTTCTCTGACCACGTGGTCCATGGCCGCGACGAATCGGTCCAGCTCCTCGAGGGTGGTGTAGACACTGGGAGAGACCCGGATGCCCTGGAACTCGTTGTGCTTGATCGGCGTGACGATGATCCGGTGCTCGCGGAACAGCCAGCTAGTAAGCTCCCCCGGGTCTACTTCCTCGATCTCGACGTTGGCGATTCCGCACGCGAAGCCCGGCTTGAGACTCGTGTGCAGCCGCACCCGGTCATGCTCCAGAAGGGGGTCCGCCCAGTAGTCACGCAGGAACACCAAGCGCGCTTCTTTGCGCTTTCCTCCGATTCCCTGGTGAAATGTCAGTGCCTCGGCGATCGCGAGGTAGGGCGCCGCCGGATGCGTGCCGATTTCTTCGAATTTTCGTATGTCGTCGTCCATCCCCTCGGAAGCTGCCATCAGCGGCCAGATATCGGCGATCCGGTCCTTGCGAACGTAGAGCAGCCCCATCCCGTGAGGTGCGAACAGCCACTTGTGAAGGCTGACCGAATAGTTGTCGCACTCGAGGTCCGAGATCTTGAAGTCGAAGTGGGCCAGGGCATGCGCGCCATCCACCAGCACGGGGATGTCGTGGCGCCGGGCCATCGCGACCACGTCGTGCACCGGGAGAATCTGTCCGGTCAGATTGATCATGTGACACATCAGGATCAGCCGGGTGCGCGGCGTGATCTGTTCCTCGAACAACCGTACGATCTCTGCGGGGTCCTCCGCCGGAACCGGGATCGAGAACTGCTTGAGGACGATGCCCTCCCGGCGCTCCCGCTGCTGAAAGGTCGTGATCATCCGTGGGTAGTCCTGGTTGGTCGTCAGGACTTCGTCTCCCGCCTCGAGGTCGATTCCGAACTGTAGCGTCTGCAGGCTCTCGGACGCGTTACGGGTGAACGCGATCTCTTCCGGATCGCACCCCCACTCCCTGGCCACGCGCTCCCGGACGGCCTCGCGCTGGGGCTCCAGGATTCGCCACATCGTGTACACCGGCGCGTCGTTCGAGTAGTCCAGGTGGCGTTTCATGGCTTCCTGGACGTAACGCGGCGCCGGACTGACCCCGCCGTTGTTCAGATTCACCAGCGACCGATCGACCGTGAACGCCCTGGCGACCTCCGCCCAGAAATCCTCGTCCGCAGCCGTCTGGGAGGGGGAACTGGTGTGTGCCGCTAGCGACTCGAGAATCCCGGTCGTGGCGGAGAGGCGAGGAAGGGGCAGGGGAACACCGGCGGCCGCCGCGAACGTGGGGAGGCCGATGGCTCCGAGAAAGTGACGCCTCGTATACATGACTTTGACCTCCAGGTAGTGGCCACCGGGCCCCCGATTGGACCCGGCGGCAGGCCTGCTGCAGGGTCTAGCGGTTCATTCCCCCCATCCCCGGCATCATCTGCGGTTCTTCAGGGATGGATGACGTGGCGTCCGTCCCGAACTCCTTGAGGGTCAGGACCCCACCGTCGGGCACCAGTCCCTTCACGATTCCGAACGGGACGTCCTGGCTGATCCACGCCTCTGAACCGTTGTCGTCGCTCCGCAGGTGCACAGTCGAGAACGTGCCTGCGGGCACCTCGATGCTCTCGCTTCCGAGCAGGTCGGAGGTCGCGCAGCGTTGCGCGAAGTCAGCCATCGGATTGTCGCCCATCTGCTGCTGCATCATGCCCAGCATCGAGTTCGGAAGGCGCATGGCGGGCTGACCCGCCATCTTCACGATCACGCCCTTGACCTGATCGGTCTCGAACGGCCAACCGGGCACGTCGAGCTGTATGATGACCGGTCCCTGGCTCGTGACGGCCGAGAACTCGTACCACGTCTTGTCAGTTGTTCCCTGGCGCTCGACGATCGCGAACCGCAGCGAGCTCACGTCCTCGGCAGGTGCTCCGGAAAGCTCGAATTCGGCCCAGTAGCCGACCTTGGCATCAACGACCGCGGCGCAGGCGGCAGCCTGGTCCTGGGCGGCGAGCGGGGCGACGCCCGCGACTAGAAACGTCGCGGCGCCGAGGAAAACACGTCTCAGCATTCGGTCCTCGTCTTTCTATGTGGTTGGCGCGTCGACCGGAATCTTCCGGATCCTTCTCCTACGCGCACCGATCGAGCGCACAAGATGTCACATTCGAGCCGCGGGCCGCAAAGGGCAGGGCGCCAGATACTGGCCGCGTCATTACTCCCCGATGATCTTGATCAGGATCCTCTTGGGGCGCCGGCCGTCAAACTCGCCGTAGAAGACAGCCTCCCACGGGCCGAAGTCGAGACGCGCGTCGGTTATCGCGATCACCACCTCACGGCCCATGATCTGTCGTTTGTGATGCGCATCGGCGTTGTCTTCACCGGTCCGGTTATGATGGTATCGCTCAGGGCTCGCGTCGAACGGTGCGAGCTCCTCGAGCCACCTCTTGTAGTCCCGGTGCAGTCCGGGCTCATCGTCGTTGATGAACACACTTGCCGTGATATGCATGGCGTTGACCAGGCAGAGTCCCTCCTGCACCCCGCTCGCGCGCACCTCCGCTTCGACATCGGCTGTGATATTCACGAAATCCATGCGGGCCGGCACATTCATCGTCAGGTGGTGCGTGTGCGACTTCATGGGACTGGCTCCGTTTCGGGCAGGTTCGCGCCATTGTACAGGGAAGCGCGTGGGGCCTATGTTCCGCCGCGCCCGTCCGGAGTATCCGCTGTCGCCTTGACGACGGCAACATGATCCTGCCGGCCGTCCACTTGCAGATCGAGCCAAGATGAGCCAGACGATCCAGTTGGTATGGAAGGGTGACTTTCGATTCGATGGCACGGCCCGCGGCGGATCGATTACGGTGATCGATGGGAATTCCGAGTCGGGCACGGCCCCGGTGGATCTGATGCTCCAATCGGTGGGCGCGTGCGCTGCAACAGACGTCGTGGACATCCTCAGGAAATCGAGGCAGGAAGTCCAGGGGATGGCGGTCGAGGTGGAAGCGACGAGGCGCGAGGAGCCCCCGCGCTACGTCAAGCGTCTCGAGTTCAGGTTCCGCATCAAGGGACCGGTGGATCAGAAGAAGGCCGAGCGAGCCGTCGACCTGTCACTGGAGAAGTACTGCAGCGTATTCCATACGTTCCGCATGGACATACAGTTGGACGTAGAGGTGAAGATCATCCCCTGAGGGTGGGGTATCCCTCGAGGGTAAGGCCGAATCCGGCCCGTCGGCGAACGGCCGGATCTTCTGGAAACACCGGCAGGTCAGATCCTGAGCACCCTCTTCAGTACCCGCCGAGCCAACTCGAGGCCCACCAGCAGTAACACTTTTCGCAAAAGTCACCCTCCTGTACGGCGTGCGCGGCTCGCGGACGAGCCCCTGCTGTCCACCCATGATACGGAATGCTCGCGGTCAGTGTTTCACCGCTCTATCTTCACGCACCGTTGCCCCGGTTCCCGCTATGCGGACCTGGAGCGACTCGGAGGGGTGGCAGAACGGCTAATGCACCGGTCTTGAAAGCGTGCGTCTCAGCTACCTAGAAACAGATGGCCCGGTTCCATGGGCCTATTGGAACCGGGCTTTCTCTTTCGAGCCCCGTTAAGTCCCCTCAGTTCAGCAGAGCACTCAGCAGAGCAGGATACCTAATGAGTCAATCGACCTTCGGAGGAGTGAGACTCCAGGCTGCCGAGCGGGAGCGGCTGAAGGCGGAGTGGCCTCGAACGCGCGACCTTCGGATTAGGAATGCGGTTGCTGGGGTGGTCTCTGGGGAACAAGGCAGACAGGACAGACCAATCTCGGGTCCAGGCGAGTCTGCTGGGTCTGCCCCCACCGGCTGCGTCGGGTCAAGACACAGGTCAAGACAGAGCCCTCCCAGTACAGGGTGACGTTCTCTACATAGGGGTAGGCGAGTAGCTCTTGTCTGCCGTGTGATGGGCGTGGGGTTCGACCTCGAGCTCTGCGCCGGTTTTCGAGACCGATCTGAGCTTTCCCTCTAAGTCCTTCTAAGTCCCTAAGAGTCCTTCTCAGTCGGACTTACTCTGGGGAGCTTTCCTTCTAAGTCCTCCTGAGTCCCTCTAAGTACCGATAGTCAGGGTACAAACTGGGGTACAGTGGCTCGCGCTGTCGATTCCTCTTATCGAATAGCTCGCCGTGGACGCGCGGCATGACGAAGTGTGCGCTTGCGAATCGAGTTCATGGTGCGACGAATGACGGACTCAATCATCGCCCGCCAGAGGATGCGGGAATACGGCGTTCCAGTATCGAAAGCCAAGCAAGCGTAGGTCCCGCCGACGTATCGAGGCTGGTCCCTGACCGCAGAGGAACCCTGTGAATCAAGATCTCCGTGGGCAGAGACCCACTCGGGATGGTCGCTGTAGATAGCCGTGGGGAGGTGGCGCTCGAAGAAGCTACGCTCCTCCGAATCCCCCTTACAGTCGTGCACGAAGACAAAGGCGGGGAGTCCGGTCGCGAGCAACCGCAGCGTCAGCTTGATGGCTCGCCAGCCCTTGGGTCCGTCGATCACGACCACGTCACCCGGCTTCAACATCCGGGGCAATAATTCACGCGAGTCCCCGAAGAGTAGCTCTACGTTTGGCAGATCCGCGAGCCGTCTGGCTGCAACCTCCTCGTTCGGCGAGTCTCGATTGAACTCGACGCTCCTTACAGGAACTTCAGGAAAACACAGACCGAGGAGCAGGGTGCTCTGTCCGCGCGCCCGTCCAGACTCAAGCACTTGGGTCGGTCTGTGGGAGCCAACCGCAGCGAGCAGGAAGAAGATTTCGCTGTTCAGTACACCCATCGCCTCGTAGGGAACGTTCTTCACTATGCGCTCATAGCGATCACGTAACCCAGATGCATTCCGCAGGACATCTTCTATTTGAATGGGCATTGATTATATATAAATGGGCATTGATTACTTTAGCACTCCTGGTTTGAATCACACAACGTTGCTGCAAAACCAATCTAGAGAGGCCATCGACAGTGGGCATACACCGGCGTGAATTCCTCAAGGCAAGTGCTCTTGCCGCCGCTTCTTCCACGGTCATCGCCCCTGCTTTGGCTAAGGCAATCGCCGCAGAGCCGGCAAAAAATCTCAGTGTGGCCGGCTACCCGTACGAGCACCTGAGCGGTCTCATGACGGGCAAAGTCCATGTCGCTGGCCGCAACGTCGACTACCAGGTCGGCAAGATCGGCGACCTCAACACCCATGTCTTCTCCGGGCCTGGCACCCTCGATGTGACGGAGATCGGCTTGTCGCCATACATGATTGCGTTCGCCAACGAGGGATTTCGCGCGTACTCGCTGATTCCGGTCTTCCCGTTACGGCTCTTCAGGCACAAGAGCATCTTCGTTCACGCTGACGGCGGCATCGATGATCCGGCTCAACTGAAGGGCAGGCGAGTCGGTACCCCGGGTTACTCGTCCACGTCGCTCACGTGGATCCGCGGCATGCTCAGGGACGAGTATGGCGTGCGACCCGAGGATATCGAGTGGGTCGTATCCGCTGAAGACTCGTCCACCGCAAACGCCGGCTCCGTTTCCAAGCTGGAGAATGTATTTCCCGAAGGGCTGTCAGTGAGCATTGGCCCGGCAGGGAAGGACGAGTCTGACCTGCTCATCGACGGAGACGTCGACGCCTTGTTTCATGCGGCCGAGCCGCGCGCTTTCATCGAAGGACACCCAAAGGTCAGGCGCCTGTTCACCGACCCCCGGACGGTGGAGCGTGACTACTACGCGAAGACGGGCATCTTTCCGATGATGCACGCAGTCGGGATTCGCAGCGACCTGGTCGCCCAAGAACCTTGGCTCCCGAAGGCCGTCTTCGATGCTTACTCGGAGTCGAAGGCCCTCGCATACTCGGACATGCGCCAGAAGTGGTTCCTGCGGACCCTGCCATGGTTCGCGCAGGAGCTGGACGCCACCGAGGGCCTGATGGGCAAGAACTTCTTCCCGTACGGCGTTGAAGCAAACCGGCACGCGTTGGAGGCCCTATCCCGATACATGCACGAGCAAGGGTTCGCGGGTCGCCAATTGAAGATCGAGGAAATCTTCGAGCCGTCCACGCTCGGCATGGCGATAATGTAGCTACTTTAGTTACTCTATATTTAAGGGTGCCTAGTTCGGGATTCTGGCCGAGCTGGGCTTTCATTTCTAGTCGTACCGCAGTCGGTCACGACGTGGCACGGGCTTGGACACGGCGAACTAAGTGCCGTAGGAGAATTGCAGTGCTGAAGAATGTCTTGATTCTGACCCTGGCGTCGACGACGGTGATGGCTTCGGTCGGGCTGGCCCAGGAAGCGACACAGGAGCAGGCGGCTCTTCCGGATGTGACCACGCCCCTGGGCCTGTTCGTGTATCCGGCGAACGAGCAGGACGCCTACCAGCAGTCCATGGACGAGCTGGAATGTTATGCCTGGGCGCAGGAGAAGAGCGGCGTCAATCCGATGAACATCGATGCGAACGCTGAGGCCGCCGCCGCGGCGGCACGTCAGCAGACGGCCGATGCGACGACGGGGGCTGCGGTGGGTGGTGCGGCACGGGGTGCGGTGGGAGGAGCAGCGGTCGGCGCGATCGCCGGGGACGCCGGGAAGGGAGCTGCTATCGGCGCCGTAGTAGGAGGCGCACGCGGACGCGGTGCGAAGATGGGTGCCGAGGAGCAGGCGGCGCAGGCGGGCGCGGCACAGGCCGAGGCGGCTGCAGATGAGCAACTCGATACGTTTAAACGAGCGATGAGCGTCTGCCTGGAAGGGCGAAGCTACACGGTTAAATAGGATTCCAAGCGATTCGCCGACGACCCGCGGCCGACGTCGAGGCCGACACACTCTGACCTATGCAACGAGGGTAATACAGATGAAGAAGGGTGGAACCATTCTCGCCGTGCTCGTGGTCGCTGGTGCGATCGCCGTCGGCTACCTGGTCGGACGCACGGGAGACAGCGCGGCGGTGGCGCAGACCTCCCCCACCGGCGTGGTTGACGATCGCGACGTCTACTATCCTGGCACTGAAGAACTGGCCCCCGACGAGATGCGGGTGGTTGCACTGGGTACCGGGATGCCAAGCGCCAGGCCCAAGCAGGCAGCAGCCTGCTTCCTCGTCGAACTCGGCAACGGGGACAAGTTCCTCTTCGATATCGGTAGCGGTTGCCACGAGCGTATCGCTGCTCAGAAGATCCCCTATGACTACCTGGACAAGGTCTTCATCGGGCACCTGCACGTAGATCACATGGGCGACCTGCCCACGTTCTGGCTTGGGGGCACGGTCATGAACCGTCTCACGCCGCTACGGGTCTGGGGCCCGAGTGGGAGCACTGAGGAGCTCGGAACCGCGCACGCCATGGACTTGATGGAGCAGATGTACGCGTGGGA
>CAXMRU010000163.1:0-5264 GCA_964195715.1 Akkermansiaceae bacterium | reverse complement strand
TTTGAAGAGATCACCCGCCTCGCCAGGATCTTCATCGACCACGGTGTTCGAAAGATCAGGATTACTGGTGGTGAGCCGCTGCTGCGCCGGGACGTGGAGCAGCTGATCGAGATGATCGCGGGGCTCGAAGGTCTGAGTGATCTGACTCTCACTACGAACGGCGCGCTCCTCGCGAGGAAGGCTCGAGCGCTCAAGGACGCCGGCTTACAGCGTGTAACCGTGAGCCTTGATGCCCTGGACGATGCCGTATTCGGGTCTCTGAACGACGTCGACTATCCGGTCGAGCAAGTGCTGGAGGGTATCGAAGCGGCGAGGGCGGCAGGCTTCTCTCCGATCAAGATCAACATGGTCGTGAAGCGGGGGGCGAACGAAGACAGCGTGCTCGACATGGCGCGCTATTTTCACGGCACGGACATCATCCTCCGTTTCATAGAATACATGGACGTCGGAAACACCAACGGCTGGAGACTGGATGACGTCGTTCCCGCCGCGGAGATCCTCGAGATGGTTGATGCCGAAATGCCGCTCGAGCCGGTTGATCCGAACTACCGTGGCGAGGTTGCGCGGCGGTACCGGTACTCGGACGGCGGGGGTGAGGTAGGCGTGATCGCCTCGGTGACCGAGCCCTTCTGCGGCGATTGCACGCGCGCCCGACTTTCGGCGGAGGGGATCCTGTACACCTGCCTGTTCGCCGCTGCGGGCCACGACTTCCGTGCTCTGCTTCGCCAGGGGCGGTGCGACGAGGAGATTTCCGAGTTCTTCCGCGCCACCTGGACGGCCAGGAAAGATCGCTACTCCGAGATTCGCACGTCCGAGACCGTCCTGTGGCCGAAGGTCGAGATGTTCAACGTCGGAGGCTAGGAGTCTGGGGAAATGAAAGCCGTGCGGTACCACGGTCCTGGAATCCAGTTCCGCTTGGAGCAAGTGCCGGAGCCCGAGCCGGCAATAGGCGAGGTACGGGTGCGCATTCCCGTTGACAGCGCCCGCGTCTTTGTTGTTCGTGGATAGCGGTACACGTCGGAGTTGCGGCAGGTGTGCGCCTCCATTCATGTGAAGGAGATCGGCTCATGTCAGACCAGAAGGTCATCGCGGTGCTAGGGGCGACCGGCGCCCAAGGGGGCGGGCTGGTTCGCGCGATCATGGAGGACGCGGACGGCGAGTTCACGGCTCGCGCGCTCACACGCAATCCGGATTCCGACAAGGCCCGCGCCTTGTCCGCCCTCGGGGCCGAAGTTGTGGCAGCAGACGTGGACGACCCCGAGAGCCTGAGGGCGGCGTTTGACGGGGCGTACGGGGCGTACTGTGTCACCTTCTTCTGGGAGCACATGTCGCCCCAGCGCGAGCTCGAGCAGGCCCGCGCGATGGCTGGGGCAGCCCGCGAGGCGGGGCTGATGCATGTCATCTGGTCGACACTGGAGGATACCCGGCAGTGGGTTCCACTGAGCGATGACCGCATGCCCACCCTGATGGAGAACTACAAGGTCCCCCACTTCGACGCGAAGGGCGAGGCGAATGCGGTCTTCGAGACCGCCGTGCCTACCACGTTGTTGGTGACCTCGTTCTACTGGGACAACCTGATCCACTTCGGGATGGGGCCCAAGGCGGACGAGAGCGGGAACCTCGGCTTCGCCCTCCCGATGGGTGATGCGAAGCTCCCGGGGATCGCGGCCGAAGACATCGGGCGCTGCGCTTACGGTGTCTTCAAGGCCGGAGAGGAATACATCGGGCGAACGGTGGGTATCGCGGGCGGACACCTGACCGGCGTCGAAATGGCAGCAGCCCTGAGCGACGCGTATGGACAGACCGTAAGCTACATTGCGGTCCCGTTCGAAACGTACCGTTCGCTGGACTTCCCGGGCGCCGACGACCTCGGGAACATGTTCCAGTTCAACCACGACTTCGAGGACTACTTCTGCGGAGCCCGAAGCGTTGCTGAATCGCGCTCGCTGAATCCGCTGCTCAAGACGTTCGATGCCTGGTTGGCGGAGAACGTGGAGCGGATCCCACAGGGGTAACGCCGTCAGTTCCGCAGGAAGAAGTCGATGCGGCGATCAAAGGCTGGAGTCACTGGAGCTGATCGGGACGATGGTGGAAGCGCGCCCGGACCTGCGGCTCCTCACTCCGTGACGATGACGGTCCCCTTCATGTTGGCATGGATCGAACAGTGGTAGGTGAAGGTCCCAGCCTGGTTGAACGTGCGGCTGTAGGAGCCGCCTGCTGACCCGCCTCCGCCGTACGGATCGCCTCCCGAGCCCGGTGCCGAGATCAAGCCGCTATCCCAATGTCCGGCATCGGACGTCGTCGTGTGCACGGACTGACCCGTGTTGGTCCAGACCACCTGGCTACCGACCGAAATATGTGTGGAGCTCGGCGAGAACTGGAAGTCGAAGGCGGAGACCGAAACGGTCGCGGGTCCAGAAGGTGGAGACGGCGGCTCGGTAGGTCCATTGAGACTTCCGCCAGGGGACCCTGCATCGGAAGACCCGCAAGCGAGAAGGACACCGAGACACAGGGCGATCGGGGCTCCAATCACCGGTTTCATCGCACTACTCTCCCCGAGCCTCATTCGCTGTGGTGCGGCTTCGGCGTGCTGCCTCGAGAGTTAGCAACAACTACCGCACCTGGTGTTCCTAATTAACCAAGAATCCCTCATAGGGGAAGTGCCGGTTTGCGGTACACCATCTGTATGTTTCCTGCACCCAATACTTTACGTCCGCCCACCAGGACGCCACCGCGTCACCAACGTCCTTGCTACTTACAACTAGCCAGTTCCATCGTTGAGCCGGTGGCGCACCTCCCCGGCGAGCTGGATGCCGACCTCCTGTTCCTCATCGACGACCGCGTCTGCTCCGGCCACCTCCAATTGCCATCGGTGGATATGATATCTGGCGCGGACGACGATCGGCGTGCTGGGCGCGAGACCGCGCACCTGCTGGATGATGTGTCGGGCGGTCCATGGATCCGGGATGGTGATCACGACGCAGGCGGCTGTTCGGACCTGCAGGCGTGTGAGAACTTCGTCACGCGTGGCGTCTCCAATCAAGGTCCGAAGCCCGTAGCCCCGTGCGAGATCTGCCGTGCGACGTGCCAGTTCCACGACGAATATTTCAAGACCGCGCTCAGCCATTATCAGCTCCGCGACCCTTTGTCCGGCAGGTCCGAAACCGACGATCACGAGATGATCGCGAAGCCTTTCCGGCACACCCGGTCTCCCGTTTGAGCCCTCTGCCATGCTCGAGGAAAGAGACGAGCGACGGCTGGAAACCCGAGCCATCTGCGGCCCGAGGCCCATCAGGAATGGTGTGAGGAACAGCGTTGTGATCATCGCAGCGACGATCAAATTGAATTCCCCCAGCCCGATCAGTCCTCCCTGCCGGGCGAGGACGGCGATGACCAGCGAGAACTCCCCGACCTGGGCGAGGACGATTCCGGTCGCGAGTGACGGGCCGACAGGCCCACCGAAGACTCGGACGACGCCAGTTGTCACCACCGACTTCCCGATCACGATTGCGGCCACGACGCCCGCCAGGAGGAGCCAGTGCTCGGCCACCCACGCCGGATTGCTGAGCAGCCCGATGGAACTGAAGAACAACGTCAGGAAGACCGTTCGGAACGGAATGATGTTGGCGCGAATCTGGGTGGCAAACGGAGACTCGGCTAACAGCATGCCCGCTACGAAAGCCCCGAGTACGGGTGAGAAGCCCAACTGATGCGACAACCACGCCGCCCCCACTGGTGTGACAACCGCGAGGAGGATCGGCAGGTCGCCGTACCGCTCGACGATTCTGGCACCGAGGAGTAGCGGCAGTGCATAGCTGAGCAGCACGTGGAGGGCTCCGACGAGCACCGCTGCCAACCCGACGGCTCGGGTTATCCCCCAACCGACCTCGGCGATCGAGCCCCCGCTGCTCAGGACCGCGATCAGCAGGATGAGCGGCACAACCGCGATATCCTGCAGCAGGAGGATCCCGACCGCGTAACGCCCGTGAACCGCGTCGATCTCTGCGCGGGTCGTGAGAAGCTGCATGACCGCGGCCGTGCTGCTCAAGGCAATCACGGCCCCGAAGGCGAACGCGGTGCGCGGACCGAGCCCGATGGCGATGCAGATCCCGGCCACTATTGTAGCCGTGAGCACTACCTGAAGCGTGCCACCTCCGAGGGCTACTGGACCGATGTCTCGAAGCCGTCGCCACGAGAACTCGAGGCCGATGGTGAAGAGCAGGAGCGCGACGCCCAATTCCGCAATCGCGGTCACGGTCTCATGGCTCGGGAGCAAGTTGAACGCGTTGGGACCGAGCAATGCGCCGGCCAGGAGATATCCGAGCAGCGGACTCTGCCTGAAGCGCTCGCACAGCGCGCCGAGAACGATGGCCGCGGCGAGCAGGATCAGTATGTTCAGCAGCGCTGCCCAGAGATCCATAGTTGCCTGTACTCCAGTTGCTCACGTGTCGGCGCGGCGGACGGCCCGAATCCGTTGATGATGTGAGAGTGAACTACTTGAGGCGGATTTGGCTATTGAATTCGGCTACACCGGAGCCGGAGTAACAGCGGACCCGCGCCATCCGCGCTGTGGTCGCGTCTTGCCCTGCTGCTCAGGACGGAAGCGGAGTAGACACCCGACGCCTCCAAGTCGCCTCAATGTCGTGCTGTCACGCACCAGCTCAACCTGGCAGCCACGCTGTTCGGCCAGCCGCAGCATGGCCTCTCTGATGCCGAGGTATTCCAGCGAGCGGGAACCGCACGCCGGGCACTTCTTCGGCCAGTGCTCACCCGTCCGCTCGACACGGCAGCCACGGCACACCCATCCAGGGCGCGGTGAGTACTCCGCACTCATCACGAGAGTCTCGACCTGACCTCGCTTCACCGCGAAGTAAGATGCGCGCGTTCCAGCGACAGCGAGACCGCCGATACGGAGCTGCCGCTGCAGCTCCTCCGCGGTAGCCTGCGATTCCTTGTTCTCCGCCTCGACGAAGGACGCGATGCTCTCGGCTACGACGTCCCGCGCCCCGGTTCGTCCTGGCTTTCGGATGACGCCGGAGAGTCGCGCAGCCACGTGCGGAGGCAGTACCCCTCTCACCATCGCTGTCATCTTCGGTTCTCCGGCCAGGATCAGGTGATCGTAGCTGCCGGCTGTCATTACTCGGGACAGCGCCTTGACCGCGTCGCCGATAAACTGCTGGGTGCGTGCCGTGCGGTGCTTCCTGAAATGCTCCTTGGTCCATTCGCGACCCACGCGTTCACGCAGCTCGGGTCTCTTGCGGAGC
>CAXMRU010000162.1:0-2021 GCA_964195715.1 Akkermansiaceae bacterium | reverse complement strand
GAGTGCCTCCTCCACGCCTGTCTCATCGTGCCTCAGCGTCACGATGACCGGATCGAGACCGGCTGACAGAGCGGTGCTCACGACGCGGTGAATCACCGTGGACTCGCCGAACTCACGCAGGAGCTTCGAGCCGCCCGGCATACGGGTCGAACGTCCCGCGGCGAGAATCACACCGGCGACGCGGCCCCCGGCGTCCCTTCCTCCTGTCCGCTCGTTCAAGGAACTGTCGACATGCCGCCGCGCCGTCTCGACAGGATCTCGGCAAGAATCGCCACGGCGATCTCCGAGGGAGTGACTGCTCCGATGTCCAGACCGATGGGTCCGCGGATCCGACGCGTGTCCGGTTCCCCCATGCCAGCTTCAGCCAACGCTTCCCGGCGCAGCCGCTGCGTGCGCCTGCCACCCAGCAGACCTACGTACCGGCATCCGGCCGCGAGGGCGAGGCGCAGGGCCGGAACGTCCAGCCGCTCGTCGTGCGCGAGGACGGCGACGTCTGTCCACTCGTCCAGCTCCAGAGCATCCAGAGCTGATTCTGGCCAGTCCACGAGCAGGCGGGCATCCGGAAACGACTCGGGGCGTGCCAGCCTTTCGCGTGGATCGACGACCGTTACCCGGTAGTCGGCCAGCACGGCCATCCGGGCGAGCGCGACGGCGACGGGGGTGGCGCCCACGATGACGAGTCGTCTCGGCGGGAGGACACGGTCCACGAATACTTGTCGGCCCGCGGTATCGACGAGATCTGCCCCATCCCGGTCGAACAGTCCATCGATGTTGCCAGCCAGGTCTCGATCCAGGTCCGCCGGACCGAGGCTCCCGACATACGAGCCGTCCGGCCGGATCAACAACTGGCGGCCCAGCACGTCGCTCGACACACCCGTGACGAGAACTCCAGGCGTTTCGGAGGCAAGAAGCTCGAGGAGCTCGATCCATACGGGATCGCGCGCATCGTGACACCGCAGGAGCACGTCGATCTCGCCGCCGCACGACAGACCCACGCCCGCCGCCATCGCGTCGCTGATTCCGTAGTTGACGATCCCGGGCTCGCCCGCTGGAAGCCGGGCCAGGAGGTGTTCGCGCAAGTCGGCTTCAACGCAGCCAGCCGATATCGTTCCCGCGAAGGACCCGTCGGCCCCCACAACGAAGCGAGCCCCCGGCGGCCGCGGCGCGGACCGCTTGAATCCGATCAGCACAGCCTCGCCCCACGGCTGATCCCGGCTCACCCAATCTGAGACAGTGTCTCGAATCTCCCGAAGACTCATTTAGCAGGCCGCTGAAGAACCCCGGGCGGCCGCGTTACGAGCGCCGTGGGGCGCATGGGGGTTGCCGGTCGATACTGCGTCACTCGTCGTCGAAGATGCTCAAGCATCGCCTTCCTCCTCGTTCCTTGTCTCGCCTCGGCAAGACGGCCACAGGCGCGAAGCGACTGTCGCGCGCGACCACCCGGGGTTCTTCAACAACCTGTTTGTAATCTAGGCAGGCCCGCCGCCTTTCCGCACGATCTCCTTGACGGCCCCTTCCGCACCAACCACGTTGGCGCCCCACCGGCCGCGGCCAACAGTCTTCCGTCAGGAGACCGCTTGTCGATCAGTCTGCATCGAGTTTTCGAGGTCCGCAGGCCCGTCGAAGACGTGTGGCGTTTCCTCACGGACCCGCACAGCATCGCCGGGTGCATGCCGGGGGCGCATCTCCTCGACATCGTGGAGGATACCTTCGTCGGAGAGGTGGACCTGCGGTTCGGCCCTATCGGGACGACGCTCTCGGGAGAGGCTGGATTCCACGAGCTCGACGCGGGCGAACACACGGTGCTGATGGCCGCTTCGGCAAAGGAGATCGAGGGCGACGGCACCGCAGACCTGCGGATGCGGAGTCGTCTCGCGCAACTGGACGGAGCGGGCACTCACGTCGACGTACAGCTGGGAGTGCGATTGGCCGGACGACTGAACGGGCCGATCCTCAGCCGGGTACTCGCTGGTGCCGCAGAGATCGTCTTCCGCCGCTTCGTGTCGTGCGTCCGGGCGAGC
>CAXMRU010000161.1:0-7028 GCA_964195715.1 Akkermansiaceae bacterium | reverse complement strand
TTGGATGACGGTGGGGCAAGATAGGGAAAGATTGGGAAAAGCCTCTGGCAGGATTTCAGCAAATCCCCCGAATTCTCAGACTATAGGGCAAAGTAGGGAACGCCTGAGAACCGGTCCCAGGCGTTCCTAATCCGAAGGTCGGAGCCCCATCACTCGCTCATGACATGGCCATAACTGGTTGGTTTTCTTGACCTTCTGCCGATCATGCTGTGCATGAAACTGACGCGAATTCGCCAAGTGAGTCACTTCTGGGGTCACTTTGGGGCGTGATTTCGCCCCGAGCGGGAGCGCGACCCAAAGGAATTGCGACGAAGGGATGAGAGGTTCTTCCTCGCTCAGCTCGATGCGGAGCAACTCTCCGTCTTTCGCTGCGCCTCCTTCATCTTGCTCTTTGCTCACGTCAGCGATCTACTCAGCTGCCCGAGTCCTCAGGGGCCGAACGTCCAGCACTACCTGTTCCATCGTCTCAAGGTCGGCCCGCTGGTAGAGGTCCTGGAGCGCCTGAGTCTGCTTCCAACCGCCGACTGCGGCGATGTCCACGGCCGGCAAGTGCTTGCGCTTCGTGGCCCACCGGCGCCGGAGGGAATGCCAGCCGAAGCCACGGGGGTGATCGAGCCCCGCGAGTTTCTCAGCCCTGAGCAGCCAGTTCCTCGCTGCGTCGGCACGTCGGCGGAGGCAGGCTCCTGGGCCCTCAGGGAAGTACCTGAACCGGGCGCGAAGCAGACCAGGCCAAGCAGAATCAGTACGTGGCGCATCGGGGAATGCTGCATGATCAGACGCCCTCCAGAATGAATGGCTACGCTAGGCCGGAAGGTGCCCGTGGGCAAGGAGCCGAACCCGTATTTTAAGCGCGGCCTTGGATGAAGCCGAAGCGCTGATCTACATTGGGTTCTTGGCGGAGGGAGGATAAGCACCCTTGTTTGACACTGGAGAACCGTGACCGACCCGTTCGACGACCTCAGGTCAGCCCTGGAAGATCGCTACGCGATCGAGCGCGAGATCGGCCGTGGAGGCATGGCCACGGTATTCCTGGCGGAAGATGTCAGGCACTCGCGGAAGGTCGCGGTCAAGGTGCTGAAATCCGAGCTCGCCGAATCCGTCGGTGCCGACCGCTTCCTGCAGGAAATCCGCACTACGGCGAACCTGCGCCACCCTCACATCGTCCCCCTGTACGATTCGGGCCAGGCCGCGGGATTCCTGTACTACGTGATGCCATTCGTGGAGGGGGAGTCGCTGGAGCAGCGACTGGAGCGGGAGAGGCAGCTGAGCGTCGAGGAAACCCTCAAGATCGCCAGCCAGGTGGCCGACGCGCTCTCGTATGCCCACGAGCGGGGGCTGCTGCACCGGGACATCAAGCCGGGCAACGTGATGCTCGAGCGCGGTCACGCCGTGGTGACCGACTTCGGAGTGGCGCGCGCGGTGTTCGCGGCTGGGGGCGACCGGCTCACGAGCTCAGGCCTCGCCGTCGGCACGCCGGCGTACATGAGTCCCGAACAGGCGTCGGGGGATGACAGGCTGGACGCGCGCTCGGACCTGTACAGCCTGGCCTGCGTGGTATACGAGATGCTGGCGGGCCAGCCCCCGTTCACGGGATTGACGGCGTCGGTGGTGATGGCCCGTCACAGCCTGGATCCCGTCCCTCCGCTCGCCACGGTGCGGCCGGGACTCTCGGGGCACGTCGCGCGGACCGTCGAGAGGGCGCTCGCCAAGACTCCGGCGGACCGGTTCCCGTCTACGGCCGAATGGGCCCGGGCCCTCGCGACCGGCCCGGCTCCCGAGTCCCCAAGGCCATTCCCGGGCGCCGATGTGGCATTGTCCGCTGCCCCGCCGACGCGGCCCACGGAACTCGGCATCGCGGTCCTTCCGTTCGAGTACGCGAGCGCGGACGAGGCGCTGGCTTCACTCTCCAGCGGTCTGAGTGAGGACATCGCGACCGGCCTGGCCCGTTTTTCTTACCTGTCCGTCAACGACTCCGGTATGGGGGATTCACCGGCCAGCCTCGGGACGGATCCGCGCGAGACGGTCCGCCGACTTGGAGTGCGGTACCTGCTGACGGGGTCGCTGCGTCGCTCGGGCGACCTCCTCCGCCTGAACGTGCGCGTGGTGGACGCGATCGCGGGTCAGCGCGTATGGGCCAAGCAGTACGACAGGGATCTCGCCGTGGCGAGCGTGTTCGACGTGCAGGACGACTTGACGGACCGGATCGTGGCCACGGTCGCCGACTCGTACGGAGTGCTGGTTCGCTCGATGGCCACGGTGCTCGAAGGGGTGCCGGGCGAGCGGTTCGATCCGGCGGACTGGGTGGTGCAGCTGTACGGATACCGGCAGCGGATCACTCCGCACGAGGCCGCCGAGGTCCGGGCCGGCCTCGAGGAGGCGGTTCGCAGCCATCCGCACAGTTCAGATCTGTGGGCTTGCCTGGCCCAGATCTACCTCGACGAGCAGGTCTTCGGGTTCAATCCAGGTCCCGATACGCTCGACCGGGCACTGACCGCGGCGCGCCGGTCGGTCGACATCGACCGCTCCAGCCAACTCGGCTTCCAGATGCTGGCGCAGGCCCACTTCTTCCGCCGCGACCTGGCGGCGTTCGCTCCGGCGTCGGAGCGGGCCATGGAGCTCAACCCGAGGGACAGCAATACGCTGGCGATTCTCGGTCTGCTGATCGTTCACACCGGCGAATTCGATCGCGGCGCGGAAATCATCCGCCACGCGATGGAGATCAACCCGCATCATGCGGGCTGGTATCACTACGGACCGCTGTGGAAGCACTTCCATGACGGCGACTACGAGAAGGCCCTGTCCGAGGCAAACCAGGTGAACATGCCGGAGCTGTTCTGGCAGTACCTGGCAGTGGCTTCGATATGCGGACATCTGGGACGCGCCCGGGAAGCGAAAGTGGCGGTCCGCGAGCTGCTTCGCGTCGATCCGGACTTCACGACGCACGGAAGGCAGAACATAGAGAATTGGCACTTCGCGAGTGGTCTGCTGGAGCCATTGCTCGAGGGTCTCCGGAAGGCAGGATTGGAGGTGGACGGTCCGCCGCCCGCCGATTCGGTCGCCCCGGATCGACACAGTGGCCCGGCCGCGGCCGATGATGCTCCGGCAGTGAAGAGCGCGCCCGACTCCCGTTCCGGGCGGTCGGACATGGCGATCGCGGTGCTGCCGATGCGTGGGGCCAACGATCCGGAACTCGCGTCGATGGCGGAGGCCCTGACCGAGGATGTCACCGCCGGACTCACGCGTTTCACGTATCTCGATGTGGTGAGCGGGGGCGACCAGAGCGCGCACGACACCGATCCGAGGCTGGTGGCCAGCGACCTCGGAGCCCGCTACGCGCTCACCGGCCGGATCCGACGGGCAGGGCAGACCGTGCGCGTCGGAGTCAAGTTGATCGACGCCGTCTCCGGCTCCCATTTGTGGGCCGAGTCGTACGATGCCAGCCTCGAGGCCTCGAGTCTGTTCGACGTCCAGGACGATCTCGTGGACCGCATCGTGGCCACCGTGGCCGACCAGCAGGGCGTGCTGATTCGCGAGATCATCGCTTCGGTGCGCGACAAGCCGCTGGAAAGACTGAGTGCGCGGGACGCTGTGTTCCTCACTTTCGATTACATGCAGGTCATCACGCCTGACGTGCATTTCAGGGTTCGCGAGGCCCTGGAGCGGGTAGTCGAGGCCGAACCGGGTTCGGCCGATGCCTGGGCTTGCCTGTCCATCATGTACTGCGAGGAATACAAGCACGACTACAACGTGCGTCCCGATCCGCTCGGCCGAGCGCTCGCCGCAGGCCGACGAGCTGCGGACATCGACAAGACGTGCCAGCACGCGTACTACGCGCTGGCCCAGGCCCACTTCTTCCGACGTGACTTTGGCCGCTTCCGGAGCGCCGCCGAGCGGGCCGTGCAGATCAACCCGCGGGACGGGAACACGGTGGCCTTCATGGGGATCCTGATGGGCTATGCCGGCGATACCGCCGCGGGAGTCGAGCTCACCCGACAGGCCTTCGAACTGAATCCGCACCACCCGGGATGGTACCGGTTCGGGATCTTCTACGATCACTACGTCCGGGAGGAGTACGAGGAGGCGCTGGCCGTTCTCCAGGCGATCAACATGCCGGGTTACTGGCCGACCCACGTGGCGATCGCCGCCGTGGCGGGCCACCTGGGGCAGTTGGATGTGGCCAGGGATGCCGTGCGGGAGCTTCTGGTGGTGTACCCGGCGTTTGCGGAGCGGGGCCGGACCGAGCAGGGGAAGTGGATTCCCGACGAAGCCGTTCTGGACCGCTATTTTCTCGGGTTGCGGGCGGCAGGTTTGGAGGTCGCGGATTCGGGACTCGGCACTGTCGACGCCGGCCCTGAAGCCTCGAAGACCGGTGCGGCACCGATCGATGCTGAAACCGTACCGTCCATAGCCGTCGTCCCCTTCGCGGACATGAGCCCGTCGGGCGACCAGGAGTACTTCTGCGATGGGGTGTGCGAGGAGATCCTCAACGCCCTGGCCAGGGTGAAGGGTCTCCGTGTGTCGTCGCGGATTTCGTCTTTCAGCTTCAAAGGCTCCAACTCCGACACGCGCACCGTCGGAGAGAAGCTGGGGGTGACGAACCTGCTCGAGGGAAGCGTCCGAAAGGCGGGCAACCGCCTCCGGATCACGGCTCAGTTGATCGCCGTTGATACCGATGATCACCTGTGGTCCGAGACGTACGACCGCAACCTGGATGACGTGTTTGCAATCCAGGAAGATATCGCGCACAGCATCGTCCAGGCTCTTCAGGTCGCTCTCAGTCCGGGCGAGAGCGAGGTCCTGGGAGCGGCCCCCACGGCGCACGCCCAGGCCTACGACTTCTACCTGCGCGGCCGGGAGTACTTCTACCGGAGCAGCCGACGCGACCACGAGTTCGCACGCCAGATGTTCCAGCGCGCGATCGACATCGACCCGTCCTTCACCCGCGCCTATGCCGGCCTGGCCGACACGATCTGCTTCGTGGCCAAGCACTTCGAACACACGGATGTTCTCCTGGCCGAGGCGGATGCGGCCAGCCAGAGAGCGCTCGACCTGGATCCCGGTTCGGCGGAAGCCCACACCTCCCGAGGCGTGGCGCACTGGCTGCACAAGCGCTACGAGGAAGCGGACCGCGAGTTCGACACCGCGATCGCTCTGGACCCGGACCTGTTCGAGGCCTACTGGATGTACGGTCTGTCGTGCTTCAACCGGGGCAAGTACCAGGAGGCGGCGGGGCTACTGGAAAAGGCCGAAGAGGTTCGTCCCGAGGACTTTCAGGCGCCTCTCGTGGCGGCGCCCCTGTATCAGGTTCTGGGCCGCGAAGCCGATGCGCGGGAGGCGAGTCTCAGGGGCATCGAGTTGGCGAGGCGCCACCTCGAGCTCAACCCGGACGACGCGCGTGCCTGGTACCTCGGAGCGGGAGGCCTGGTCAAGATCGGGCAGGTCGAGGAAGGTCTCGAATGGGCGGACCGGGCCGCGAAAATGGATCCCGAGAATCCGCTGGTCTTCTACAACCTGGCCGAGATCTATTCATCGGCCGGCCGGCTCGAGACGGCCGTAGACCACCTCGAGAGGTCCGTGGCGCTGGGCTACCCGCACAAGGAAGGGATCCGCAACGATCCCGACTTCGCAGCTCTCCAGGGCCACTCCCGCTACGAGGCCGTTGTCGAGAGTCTCTAGCGGTTCTCTAGTCCTCTGCCGTAAAGACGAACACGTAGGCCTGGAGCGGCTCTAGCGTCGAGACGGGTGAGAAGTCCAGGATCTGCCCGGTGTCTCCGATCTCCAGCCTGGCGGCGGTCTCCTCACCCAGCAGTGCCTCCAGCCGGTACCGTCCCTGCGGCAGGGGGCCTGCCCGCGACATGCGGCCAGGCCCTGTTTACATCCTGCCACGTCACTCCGCTGTGGCCCGAGGGCCGGGTTAGCCCAGTCTGATATCTCGGAGGGACGCATGCGTAACTACAACCGCTTGGACGCCTATCTGATCATCGCTGGCGGTCTGGAGCCGCACGACCTCGAGGCTCAGGAGACCTTGGACCAAATGGTCCACTCAATCCGGATCCACGAGGCTCGGACCCGTGAGCTGAGCGGCTTCGCGGAGGCTGTTCAACGACACGTCGAGGGGTTGGCGTCGTTCGAGGATAAGGTCGCCCTAATCTCCGCGGAACTTGACGGACTTGAGGATCGGGCACGCCTTCGCACCGCCGCGTTGCCTGTGACTACGACGATCCGAATTGTTGCCACCAAGGCCGAAAAGGCCGGCGACCGATGAGGTGGTGCAGAACGCTGGGAGCCGAGCTCCGAGGACCGTACCGAGTACAAACCGCCGAATTCGTCCAACTCGAGTTCCAGGTCGTGGGTACCTGGCCGACTACTGACTGGGTTGTGTGTGCAGCTCGTGTGAACGGACGAGTCGTAACGCGCCGACCCATGCCAGATTGGAATCCGGATTACCTCTCACGCCTCGCACCGGACGGGCGGGTGCCCTTGATGCTTGCCGTGACGGAGTACCAGCTTGGTCTGGTCGGCAGCCTCGCCGCGGTCTACTCGGCCAGCGCCCAACAGATGGAACTGTTCGGCCAAGGAATAGCGCGACCGGAGACGAACACCATGATCTTCCACATCGGGAAGGTGGTGCGTGAGTACCGGCACTACCGACACCCGGGCGATCCTCAAGCCGAGGCTATGGACCTCATGGACGAAATCGTGAATGGTCCTCTGCCGTGGGATCCGGTCGAGCGGGTACTCGAGGAGGCGAGACGCCTGGCCAATGACGAGCACGCCCACTAGGCGTGCTTGCACACCAACGTTGCACACTCTCCAGGCAAAGCTGCTCCAATACATTTGCACCTGCTGAGCACGTGACAATCGGGCAGAAGGTCGGCCGGAGCTCCGCCCTTCCCACCGTTCCCCACATCCGCGATCTTGCCCGCATGACAAATACCCAGGGCTACCAGCGGTTCTTCGCGGAGCTGAAGCGTCGCCGCGTATTTCGGGTGATGGCGGTGTATGGGGCGACTGCATTCGTTCTGCTG
>CAXMRU010000160.1:0-2061 GCA_964195715.1 Akkermansiaceae bacterium | reverse complement strand
CGTGGCGACGTCCTCAGCATTGCTCGCGCTCTCGCCCGTGTCGTTGATCGCGTAGACCGTCGCAACGTAGTCGACACCGTCCTCGAGCCCGTCGTCCGTGGCCGTGAAGACCGCGACCGTGGCGTCGTCCGCCAGGATCTCCTCGAGGTCTGCCGCACCGCCGACCAGCTCGGCCCGGTAGGACGTCGCCAGAGCCGACAGCTCCCACGTAAGAGTGACCTCGTCGGCTGCGGTAGCCGCTGCGAGCGTGACGGCGGCGGGAGAGCCGGGGCAGTCCACGTCGAACTGCGTGTTCTCTGTCAGGCCCGCGACGACGGTGACCGCCCGCGGGTTGTCGCCCGCAACCGTGCAGTTGACCGCTACTTCCGTCAGGCCGACCTGGTAGTCACCAGCCGTGAGGTCCGGAATGACGACCTGCCCGTTGACATCGATGGCTCCGGCGAGGTTGCCGTCCAAACTGATCGTGTAGCCGTCGGCATCGATGTTGTCACCGGTTGTGACCGTGGTGACCCCGATGGCCCCGGTCGTCGGGGGTGCCGGGTCGTCGTCGCCGCACCCGACCGCGACAACCGCGGCGAACGCCACCATGACGCCAACTGTCAGCGTCCTCCGAACTCGCTCGTTGATCCACATAAAGCGCTCTCCGAATCGGTTGTGGCGGGGGTCCGCTACTGCGTTACCTAGCGGTCTTCCGCTCCCGCCGTGCGTGCGATCACTCGATGCCAATGTCGCTGCGCGATCCTCGTGCAATCACCGTACCGCTTGTGAATTGTGTAACTAGTTGAAACGAATGGTGTTAGGTACTTTGGTACCCATGCCATCCGTATATGTGCGGAAGTACGCTGTCAGCCCTTTTCAGGGTTACCTGAGACGCAACCTGTTGGACGTCTTTTGAGCCCTGAGAAAGTCCTCCGGAGCGGCCTGTTCAGGCATCGGAACGGGCGTTCCGGGATCGTTTGTGACAGAATTGCTCAACAGGCGGGGCAACAGTCACCGACTCAGGTGCGGGTGCAGATGGACCCCAGCGCGAGTCGCCTCCATTTGCCGATCCATCCGCGAGGATTCTAGTATAACGGCCGTCGCCGCACGGTCGGGATAGACGCGAGTACCCGTTGCCAAGGAGGGTGGGCTGACATCTCTACGTGGGTCCACCGGGACCGGGTTCTCGACCGGAGACGTGGTAGCCGGGGTCAGCGTGGCTCTCGTGCTCGTCCCACAATCGATGGCGTACGCAGAACTGGCGGGCCTGCCGGCGCATTACGGGCTCTATGCGGCCGCTCTTCCGCCGATCGCCGCTTCGTTTTTCGCCTCTTCACCGTATCTGCAGACGGGCCCCGTGGCCCTTACCTCCTTGCTGACGCTCGGCGCCCTGTCGTCGCTGGCGGTGCCGGGCAGCGAGCGTTTCGTGGCCCTCGCCGTCCTGCTCGCGCTGGTTGTCGGAGTGGCACGCATCCTGGTTGGACTCCTGCGCGAGGGTCGCATCTCCTACCTGATGTCGCCGCCTGTTCTGCAGGGCTTCACCGTGGCCGCGGCAGTGTTGATCATGGCCAGCCAGCTTCCCGCCGCCCTCGGGATCTCTCCCCCGGTGAGCGGAGTGATTCAGGAGGCCTGGTGGTCGCTCACGCATCCAGGCGAGTGGGAGGCCGCGTCCATCGCACTCGCCACGCTGACCGGGTTGCTGATCCTCGGCGGCCGACGCATCCATCCGCTGCTTCCCGGAGTGCTGATCGCAACGCTGATCGGGATCGGGTACTCCCTGGCCACGGCCTACAGTGGCCCTACGATCGGAGAGATCCCGGCCGGTCTCCCACCACTTCCCCGGGGCCTTCCGTGGTCGCAGCTTCCGCTGCTCCTGATCCCGGGCGGTGTGATCGCGCTGGTGGGTTTCGCGGAGGCCGCGTCCATCTCGCGCACTTTCGCGGCCATGGACCGGCAGCCGTGGAATCCGGACCGCGAGTTCATCAGCCAGGGAGCCGCGAACGTGGCGGCGGCCCTCTCGAGCGCCTTTCCGGTAGGCGGGTCTTTCGGCCGCAGCAGTCTGAACTACCTCGCCGGCGCACG
>CAXMRU010000159.1:0-2823 GCA_964195715.1 Akkermansiaceae bacterium | reverse complement strand
TCGGAGCATCTGTTGTGCCAAGTCGTTCGATTCGAGACAAGTTGTTTACCGGTAATATGTTAAGTGGTATCTGACAGCCGATTGAAGGAGACGGGTATGGCAGGCTTACCACACTTCCGTGTGCGATCGGCAACACCGGACGGTTGCTGAAAGACCCTGGGCCGCTGCGTTACGAGGTCCATAGGTCACTCCAGGCCGTAGTCCCGGATCTTGTAGAGGAGCGCCCGGTAGCTCAGGTCGAGCAGTTCCGCGGCGCGCGTACGGTTTCCGCCCGTAACTTCCAGCGCACGGCCGATCAGATGCTTCTCGAGCTCCCACGAGCGTTTCTTCACCGAGAGCTCGTCGCTGGACAGGTTCCCCCCCGCCGCCTTGATCGTCGCCTTCGGATCGCGGACGGTGGACGGCAGATCCGCCTCTTCAATCCTGGGGCCGTCGCAGAGCACCATCGCTCGTTCCACGGCGTTCTCGAGTTCACGGATGTTACCGGGCCACGAGTAGTTCGAGAGGCTCTTGATAGCCTCCGGAGCGAATCCCTCTATGTCAAGACCGAGCGCCTCGTTGTACAGCTCCAGGAAGTGCTGCAGAAGCACCGGAATGTCCTCGACGCGATGTCGGAGCGGCGGCAGGTGGATCCGCACGACGTTGATTCTGTAGTACAGATCGGCGCGGAACTCACCTTCCTGTACGTCGGCCTCCAGATCGCGTGCCGTGGCGGCCAGGATTCGGACGTCGAGTTGGCGCGCCTTCGATTCTCCCACACGCCGGATCTCTCCCTCCTGCAGCGCGCGCAGCAGCTTGACCTGCAGTGCATGCGGCAGCTCGCCGATCTCGTCGAGAAGGAGGGTGCCGCCCTGGGCTTCCTCGAACAGTCCGGCTCGATCACGCGATGCGCTGGTGAAGGCGCCTTTCACGTGGCCGAACAACTCCGATTCGAGCAAGCTCTCCGGAATGGCTCCACAATTCACGGGAACGAACGGGCCGTCCGCACGGGCGGACGCCTGGTGCACGAGCCGGGCAACGAGCTCCTTCCCCGTCCCGCTTTCACCGGTGATGAGAACGGTCGTGGGGTGTGGTGCGACCCTTTCGGCCAGCTCGACAGCCGCCTTCATTCCCGCGCTAGCCACGACGATGTCGCCCCGTCGTTTTTCGACCCGGACTTCCTTGCGCAGCCTCCGGATCTCGTGGTCCTTGGATCCGTGCTCCTCAGCGATCCGGACTCGGAGCAGAAGCGCCTCGGGAGAGAACGGCTTGTCGATGTAATCGTAGGCGCCCTTGCGAATCGCCTCGACTGCGAGGTCCTGGCTGCCGTACGCGGTCATCACGATCGTCCGCGCGGTACCGCCGGCTTCCCGGAAGCGGTCCAGGAACTCGAGTCCGTCCACACCCGGCATTCGCACGTCCGTCAGGATCAGATCCGGACCCAGCTCCGCGGCGCGCTTCAGCGCCTCCTCGCCATCCGCTGCGGTCGAGATGTCGTAACCCTCGTTCTCGAGGATCAGTGAAGTCGTACGCCTGAGGCCGGCATCATCGTCTACCACCAGGATCTTCATTCCGGCAGCTCCTCGACCACGGGTAGAAGTACTCTGAACGTCGCTCCCGACTCATCCTTCACCACGGCCTCCATCGAGCCACCCATTCCCTCGACCAGCCTCGCCGACACGGCCAGGCCCAGACCCGTTCCGCGTCCCGGCGCCTTGGTCGTGAAGAACGGATCGAACACCCTCGGGATGTCGTCCGCCGGGATACCGGGCCCGCTGTCGCTCACCGAAATCTCGACCGCCGCCGCGCCCTCGCGCAGCTGCGGAGCCGGTCCGGGGTCCCCTGACTGCTCGAGTCTTCGCAGGTGCGAGTAGTCGATACCTTCAGGGTCGTCCCGCCGGCGGATACCTGCCCATCGATCGCCGGGCGTCACGATCGTGGTACCCGTGCGCACCGAGATCCACCTTTCGCTGCGGGCTTCCTCGACCGCATCGGAGGCGTTCAACAGCAAGTTCACCAGTACCTGCTCAAGCTGGAAGGGATCCGCGCGAACCCACGGAAGGGCATCCGACAGATCCAGCCTCATTTCCACGTTCTTCAGACGGCCCTGCACCCGCATCAGCTCGGCGGCCTGCTCGATCACTCCGTTCACGTCCACCTCGCGTGTGGCCGCGGCCATCGGGCGCGCGTAATCCAACAGGCCCCGGACGATGACGTCGATCCGGGTCGCCTCGTGTGAGATGCCACCCAACCATTCGGACTGCCCCTCCCCTGTTCGACGCCCCAGCTCTGCGTATCCCATGATCGCTCCGAGCGGATTTCCGATCTCGTGCGCGATCCCCGACGCGAGGCGCCCGATCGAGGCAAGCTTGTCCACGCGGGCAAGGCTGGTCCGAGCCGCGGACAGCTCCCGGTTCGTCTCATCCAGCGATTTCACGTTGGCAGTCAGAAGCTGCTGGTTGTGAATGAGCCGATCGGCCATCTCGTTCACCGCCATCGACAGTCGGTCCAGCTCTGCGGTGTCCGACCGCGGAAGCCTGTGCTGTTCGTCGCCGGCCGCGACGCGCTCTGAGCCCCCGACCATCTCGGCCACGGGTTCCACTACCAGGACCCTCAGCCGGTAGTTGGCGACCAGGCCCAGGAGTACCAGGTCGATGGCGATCACGAGGACCAGGGTGACATACAGATAGTCCGCCGGCAGGTTCGCACGCTGCCATACGAAGACGACCACGGCCAGCGAGAACAGGGCCAGGAACAGCAGGATCAACAGCCCGCCGATGAGGCGCACGCGCAACGACAGGGGACGAGATCCGCCTCCGCGCGGGGTCATGCCGTCAACCGGGT
>CAXMRU010000158.1:0-5306 GCA_964195715.1 Akkermansiaceae bacterium | reverse complement strand
CCCCACTCGGTGGTCATGTTCGAGATGGTGAACCTCTCGTCCATCGACAGGCCGGCGACGCCGGACCCGTGGAACTCGACGGCCGCGTTCAGCACTTCGCCCTGGTTGTACAGTCCGCACAGCGTGATGATGACGTCCTTGCCGGTCACTCCGTCCGGCAGGTCGCCCTCCAGCAGGACTTTCACGGTACGGGGAATCTGCCACCAGAACTCGCCCGTGGCCCAGATCGCGGCCGCGTCGGTTCGGACGACAGGCGTGCCGAGCGCTCCCAGCGCTCCGTACATGTTGGAGTGAGAGTCCGATCCTACCACGAGCGCGCCGGGAACGACGAATCCGTGGGAGACCATGATCTGGTGCCCGATCCCCGTACCGGCGGGGTAGAACCGGATGCCGTGCGCCGCCGCGAACTCCTCGATCCGCCGGTACTTGTCCAGGTTGGCATCTGACGTGTTCTGGATGTCGTGATCGAGGACGAACACGGGCTGGTCGTTGTCTGCCACGGCCGAGACGCCGATCGCCAGGAACTTCTTCATCACCGCTGCCGTGTTGTCGTGCGTCAGCACGTGACGCGGCCGCAGGGAGACCACGTCACCCGTTCGGAGCGGTCGCGCCGGCCCCTCCATCAGGTGGCTCTGAGCGATCCGCTCGACCATCGTCTGGCCCATCATCACCTCCGATGCTGCGCCGCGGGGATCAGAGATCCGTCACGCAGAGTTCGAGGAGCTCGGACACCGAGTCCATTCCGTCCACCTGCCACACGGCGTCCTTCAGGCGACGGGCTTTATCCTTCGACAGGACCCCGTCGGCCAGCGCGTCGAACTTGCCTTCGATCTCCGGTTCCGTAAGCGGATTGCGAGGGTCGCCCTTCGGATAGTCGAGCTCCATGCCGACCTGCCGGCCGCCGGTGGTCTCGATCGTGACGCCGACTCTCTGCAGGGCAGGGAAGACCTTCTCGATCTCCGGGTCGGCGATCACTTCGACCTTGTGGAGCTGTTCTCGGATCCGCGGGTCCATGATCTTGTCCTGCTCGAACTCGGCGGGAGTCACCCGGCGCTCTACGAGAGCTGCCGCGATCACGTACGGCAGGCTGTGATCTGCAGTCTCCTTGCTTCGCGGGTCGTACTTCGTGGGGTCGGCCAGGATATCGGCGGCGCGAGCGAGCGAGCGGATCCTGATCTTCGCCACGTCCTCCGGCACCAGGTCGTTCTCCTCGACGAGCTGCAGGACGGCCGAGATCGGCGCGTGCGTGAGGGCCTCGGTGGGGAAGTACTTCATTCCGCACCGCTCGATGCGCCATGATTCGCCAAGCCCGTCGGTGAGCATCTCCAGCTTCCATTCCGGGCCCATGCAGTGGATGAGCCCCTCCTTCCCGTCTATCACGTGCTCCGGCCCCGTGTAGCCCTTCTCGGCCAGCAGGGCCGCCATCACTCCCGCCTCGGTGGCCATCGGGTCCACGGTGTTCTTCATCATGGTGAGCTTGCCGGCCGTGACCGCGCCCAGCGTACCTGAGTGTGAGGCCGAGATCCCTATCGCGTGCTGGATCTTCTCCCATGGAAGGTCGAGCATGCGCCCGGCCACGATTGGACTGACGAACGCCGTCAGCGTGCCGTGGTGCCAGCCGCGCTCGCGGATACCGGGGAACGCGGCCTCGCACAGGCGCATCTCGAACTCGTGTCCCAGGACGATGCCGACGATGAGCTCCTTACCGCCCTTGCCCTGCCGCTCGGCGCAGGCCAGTGCGGCCGGGATGATATCGGATGGATGCGAGGGGTCCTGTTGCCAGTAGATGTCGTTGTAATCCATCACGCGCACCATCAGCGCGTTGGCCAGGGCGGCCGAGACGACGTCCATGCGGGCGCCAGAGCCGATGACCGTCGCGGGGCCTGCGCCCGCCACCTCGCCCAGCACGTCGAGCGCGATCTCCACGTCCTCCTGCTGATAGCCGCCCAGGGCGCAGCCGATCGAGTCGAGCAAATAACGACGTGCTTCGTGCACGGCACGCTCGCCGATGTCCTCGAACTTCAGGTCGGCGGCCCAGCGCGACATGGTGGCCGTGATCGTGCCCGACATATGGGTGCCTCCTTAGCAGGGTTTTTCAGCAACCTGTTAGAGGTTGTTCAGCGACCGGTCAGGGGCGGGATCAGCCCGCCAGGTTCTTGAACGGGAGATAGCTCATGAAATCCGCGTGGTGGACGATCGTCGCTTCGGTCGTCCGCTTTACCAGGTCGCCCTCGGCCGCGTGCGCAGCAATGATATGGCACACCTCATCCGGCACCCCACATTCGAGGGCCACTGCCACGCCCGAAAACGGATGGCGCAGGGCTTTCCCCCGGGCGCTCTGACGCACCTCGCCGTCCACGTTCTCGTACTCGAGCACCTTGCCGACATCCGCGAGGATCGCCCCGGCGATCACGGTGTCGAGATCTATCGGAAGGGCATGCCCAAGGAACTCCTGCATGGCCTCGGCGCTACGCCTGGCGATGTGAACGACGCACCGCTTGTGCTCCATGAACGTCGCCGGGCAGTTTGGGATCAGCAGCGTGAACGGAATCTCTTCCAGGTCCTCGGGGTCGAGGGGGCTCCGCTCCAGGCTGCGGACCCAGGTCTCGGTCACGCTCTCGCGGAGGTCTGGATCCTCGATCCACTCCAGCTCCGGCCACAGCCTCTCGACTGCCTGTCGCATCTCTCAGCTCCCTCGGTTGGGGCGCGGCTCCTCGGAGACCGCCGTATGTGGGTCCTGCCAATCAGGGTGCAGGAAGCGTACCCGCGCCGCGTCCAGTCACGGATCACGAGTCGACTCCTCAAGCTTATTGCATACAATAACATACAGCGATTTACCGGCGTCTGGACAGGGGGCACGCGGCAAGGCCGTATCCCGGCGACCGTGCAGGGAGACAAAGCGTCCCACACCGGGACGGAGTAGCGACGGCAATCGACTTTCAGGTCAGGGGCGGGGTCTGATCGGCTCCGATTCGAGGCATCCGGCTGGCATGGCGATTGCTCCCACCGTATTCGCGTCGATCTGCCTCGAACCGTTCGGAGTCTGATATGGAACAGTCGCTGCCCACTCCACGACACACCGGCCCCCTGTCGCTCGAGGAGGCGATCCGGAACCGACGTTCGGTGCGCGAGTTCCTCCCGGATCCTCTCTCGGCGGACGAGGTCTCGCAGCTGTTGTGGGCGACTCAGGGCATCACGGGAGAGCAGGGGCTTCGCGCGGCGCCGTCCGCCGGCGCCCTGTATCCGCTGGAGCTCTACGTAATCACGGCGGAAGGCCTGGACCACCACGAAGTCGAGGCTCACGCTCTGCTCCGGATGACTGACGGAGACCTTCGAGCGGCCGTCCGGTCCGTGGCCTTCGACCAGGCGTGTATCACGTCGGCTCCGGCCGTGTTCTTGTTCACAGCCGTGTACGAACGCACCTGCGGTGAGTACGGTAGCCGCGGCCGTATGTACGTGCACATGGACGTCGGGCATGCGGCGCAGAACCTCCTGCTGCAGGCCGAGGTGCTGGGCCTCGCGGGCGTTCCTGTCGCGGCGTTCGATCCGGCGGACCTGAAACCGATCCTGGCGCTTCCCGAGCACGAAGAGCCAGTCTACCTGGTTCCGATCGGTCGCCTGTCTGGTTGATACGCCTCACTGGCGCGCGGCCTGTTGTTCAGCGAACTGCTATTGTATGGCCACGTGTCCGGGCCGTTGAGCCCGGTCCACACCGATACACTCCGGAGGCCCGATGAAACTGACCCGGCTGTCGGCGTCTTTCACCGATCGTTCTCTGGGAGCGGTGGTCGCCCTCGCCTGCGCTCTTCTCGCTCTCGCGGCTCCGCCTCTCACGCATGCCCAGGACGTGGATCTCGACGCCCTCGATTCATGGATCGGGGCCCTGATGGACGACTGGCCGACCCCGGGTCTCGCCGTAGGCATCGTCTACGGAGACAGCCTCGTATTCGCTCGCGGGTACGGCGTGCGCCAGGCAGGCGGTGACCTGCTCGTTGACGAGCACACACGGTTCGCGATCGCTTCGAATTCGAAAGCTTTCACGGGCGCTGTACTGGGGATGCTGGTGGAGGAGGGGTCTCTGGATTGGGACGACCGGGTGATCGATCACCTGCCGGGATTCCAGATGTGGGATCCGTGGGTAACCCGTGAGATCCGCGTGCGGGATCTGCTGACGCACCGCAGCGGACTGGCGACGTTCGGGGGCGACCACCTGTGGATCGGCGCCACGAACGACCGCGAGGAGATCATCTCGCGGATTCGATATATGCAGCCCGTAGGACCGTTCCGAGCCTCGTTCCACTATCAGAATCTGATGTTCCTGGTCGCCGGCCAGGTGGTTCCGGCCGTGTCCGGGATGTCGTGGAATGAGATGGTGTCCAGCCGCATCCTGGATCCTCTGGGGATGGGTGAGAGCAGCACGTCGGTGCGGGCCCTGGCGGGGGCCGCGAACGTCGCCGTGCCACACGAGGTTGTGCAGGGCGATCTCAGGGCCGTTGAGTACGACAACGTGGACGGGGTGGCCCCGGCAGCCGCGATCAACTCCAACGTCGTGGACATGGCCCGGTGGATGCGCCTTAACCTGAACGGGGGGGTATTCGAGGGGCGTCGCATCCTGGCGGCCGAGACCGCCCGCGAGATGCAGCGAATCCAGTATCCACTGGGCGTCTCGGCGTGGGCTGCGGAGAATCTCGGTCGCCGGTTCAATGGATATGGCCTCGGGTGGTTCGTATCTGACTACAAGGGCCGCAAGGTCGTCAGCCATTCCGGCGGACTGACGGGCATGATCTCCCTTCAGACGCTCCTTCCCGAGGAGGGGCTCGGGGTCATCGTGCTGACGAATTATGCGCCCGACGCGCCGACCCGGGCGATCACGTACAGGATCCTCGACGCGTACCTGGGCGAGTCGCAACGGGACTGGAACGAGGTGTACCTGGGATTCCGGCGACAGGGCGAGGAGCGCGCGCGACAGCGTGAGGAGCGACTGCGGGAGTCGCGCATCGAAGGCACCTCGCCTTCACTCCCGCTGGAGGCGTACGCCGGCACCTACACCGAGGTGGTATCCGGGGAAGCCGAGGTATACCTGGATGAAGGACGCCTGGTGTTCGACTACAACCCGCGCCACCTGGGCGACCTGGAACACTGGCACCACGACGTGTTCCGTGTCACCTGGAGGCACCCGATCTTCGACATGTCGGCGCGGTCGTTCCTGCAATTCCAGCTCAACGAGAAGGGCGAGGTGACGGGTCTCGAGGTGACGTTCTACGATCCGATCCGCTTCGATAGAGTCGAGTAATAGGTCCGGAGGG
>CAXMRU010000157.1:0-3565 GCA_964195715.1 Akkermansiaceae bacterium | reverse complement strand
TTCGGGTCGAGCTCGATCTTGAGCGCCTGGCCGATCGCGGCCAGACCGATCTGAATGAGCACCCGGCCGGTTCCTCGATGCTCCAGGACGACGCCGCGGACTCCGGAGAACGGACCTGACTGGACGACCACGCGCTGGCCGCGCTCGACCGGCGGGGCCGGCCTGGGGACGATCCCGGTCTCGGTCAGACAGGCCGCGAACAGCCGCACATTGTCGATCTCTTCATCGGGAATCGGTGCCGGCCGACCCGTCACCCCTATGACCTGCACGCTTCCCGGCACGGCGAGCACGCGTGACGCATCCTCGAGTCGGAACCGCACGAACACGTATCCCGGGAAGAGCGGCCAGTGGACGGTCTTCTTCCGATCGTGCCATTCGCTGACCCGCGGCACGAGCGGCAGGTAGGTGTCGAATCCGCGCTGCTCCAGGGTCTCCGCAACACGTTTCTCGTGCCGGGAGCGCGTGTAGAGTGCGTACCAGGAACTGTCGGCCTTCAATGTCCCCGCTTTCACGATTGCCCGGCCTCAAACCGGGGTGACTGTGATCATCCGTGGTAGGTAGGCGCACTCCGTGCCCGTGAGTAACAGGCTCACCTGGAGTGGCTGCGTTTTCGACTCGCGACGGTGGCAAGAACCGCTCCCGCCACTTGTTGCGTCGCAACTATCTACAAAATTTAGAGTTACACCACTACGTCAGTGTAAATCTTCCACGTGTGTTGCGCAGGCGCAACACCTTCATTCTAACCGAATTCGCGCGTGACGAAACGGGGGGTTCAGAGGCACGGGAACGGCAGCTCGACTCGGAACACCGTCCCGCCTGATCTCTCCCGGCTCATGACGTCGATCCGGCCCCCTGCGGCCTCGACGAGCCGCGCGGCGATCGTCAGCCCGAGCCCTCGCGTCCAGCCCCGGGTCTCGCCGGGCCATCGATCCTCGGTGATCGAAAGGAGCTGCCTGAGCGCATCGACATCGGTTCCGCCACGATCGTCGCTGACTTCGATTCGCAGCTCTCCCGCGTCCGTGTCGCTGAACTCGAGCGTCACTTCGCCGCCGCTGTCTACGGCCTCGATCGCGTTCGACACGAGGTTGAGAAGAACTCGACTCAGAAGACGCTGATCACCGTGTCGCGGGCCCTCGGCGCTGAACATCGTTCGAAGCTCGACACCGCGGTGTGTGGCCAGCGGACCGACCAGGCTCCTGACATCCGTGACCACCGTCTCGAGCGAAAACGAAGTCTTGGACACGACGATCCGCTCACGCCCGACCCCCAACCGCGAGAAGTCGATGAGATCGTTCGTCATCCGGACGAGGGTCACTGCCGCAGTGTACAGAACATCCATCTGGTGGCTCTGAACCGGGGTCAGGGACCCACTTCGTTCCGTCCGCAGCGCATCCGCCAGGAACAGGATCGAGTTGAGTGGCGAGCGAAGGTCGTGCGACACGTCCTGCACCATTCGCCGGTGCGCGTCGGTGGCGCGATCCAGCGTGGCGAGGGCGACACTCAGCATCGTGCGATCGAGGGCCGCATGCAGACCTCTGGAACCGGTGGCATCCTCGTCCCGCCCGTCGGTGCTGTCAGCGTCCCGTATCGCCTTTCGAAATGCCTGCGCAACAGCCCACGATTCCTCGAGCTCGAGTCCGGCATGCCAGGGCTTGGCAGCAGCATTTTCCTCATCCGCGTCGGCTATCTTCAGGGACCCGGGAGATCCGACTAATTCGCGTGCCAGTCTGGTACCGGCATGTCGGAAGCGCTCGGGGAGCGACCGGATCAGGCTCTCGGCCCCTGGCCAGTCGGACCCGGTGATGCGAGAGCCGGGATCATCTCCAGCCCCCGCGATCGGGGGGCTGGACCGTGGAGTAGAGTTGTCAACCATGATCAGGACGCGAAGGCCTCTCGGGCCAGCTTGTGCTTGTCCATCAGGCGATACAGCGTTGTCCTGTCGATGCCGGCCTGGCGGGCGGACTCGGACATGTTGCCTCCCGTTCGCGCGACCAGGTGCGCCAGGTATTCGCGCTCGAAGCGATCGACCAGCATTTGCTTCGCATCGTGGAACGGCATGCGGAGGTCGAACGTCGGGCCAAGACCGTTGCCCTGGCTCATTTCGGGCGACTGCTCGAGAATCGAGAGCCGCTCGACGGAAATCTCCTCCTCCGGATCGGACAGGACGACGAGGTTCTCGAGCACGTTCTGGAGCTCGCGGACATTGCCCGGCCACGGATAGTGAATCAGAGCCTCCTGGGTCTCGGCGGCGAGCCGGGGTGGCTCCTTGCCGGGCAGCTGGTGCCGGCGCCAGAAGTGATCCACGAAGTGGCGGATGAGCACGGGGATGTCCTCGGGACGCTCCCGAAGCGCCGGCAGGTGAATCGGAACGACACGGAGCCGATAATACAGATCGTGCCTGAGGGAGCCATCCTTCAGGGCCTCTTCGGGCTCGCGATTGGTCGCCGAGATGAAGCGTACGTCCACGACCGCGTCGTCCTTCTCACTCCCCACGCGCCGCAGCACTCCGTCCTGCAGCACCCGCAGCAGCTTCGCCTGAATCTCGGGGGGCATCTCCGACAGCTCGTCGAGGAAGAACGATCCCTGATCCGCCATTTCGAGCAGACCGGCCTTGTCCCGAATCGCGCCGGTAAAGGAGCCCTTGCGGTGGCCGAACATCTCGGATTCGAGGAGCCCGCCCGGAAGAGCGGCACAGTTGACGGCGACGAACTGCTTGCGCGCGCGGCGACTCTCCCGGTGGATGTACTGAGCAAACAACTCCTTCCCGGTTCCGCTCTCGCCCGTGATGAACACCGACGCGTCCGTGGGTGCCACCTTGAGCGCCTTCTTGACCGCCTCACGCATCGACTCGGACACGCCGAGAATGGTCTCCGCCCCCCGTTCGACAAGCAGTCCCTCGCGCCTGGAGGGCTGCGTCACTTTCTCCGCACGCATCAGAGTGAAGGCCGCGCGGCCGACGAGCACCAGCAGCTGGGTGGCCGTGAAAGGCTTCGGCAGGTAGTCCCAGGCGCCAGCCTGGATCGCCCTGACCCCGTCCTCGGTCGTGGCGTGTCCCGTCATCACGACCGCCAGGCAGTCCGGATTCCGCTTCCTGAGCTCCGCGAGGATGTCGAGACCGTGAACCTGCGGCATGTTCTGGTCGATCAGGGCGATGTCGAACGTTTCCGTCTTGAGCCGCCGAACAGCCTCCTCGCCGCGACGCTCAACCTGGCAGGCGTACCCTTCGCCACCGAGAACGGTCTCGCAGCTCTCGAGGATACTGGGCTCGTCGTCGATGACCAGAATCCGGATGATCGCCCGGTCCTCGGACGAGACCAGGATCCGCTCCGCGTCCTCGGACACGATCGGCTCCTGGATATCGATGCTCTCATCCATGAATCGTTCTTCCACTCGTGGTTTGGCGTCACTCGTGCCGCCTTCGCGGGCTACGGTGTCGTGCCGGCGCTACGGCCGGCCGGCCCGAAAAGATCAAGATCCGGACCTGCGCGAGGGTTCGACGCCTTATTTGGCGTGATGATCCGCAGATGTGGCGGATTCGCGACACCAGGCAGCCGATTCGGGTGAA
>CAXMRU010000156.1:0-9899 GCA_964195715.1 Akkermansiaceae bacterium | reverse complement strand
AGAAGAGCCGCACAAGGCTCTAACCTCAAGTGGCTCAAAGTCTTCTGCTGATGGGCCCGGGTGGATTTGCCGCGTCGTCCAGCATTGCGAGCACGCCGAAGGCGCGCGCAGCACTACCACCGACCTCACGCTTATCAGGCGACCGTGAATCTGGTCAGATTCCGACAATTGGCCGGAGTTTCACGACGGCGCACGACATTCTGCTGGATGGTTGATGGTGTGAGGCGGCTGGATGTCGGTTTGAATGGACGGACGAATGGACGGAATCCCCGCCCACCGCTTTTCGAGCAAAGAGAAAGAAGAAGCGCCCGGCGTGCCGCCGCGTCAGACCACGTAGCGCTCCGCCTCGATAATGCGCGTGGCGATCGCGTCGTGGAGCTGCGCGCGGTCGACGGGGACGTGCTTCGTGAGACGCCGGACGCCGCTTATCATGGTCCGCAGCTCATCTCCCGCCGCGCTCTGGGCCAGGACGTTGCGGCACCAGACCGCCACGCGGTCCATCGCGTCGTGCACGTAGAGAGTCAGCATGTCCGCCATCGGGCGGGCGCTCTCTTCGCCGTCCGCGCCCGCTTTCTTGAGCGCGCGCAGCAGGCCGCTCTCGCACGCGTAGGTCTCCATCACGATGTCCGCCACGTCCGAGAGGATCTCCTGCCGGTCCTTGATGTTCTCGCCATGCTTCTGCGCGGCGAAGCCGAGCGCGGCCACGCAGGACTTCTTCATTGCACCCACGAGGTCGGCTTCAGCCTCCAGGAACTCCGGCTCGCCCGCTTCCTTGAACGGCGGCGGACCCAACAGGTCTTCGGCCACCTGTTTGGCGGCGGCGAAGAAGGGCAGCTCCTTCTTCATCGCCTTCTTGAGGATCATCCCGGGGATCAGCATCCGGTTGATCTCGTTTGTGCCCTCGAAGATTCGGTTGATCCGCTCGTCCCGGTAGATCTCTTCCAGCGGATATTCCTCGCAGAATCCGTAGCCGCCCAACATCTGCAGCCCTTCCTCGGCGGCCAGGGCCAGCGACTCGCTGGCGAACACCTTGATCATCGAGCACTCGATCGTGAACTCCTCGACCGTCTCGATGGTCTTTCGGTCGTAGTCCTCCGCGCCGCGATCCAGCGTTTCGATCGCCCGATCCATCAGACCGGCGGTGCGGTATACCATCGACTCCGCCACGAAGGTGCGGGCGGCGATGTCGGCGATCTTGGCCCGAATCAGTCCGAAGTCGCTGAGCGGGCGTCCGAACTGGTGTCGCTGGTTCACGTACGGGACTGCGTGCTCCAGAACGAGCTTGCAGGCGCCCACGGTGGCCGCGCCCAGCTTGAAGCGGCCGACGTTCAGGATGTTGAACGCCACCACGTGACCGCGGCCGATCTCTCCCAGCACGTTCTCCACGGGAACTTGTGCGTCCTCGAGGATCACGGCGCAGGTGGAGGAGCCCCTGATGCCCATCTTCCGCTCTTCGGGACCGATGACGAGGCCCGGCGTGTCACGGTCGACGATGAAGGCGCTGAACTTCTCGCCGCCCACCTTGGCGAACACGATGATGACGTCGGCGAACCCGGCGTTGGTGATGTACTGCTTGGTGCCGTTCAGCAGATAGTGCGTCTTCTCATCGTTCAGGACGGCGGTGGTCCGGGCCGCCAGGGCGTCCGAGCCGGCGCCCGGCTCGCTGAGGGCATACGCTCCGACCAGCTCACCCATCGCGAGCTTCGGCAGATACCGCTCCTTCTGCCCCTTTGTCCCGAAATAGACGATCGGCAGGGTCCCGATCCCCGTATGGGCGCCGTGGGTCGAAGCGAAGCTCCCCGACCAGCCCATGAACTCGGTGACCAGCATTGTGGTGGCCTTGTCGGAGCCCATGCCGCCGTAGGCTTCGGGCACGTCCACCGCCAGGATGCCCGCCGCGCCGGCTTCCTGGAGTATCGTTTTCCCGATCTCCACCTTCTTCTGGAACTCCAGCTCCTCGCGGCGCGGCATGACGCTCCGCTTGACGAATTCGCGCACGGTGTCCGCGAACATCCGCTGGGTCTCGTCGAAGTCCTCGGGGGTGAAGACGTCGGCCGGCGCGGTGTCCTCCAGCAGGAACTGGCCGCCGGTGGGATAGGGCTTCTCGTCAGACATGGCGATCTCCCCCGCGCTGGCGCGCGGTTACAGGGCCTCGAAGATGCCCGCGGCACCCATGCCGGTGCCAATGCACATGGTCACCATAGCGTAGCGCCCCTCGCACCGGCGCAACTCGTGCAGGGCCGTGGCCGCGAGCTTGGCACCCGTGCAGCCCAGCGGGTGGCCCAGCGCGATCGCGCCGCCATTGGCGTTGAGTCGCGGGTCCTCCGGATCCAGGCCGAGGCCTTTGAGCACGGCCAGGCTCTGAGCCGCGAACGCTTCGTTCAGCTCGATCACATCCATGTCATCGAGCTTCAGCCCGACGCGATCGAGCAACTTCGGCACCGCCTCCACCGGGCCGATCCCCATGATCTCGGGAGGCACACCCACCACCGCGTAGCCCACCCAGCGGGCCAGCGGCGTGAGACCCAGTTCGGCCGCGATCTCCGGGGTCGTCAGGAGCGCCGCGGCGGCGCCGTCGGTCATCTGGCTCGAGTTGCCGGCCGTGACCGTGCCACCCTCCTTGAAGGCGGGCCTCAGTTTCGCCAGCGCTTCAAGCGTGGTATCGGCCCGCGGACCCTCGTCATGGTCGAGAACCACTTCCCGTACGACCGGCACACCATCGGCTCCGGGCTCGCTCACCGCGGTCTTCACCGGCACCAGCTCCGCGTCGTACTTCCCGTCCGCCTGGGCGGCCAGGGCTTTGCGGTGGCTGTGATAGGCGAAGGCGTCCTGTGCCTCCCTGTCGATCCCATCCCGCTCGGCGAGCCGCTCGGCGGTAAGGCCCATGTTGAGATAGGTCCCGGGTGACCTGGCCGTCATCGTCGGGTTGGGCAGGTAGCGGACCCCACCCATCGGCACCAGCGTCATTGACTCCACGCCGCCGGCGATGGCCACGTCCGTCTGGCCGAGGGCGATCTCGGCGGCGGCCAGGTTGATGGTCTCCAGGCCCGAGGAGCAGAAGCGGTTCACCGTCATGCCGGGCACGCTGTCAGGCAGTCCGGCAAGCAGTGCCACGATCCGGCCCACGTTGAGCCCCTGTTCGCCCTCGGGCATCGCGCACCCGAGGACGACGTCGCCGATTCGCGCCGGGTCGAGGTCGGGCGCCTTCTCGAGGATCGCGCGAATCACCGCCGCGCCCAGATCGTCGGGCCGCGTCTGCCGAAAGGTCCCCTTCTTCGCCCGTCCGCCGGGGGTGCGAAGCGCCAGGGCAACTACCACGTCTCGCATCGTTCTCTCCTTACAGCCGTCAGTTCCGCAGGGGCTTGCCGGTCTTCAGGATCGCCTGCATGCGCTCCAGCGTCTTCCTCTCGCCGCACAGCCGCAGGAAGCTCTCCCGCTCCAGGTCCAGGATGTGCTGCTCAGATACGGTGGTCGGGCCGGGCACGTCGCCGCCATTCAGGATCCGCGCCAGCTCGCGCCCGATCTTTCGGTCGTGCTCGGAGATGTAGCCGCCCTCCTGCATGTTGTAGAGAACGGATTCGATCAGGGCCACGCCCGCTCTGCCCATCACGGGAATCTCCTTGTCCGGCAGCGGCGCCTCGAAGCCGGCCCGCGCCATGGCCAGCGCCAGGTCCTTCGCGTCGGCCACCCGATGGTCGCCGTTCATCGACCACGTGTCCTGCGGACGCAGGAAGCCCATGTCGCGCGCCTCCTCGGCCGAAGTCGCCACCTTCGCCATGCCGATGGCCTCGAAGGTCTTTCGCAGGGCCGGGTAGACGTCCGAAGGGTCGGGCAGCGCGGCCACGTTGCGCTTGTAGAGCCGCAGGCAGCCGCCGCCGGCCGGCACCACGCCCGCGCCCACCTCCACCAGCCCGATGTAGGTCTCGGCGGCGGCCCGGATCGCGTTGCCCGCCAGCGTCACCTCGCAGCCGCCGCCCAGGGCCAGCCCATGCGGGACGGTCACCACGGGGACGGCGCAGCGCTCCAGCCGGTTCGTCGCCGCCTGGAACTGGCGGACGATGGCGTCGATCTCGTCCCAATTCCCTTCCTGCGCCTCCATCAGCAGCAGCATCAGGTTGGCGCCGGCGCTGAAGCTTTCCCCGAAATTGGCCACCACCAGAGCCTGCCCCTCGGCCTCGGCCTCCTTGCACGCCGTCATGATCATGGAGATGGTGTCCTGGCCGATGACGTTCATTTTCGAGTGGAACTCGAGCGCCATCACGCCATCGCCCAGGTCAAGGAGGCTCGCGCCCGCATTGCGCCGGATCTCCGCCCCGGCCCGGCGCAGGACTTCGAACTCATAGACCCGCGGATCGACGGGCACAGGCGCCAGGACGCCCGGCTCCGCGGTGGGTGCCTCGAGGGTGCCGTCCTTACTCACATAGATCGATTCCTCGCCGGCCTCGTACAGCGCCGCCACCCACGCCGGCAACGGGTACCCCTCGTCCTTAAGGCGCTCCGTCGCCGCCCGGAAGCCCAGGGCGTCCCAGAGCTCGAACGGGCCCAGGGTCCAGTTGAAGCCCCAGCGGATCGCCCGGTCCACCGCCGAGACGTCGTCGCAGATCTCGCCGACGCGCATCGCCGCGTACGATAGGGTCGCCGCCAGCATCTTCCACGCGGCCTCAGCCGCCCGGCCCTTGCCGAAGGCCAGCTTCTTCACGCGCTCTGCCGGGTCGTCGATGGACTTCAGGGTTTCCATCTCGGGAAACGAGGCCTTCTTCCCCTCCCGGTACTCCAGGGTGTCCAGGTCCAGCGTGAGAATCGTCGATCCGTCGTCCCCCTTCACCTTCTTGTAGAAGCCGGCGCCGCTCTTCCGGCCCAGCAGCCCCTTCTCCACCATCTTCTCCAGGAACTCGGGAGCGGCGAACACCTCGTGCGCCTCGTCGTCCGGCGCGTTTTGCCGCAGGTTCTCCGCCACGTGCAGCAGCGTGTCGAGCCCCACCATGTCCGCCAGCCGGAAGGTGGCCATCTTCGGCCGACCCAGCGCGGGCCCGGTCAGCGCGTCCACCTCCTCCACGCTGAGCCCCATCTCCTGCATCACCCGCAGCGTGACCATCACCGCGTGGATACCGATCCGGTTGGCGATGAAGTTCGGCGTGTCCCTGGCGGGAACGATCCCCTTGCCCAGACGCTGGGTGGAGAACTGCTCCACGAACTCCAGCACCTCCCGCGCCGTCTCGGCGGTGGGGATGACCTCCAGCAGCTTCATATAACGCGGCGGGTTGAAGAAATGGGTGCCGAGGAACCGGGGCCGGAGCCCCTCGGGCAGGACCGCGGCCATCTCCGCCAGCGACAGTCCCGAGGTGTTGCTGGAGAGGACCGCCTCGGGCCCGATGTGAGGCGCCGCGGTGGCCAGCACCTTCTTCTTGATCTCCAGGTCCTCCTTCACCACCTCCACCACCCAGTCCGCCTCGGCCAAGCGCGGCAGGTCGTCCTCGAGGTTGCCGACCTCGATCAGCTTCAGCCGTTCCGGGGTGAAGAGGGGCGCCGGCCGGGCTTTGAGGAGCGTCCTCACGGACCTGGCGGCGAGGCAGTCGCGGACTATCCGGTCCTCCAGGGTGAGCCCGGCGGCCTTTTCGGCCTCATCGGGCTCCGCCGGCACGATGTCCAGAACGAGAGATGGGACGCCGGCGTTGGCGAAGTGCGCGGCGATGGCGCTACCCATCACGCCGGACCCGAGCACCGCCACCTTGCGGACGTGCTGCTTCATGCAGACCCTCCGGCCGAAATAGAGACTCCTCCGACGGAAACTGAATGACTATTCATAACGCTAGGACCGCTTCTGCAAGTTGTCAACGGGCATTTGCAGCTGAGGGTTCCATTTCAGTGGATCGGTATTATGATATACAAATGAGTAAATGGCGGGCCGGGTGCGCGAGGAGGTATCCAGGATTGGCAAGATATTGAGTTATCGTTCAGTTTTTGACCAAGCACTCTCTGTCGGAGTGATCAATTGAACACCGTGCGCAGGGAAGAGAAGCGGGAGCGGATCCAGGACGCGGCAGTGTTGGAGATCGCCCGCCGCGGCTACTACCGCACCACGGTCTCCAATATCGCCCGGCGCGCCGGCGTGGCCGACGGGACGATCTACCTCTACTTCAAGAACAAGGAAGACCTGCTGGTCTCGATCTTCGAGAGCGCCATGCGGCGCTTCACCGAGCAGGCCCGACAGATCGTGGAGGGGGACGTCCGCGGCGCTGAGGAGAAGCTGCGCCGCATCGTGGGCCTGCACCTCTCGCTGCTGGGCGAGGACCGGGACCTGGCGGTGATCTTCCAGGTCGAGTTCCGCCACACGCTGCACATCCTGGAGCGCCTCTCCCGGAGCGGTATCCGCGAGTACATGGCCCTCATCGCCCGGGTCGTGGAGCAGGGGAAGGAAGAGGGCGTCTTTCGGCGCGACCTGGACGCGCTTTTCGCCGCAAAGGTAGTGTTCGGCATTCTGGACGAGATGGCCACCGACTGGGTGCTCTCGCGGAAGAACACGCGGCTGGCATCCCGCGCCGACCCGGTGAGCGACCTGCTGCTGAGTGGCCTGCGGGCCTCGTGACCGCCGCCGAACGGGCCTTCGAGAATGGGCCCGGGTGGATTTGCCGCGTCGTCCAGCGTTGCGAGCACGCCGCAGGCGCGCGCAGCACTACCACCGACCTCACGCTTATCAGGCCCGAAACGAGCGGCGGTGAGCGCTGTCACCGCCCTTGTCACCGCGGCCGCACAGGCCCCGCTCGCCGGTCATCTTCCCGGTCCCGGGGGCCAAGGCCCCGCCTCAGCGAGAGCCCTGCTCCAGCCGGTCGAGCAGGGTCCGCAGCCTCTCGATCGTCTGCCGCAGCTCTTCGCGGATCGACTCAAAGATCTCCGGGTCCGCCCCCGCTTCGGCCGCACCTGCCTCATGCACCGCGCCCTCCGTGACCGGCCTGACCGCGGGCAACTCCCCGATCAGCGCGGCGACGGAGGCCTCGAGCGTCTGGTGCATGGTCACCTGCCGGACGTCGGCAAGGATGATGCGGCGCAGCTCAGGGAACTCGAGCGTCTCCGGCTTCAGGAACACCGGCTCGGCGTACAGGATGGCGTCTCCCATGGGGATGACGAGGAGGATCCCCCGCATCACCTCCGAGCCCACCTGGCCCCACAGCGTGAACTGCTCGGAGATGACCGCGTCGTTGTCGATCCGGGCCTCGATCTGGTTGGGGCCGTCCACGTGCCGGCCCGTCGGGAAGCGGAACAGGATCCGCCCGCCGTAGTGCTCGCCGTCGTTCCGTGCCGCCATCCACCCCACCAGGTTATGCCGGTTGTCGGGCGTGAACGGCTGGATCAGCAGGAACTCCTCCTTCTCTTCTCCCGGTAGCCGGGCCACGATGTAGTACGGCCGGAGGGACTCGGAGCGGCCGAAGGAGGTCTGGACGGGGACGTCCCACTGGTCCTCCTTGTTGTAGAACACGACCGGGTCCTGCATGTGGTACTGCAGCAGCATCTGCGTCTGGACCGTGAACAGGTCGAGCGGCACCCGTACGTGTGCACGGAGGGACTCCGGCATCTCCTCGCGCGGCTTGAAGAGTCCCGGGAAGATCGCCCCGTAGGTGCGGACCAGCGGGTCGTCGGGCTCGAAGACGTAGAAGTCCACGCTCCCGTCATACGCATCCACGACCGCCTTGACGCTGTTGCGGATGTAGTTGAACCGGCCTTCCCAGCGCGTCGCGTAGGGGTACCTGCTGGTGACCGTGTAGGCGTCCTGGATCCAGAACACCCGGCCATCGGCGACGACGGCGTACGCTTCGCGGTCCTTCCTGAGGAACGGAGCGATCGTGCCCACGCGCTCCGACACGGTCCGCTGGTACTGGATCCGGCTCTCCGGCCCCACCTCGCCGGTGATCAGGATGTTCAGGTCTCGGAACTGCCAGGCGTAGAGCAGCCGGCGGAAGAACGAGCTGAGGAGGACGCCGCCGCTTCCCTCGTAGCTGGTGTACTCGGGCCCCTCCTGGCCGGGGTAGTTGAACTCCTGCATCCCGCTGCGGGCGATCACGAAGTCCAGGCTGCGGAGACCGTAGTAGATCTCGGGACGGTCGAGTGGAATCCGGCCCACCGGCGGGACATCGCGGATGAAGAATGTGGGTCGGCCACCGGCCTCGACTTCCGTCACGGGGCTCATGGCCACGCCGTAGCCGTGGGTGAACTGGAGGTGCCGGTTGACCCAGCGCTGGGCCTCGGCCGGCAGCTTGTCCGCGGCCAGCTCGCGCGTGGCGAGCATCACCTGCCGCAGCTCGCCGTCCACCGTGTAGCGGTCCGTGTGCACGGCCATGAAGTCGTAGTAGAGGCGGAAGAACTGGATCTGGTTGTAGCTCTGGAGCAGCGGGCCCTCGTCCCACAGCCGGACGTTGCGGAGCGTCCCGCGGTTGTCGGCGACCATCTCCGCGTCGATCTCGCCGCGGGCCGGGTGGTCACGCGACTCCAGACCTTCCAGCCCGAAGGCCTTGCGCGTGAACTCGATGTTGGTGGCCAGGTACTCCCGCTCGAGCGCCAGCTCGCTCGGCTCCACGCGCAGCCGCTGCACAAGCGCCGGCGCCGCGGACCCCACCAAAAGCACCAGGACCAGCCAGCCGGCCACCGGCCCGACGATCCATCGATTTCCGCGGAAGCGGACGGCGGCAGCGGCCAGGAACCCGGAGGTCACCAGGGCGACCACGGCCAGGATTGCCCGGCCCGGGAGGTTGACGTGATCGTCGGTGTAGCCGACGCCGAACACCGTCCCGGTGGGCGAGAACAGCAGTTCGTAACGCCCCAGCCAGTGTCCGACCGCGATGAGCAGGAAGAGCACCGCGCCCAGCGTGACCAGCCACTTCCGCGCCGTGGCCCCGAGCTGCGCCGGCTCGCCCCGAAGACGACCGGTCACGTTGTGGAATACGGCCAGGATCACCCCGAGGACCACGACCGCGGCGACGAGCCAGCCGTGGACGAGGCGCAGCGCCGGAAGCGTAAAGATGTAGAAGGAGAAGTCCCGTCCGAAGATCGGATCCGACTGGCCGAACGGGACGGCGTTCATGGCGAGCAGGACGGTCTCCCACTCCGACCCCGCGTACGAGCCCAGGAAGATGGCGGCCAGCAGGACGACCACGGCTGCGACCCGCACCAGGAGCTTGTGGACCAGGTGGTAGTCGAGCGCCTCGAGCGGCGCGTCAGGAAGCGGGGATCGATCGGTGGATCGGGCCGCGGCGTACAGGCTGGGGAGCGCGAGGCCCAGGAAGACCGCGAGCGCCACCGTGAAGAGAATGGCGCGGGTCGTCACGATCTTCACCAGCACCGACGCCTGCCCGAGCTCCCGGAAAAAGAGCCAGTCGGTGTAGAACGTCCCCGCCCACCTCACGCCTGTCCATACCAGGATGAGCGCCAGGAGCAGGAGTCCCCAGCGCATCACCCGGCGGATCTGGTTGAAGTCGAGGGCCCCCAGGTCGATCTGGGGCCGCTCGCCCCGGCGCCTCTGGAAATCCGATAGGTCGTTCATGACGGCACTGCCCTTCCGATAGACGGCTTCACGGCCTGGGCCCACCACGGGATCCTCAAAGCGGTTCGCCTTGAGATGCGAAGTATCTCTGCCAGGGCGAGCGCGGGCACGACATCACTGGGATTAATATAGGCGTGGGTGTCGTCGGCCGCCCGTCCCACCCGCAGTCGTGCGACCCTCCTTGTCACCGCCTTTGCCACCGCGAGTCTCAGTCGATTGAGACCGCTCACCCCGCAGATGCACGAAAACCCAGTCGGACGGGGCTTCCCGTGTATGGGCCCGGGTGGATTTGCCGCGTCGTCCAGCGTTGCGAGCACGCCGCAGGCGCGCGCAGCACTACCACCGACCTCACGCTTATCAGGCGACC
>CAXMRU010000155.1:0-2486 GCA_964195715.1 Akkermansiaceae bacterium | reverse complement strand
TGAGGGCACGAACGGCAAGCTGTTCCTCGCCCAGCCGGATGCAAACGGCGTCCGGCACCCCTTCGTCATCACGTGGGCCGAATACCGCGATCTGAGCGGCGGGATCCTGATGAAGGCCGACGGTCTGGGAGCGGACCAGGTGTACGGAACCATGGACAACACAGAGGCCTACCGCGTCATGTACTCGGTGCTGTTCGGCTCGCTCCCGAGGTAGCGGCGAAGCGCCTGCCGGGGCTCGATAGGCGCTGGTTCTGTTGCAGTACGGTCGGTCAGAAACCTGAGCGTCGGCGCATCAGGTCACTTCCAGGAAGCCGCACGGGCACACTTCGACGCACTTCCCGCACTCCTCGCACTGGTCCAGCGTGAGCGTGAAGTACATCCCGGGCCGCACTTCCTCCAACTTCGTAAAGCAGCTTACAGTGCAGAACATCGCGCACTGCTCGCACCCGAAACACGAACCGCAGGAAAAGCACCGGCTCGCCTCGGCAAGGAACTCGTCCTCCGTGATCGTCCCGGCGACCTCGACCCCGCCCAACGCCACACGCTCATGTCCCGCGAGCTTGGGTGAGTGAACGGCTGGTGTCTCTGGCTGGTAGTCGAGCATGAGCCGGTCCGGCCCGATGTGGGGCCGGCCGTCGACCCGGCGGTCCGCCTTTACCTCGGAGGGCGACAGTCCGCGCGATCGGGCGTGCAGCTCTTCGGCCGCTCGGCGGCCCTGGACGATCGCGTTTCCCGCGATGCCCAGTCCCAACGCATCCCCCCCGGCCAGCAAACCTTCGCCCGCGGAACCGCTCGCGTCGGTCAGGAGCCAGCCACCATTCCTGTCCAGGGCTTCGAATCCTTCCAGGATCGGGGCCTGCGAGACGGCTGCGATCACGGAATTCACGGCGATCGGGTAATCGGATCCGGGGATCGGTATGGGGCGTCGTCGGCCCGAGTCGTCCAGTTCACCGAGTCGCATCCGGCAGGCGACGAGATGGGCGATCATTTTGTCCGAAAGCCGCTCGACTCGCACGGGCGCTGCCAGCAGCACGAGCTCGATCCCCTCCTCGAGCGCGTCATCCACCTCCTCGGCGATCGCAGGCATCTCATCCCGCGAGCGCCGGTACAGGATCGTGACGTCTGCCCCGGTTCGGCGGGCGGTTCGCGCCGCGTCCACGGCCGTGTTACCCCCGCCGACCACCACCACACGGGCGCCGAGGTCTACCTGCTCTCCGCAATTCACTCGCGCGAGGTAGTCTGTCCCGGTCAACACGCCCGGTCCATCCTCGCCCGGGACGCCGAGGCCGCGGCCCATCTGCGCCCCGATTCCCAGGTAGACGGTCTCATGGCGGGCCCTCAGTTCCTCGAACGTGACGTCGCGTCCCACGAGCGTGTTCAGCTGCAATTCGACCCCGAGGTCCAGAATCCGGTCGATCTCAGCGTCGAGAACTCTCGGCGGGAGCCGATAGTCGGGGATGCCGTACCGGAGCATCCCCCCGGCCTGCGCTTTGCCTTCGTATACGGTGACCCTGTATCCGCGTCGGGCCATCTGATAAGCGAACGAGAGGCCGGACGGTCCGGCACCGACGACGCCGACCCACTCGTCCCAGGGGCCATCATCAAGGCGAGTCAGCGGTAAGTTGGAGTGGATCGCCCAGTCTCCGAGAAATCTTTCCATCGCGTTGATCGCGAGCGGCTCGTCGAGTTCGGAACGGTTGCAATGCTCCTCACACGGATGAGGACACACGCGGCCGAGGACGCTGGGAAACGGGTTCACATCGGCGATCATGCGCCACGCTCGAGTATATGCCTCCTCGCGCGACAACCCGATCTTTTCACGCTGTGCGACGGTGCCGATCCAGCCGCGGATGTCTCCGCAGTTGGGGCACCCGGTCTGGCAAGGAGCGGTCTTCTCGACCTGCCGGGGACGAAAGGTAGGCGTGATTCGTTCAAACGCTGCCGATTCGACGCGCCCGGGCTCGGCTCTCCGGCTCACGGCCGAGCCGCCTCGCGGAAAGCTACCTCCGCGTTCAGGTCCCGGATGCGGCTGGACATGGTCTGAAGCAGGTTCACGGCGAGCAGCGGGTCCTCCTTGATCCGTCGCAGGAGCGTTTTCCTGTCCACCTTGAGGACGCGAGCCTCGCCGCTGGCCCGCACCGTGGCGGAACGGGTCTCCTTCTCGAACACAGCCATCTCGCCGAAGAAGTCGCCCGGCTCGAGGAAAGCGAGGTGCTGATCCCCCAGGTTCGTGGCCTGAGTGACTTCCACCCGTCCGGACTGGACCACGTACATGCAGTCGGCAACGTCTCCCTGCCGCACGATGTCCTCGCGATCCATGTAGATCCTGCCTAGCGCGCCCTCGCCCATGGTCAGGCCTCCTTTCCTTTGCCATTCGTCGGCCAAACCCCGATGGCGAGATTCAACGCCATGTTGCCCAGGAAGCCCGGGTGCAGCGTGCCGAGCAGGATTTCCTTATACGGCGCGCTCCCCGTGAACATGTTCCA
>CAXMRU010000154.1:0-5461 GCA_964195715.1 Akkermansiaceae bacterium | reverse complement strand
TTACGCTTCTCGCGAATCTCGGTGTGTTAGGGGGCCTGGTGTTTGTTGGCCTTGAGATTCGACAGAATACCAGCCAACTCAGGGCCGACGCCTCGCACTCGATCACCGCGAGCGCAAACGAGATGAACGCGGGAATCTACGCTGATTCCACGCTCGCCGATCTGGTCCTCAGAGGCGAGCAGAACCTGGAGGCTCTGAATGCGACCGAGCGCTACAGATTCGCCGCTTTCCAGCTCTCCCGACTGAACGTAGCGGAGTACATCCTGGATCTGGAAACCGAGGGTATCTCGAACCTTAACTTCCGATTCGTAGACTTTGTCGTGCGCGAGTTTCAGACCAAGCCCGGTCTCCAGGCATTCATCCGCGAACGCGCGGATACGTACGTAGGATCCAAAGAGTTGTTGGGGCAGCTGCTCGGCCGGTGACCAAGAATACCTTGAAGGTGCTAAAGAGGACGCACACTACGAAGCGCTATCACCGGCTCTTGCCCGGCCTCGAGATTCCCTGTAATATGTGCGTAGCCGTGTAAGCGGGTACGCACATTCGAAGGGCACATTCCACATGAACGATCTCGCACGCCGTTTCAAGGCTCTCTCAGAGGAGCTGCGCCTGCAGATCCTGGCCCTTCTGGTCCGACACAAGGAGTTGTGCGTCTGCGAAGTGGAGCGCTTTCTGGGAGTCTCCCAGTCCGCCGCCTCGAGGCATTTCCGCTACCTCGCTTCGGCGGGCCTGGTCGAGAGCCGGCGCGAGGGGCAGTGGGTATACTACCGCGTGGCGCCTCCCCTGGACGAGGGTCACGCCATTCTGCTGAAGGCTCTCCACGACCTTCTCGACACGATCGACATCCCGTCGATCGGTCCCGAACTCTCCGCCATGCGGGAAGACCGGTGTGGTGACGGAATCGGGTGCGCTCCCGGGGCGATCCCGCACGAGCAGCAGACGGGAGTGGAGGTGGCGCGGCGAGCGCCCCGGCCGACGCAGCGGGAACGGCTCCAGCTGAATCGGTGACCCGCCGCCTGTCATTCCTCGACCGCTACCTGACTCTGTGGATCTTCCCGCTGTGGCTGGGCGCTGCGTGGCGGGTGCACTGGCCGCTTCCGGATCCGGCCGCCGTGACGGGCTCGGAGGAGGAAGTCCTGGACTCGTTCCGGGACGTGCGGGACGAGATTCGTCGCCGACTGGAAATCGTGTTCCGAAGCTGAGACGCGGCGGGCCGGGGCCCGCTCACGCGAATACGAGGGCGCGCGGATGTGCCGCCCCAGGAGATAGATCGATGCACACGAAAGACACGAGCCCAGCGCCGGGAGCCGTGGACTGGACACGCGAGTGGAAGCCGCTCGCACTCATTCTCTCGGTGTTCCTCCTGGCCTACTACCTGCCGATCGGCCAGACACGGTTCGACGCTGCGCTGGTCGAGTCGCTGGAGCTGACGAAGTGGTACGCCCGCGAGCACGTTCTTCTGTGCCTGGTGCCGGCGTTCTACATCGCCGGCGCCGTGGCCGTGTTCGTGAACCAGGGCGCGGTGCTCAAACACCTGGGACCGCGGGCCTCGAAACCGAAGGCCTACGGCGTGGCGTCAGTGTCCGGCTCACTGCTTGCCGTCTGCTCGTGCACGGTCCTGCCCCTGTTCGCGGGCATCTATCAGGCAGGCGCGGGCCTTGGCCCGGCCACGGCGTTCCTTTACTCGGGGCCGGCGATCAACGTGCTGGCGGTCATCCTGACGGCGCGCGTTCTCGGAGTCGAGCTGGGCGTGGCCCGGGCGATCGGCGCGGTGGCGTTCGCCGTCCTCGTCGGCTTGGCCATGCACTTCATCTTCCGCCGCGAGGAGCGGGAGCGGGCGGACGCGTGGATCGAGACGGCGGAGATGGACGACGCGCGCCCCCTGTGGCAGCACGCGCTCCTGTTTGGCGCCCTCGTGGGAATCCTGGTGTTCGCCAACTGGGGGCGTCCGCAGGCGGAGACCGGCGCGTGGGCCGTAATCTACGCCGCCCGCTGGGCGGTGACCGGCGCCTTCGCCTTCGGGCTGGGTCTCGTGCTCACCTTGTGGTTCGGTCTCGCCCGGAGCGCTTTCGTCGGGCTCGTCGCGCTGACCTCGGCCGCCGCGCTGTGGCGACCGGACGCCCCCGTCGTCGCTTTCGTCGTCGGGACCCTCGCCCTGAGCGCGGTAGCGGCCCGGGACCCTGGGGAGATCGGAGCATGGTTCGCGTCCACCTGGGGCTTCGCGAAGCAGATCCTGCCGCTGCTCCTGATCGGCGTGCTGGCAGCTGGGCTCGCCCTCGGGAGGCCGGGCCATGAAGGACTCATCCCGTCGGAGTGGATCGCGGGCGCCGTTGGCGGCAACTCGCTCGCCGCCAACGCGTTCGCTTCGGTGGCCGGGGTGTTAATGTACTTTGCCACCCTGACCGAGGTGCCCATCCTGGAAGGCCTGCTCGGAAACGGCATGGGGAATGGCCCGGCGCTCGCACTCCTGCTCGCCGGCCCGGCGCTTTCTCTCCCCAGCATCCTGGTGGTGCGAAGCGTAATCGGATGGAAGAAGACCCTGGTCTATGTGGGACTCGTGGCACTGGCCGCCACAGTCAGCGGGCTCACCTACGGCGCCCTGACCTGAACGAACTGAAAGGCGATGACGATGAAGAAGGTGCAGATCTACGGAACCGGGTGCCCCAAGTGCCAGGCACTCGCCGCGAACGTGGACGCGGCGGCCCGTGAGCTCGAACTCGAGATCGAGGTGGACAAGGTCACCGGGATCCGGGATATCGCGGCGGCCGGCGTCCTCATCACACCGGCCCTGGCGATCGACGGAGAGATCAAGTCCACCGGGCACCTGCTGTCCGTGCATCAGATCAAGGAGATGCTCGCGTGAGGCTCGCGCTGGCCGGAAGCGGGTCGGGCCAGCTGCAATCCCCGCTTCCGAGTGCGTCAGGGGAGTGTCGCGCCTGATGAGCGGACAGGAGGGCTCAGAGGAGCGCCAAGGCTTCAAAGCGGACAGTGCCAACCACAGTGTCCTGTCACTGTTTCTGACACTGTGGCGCACAGCGAAAAAACGGCCCTGCCGTAACTGCCGACAGGACCGTCTTTCTGCCAATCGGGGCGGCGAGATTCGGACTCGCGACCTCCTGAACCCCATGCCGAAACTATGCGCTGACTGGCGCTGACTGGCGCTGGTTTATGCGGGTATTGGGGTAGTTGCCGCTGACCAGCAGCAGCCAGCAGCAGTGGGCGCTGTCACTGACGCTGACACTGTTCAGAACGCCTACTGCGGCAGCCCCACCTCGAACTCGATCGCGGCCAGCTGCTCGGGCGACCTGCCGATGCTCTCCAGGAACGGCAGCCAGCGCGGGTCGTCGTGGATGTTGGCGAACAGGTTATCGACCACGATTTGGGACAGGCCCGCATCTTTGTACTGCACCGCCTTGTCCAGCCACTCAAAGCAGCGATCGGCCTCACCGCGGTACGCCAACACGTAAGCGACGTTGTAGGTCCAGCCTTGCTCGTGCTCTTCGATCAACTCTGTTAGCGCGGCATCGGATTCGGCTGCCTGGCCCAGCGCGTGGTAGGCCAGAGCCAAACCGATCAGGCGAAGCGCAGCCGATGACGCCTGCTGCATCGCCGCCAGCGCCGCATCGGGTTCACCCTTCTCTAGCAGCGCCACGCCGATGTTGTACTGCGCCCACGAAAACCCCGGGCTCAGCGTCAGCGCCGTTCGGGAAGAGGCGATGGCCTCATCCAGCTGCCCGGCCCAGAGGTAGGAGTGGCCCAGCCAAACATGGCCGGTGGAGTTCACCGGGTCGCGGGCGACCGCGTATTCCCCGAGCGCGATGGCCTCGTCCAGGCGACCGAGGTCCAGGGCCAGGAGGGCGGCACGGCCTATGATGTCGGGGTTGGTCGGCTCTAGGACGAGGGCCCGTTCGAGATGCCACGCCGCGGCCGCCAGGTCACCGTCGTAGAGCAGTGCGATCCGACCGAGGATGGCGTAGGCCGGTGCATACTCCGGGTCGATCGCCAGCGCCCGGTTGACCGCCTCACGGGCCAATCCAAAGCCTACGTCAAACCCTTGCTCGCCGTAGCTGGCTGTCTGGCTGGAGTATACACCAGCCAGACCAGCCCAGGCCGCGGCAAAGTTGGGATCGATTGCCAGCGCCTGCTCGTACAACGCGATGGACTGCTCGTAACCCTCGGCCGTGCCCAGTCGGCTCAGGTGCCGCGCTTGCAGATACTGCGCGTAGGCTTCGGGATCGGTCTCCTCGACGGTGGGCGCTTCGCCCAGGAGCGTGACCTTCAGTTGCGCCACCACGTCCGCGGCAATCTCGTCCTGGATCACGAAGATATCGTCCAGCGTGCGGTCCCACGTCTCCGACCACACGTGAAAGCCATCATCAGCCCTGATCAGCTGCGCGGTGATGCGCACCTCGTTGCCGGCCTTCCTGACCGAGCCTTCCAGCACGTGGGCCACGTTCAGGCGCTCGGCGATCTCCCGGATCTCCAGGTTCTGGCCCCTAAAGGAAAATGACGAGGTCCGTGCCGCCACCTCCAACTCCGGAATCTTCGCCAGCAGGCTCAGCAGCTCCTCGGAGATTCCGTCGCTGAAATACTCCTGCTCCGGGTCGGAGCTCATGTTGACGAACGGCAGCACCGCGATCGATGCCGCCGAGACGCCCGCCGCCGGATCAGCGTCCACCGCCGGAGCCGACTGCCTCCCCACGTACCACACCCCCGCCAACAGCGCGGTCACGCCGACGATCGCAAGCACTGCGACCCGTCGGCGAGGTATCGGCCGGCCTGCCAGGTCGGGTGCTAGCAGGGCGCTTGCGAACTCGCCGGCCGTCTGGTAGCGGTCTGTCGGGACCTTGGCCAGCGCCCTGGTGATGGCGTGCTCCACCGTCTCCGGGATCGTGTCACGCACCGTCCGCACACTGGGCACCGGGTCTTGCGAGTGACGCTTCATCACCGCCAGCGGCGTCACCCCCGCGTACGGGGGAGTTCCCGCCAGCATTTGGTACAGCACGCAACCCAGCGCGTAGATGTCCGTCCGGCCGTCCAGGTCCTGCGCACCGCTCGCCTGCTCCGGGCTCATGTACGTCGGGGTTCCAACCGCTACTCCGGTATGCGTGATGCTGGCGCGCCCGGCCTGCTCGAGGGCACGCGCGATCCCGAAGTCGGCCACAACTGCGTGCCCCTCTTGGAGCAGGATGTTTGCCGGCTTGATGTCGCGGTGGATGATCCCTCGGTCATGGGCGTAGTTGAGGGCTTCGGCAACTTCCCTCGCAATCTGTAGCGCGTCTTCTACCGGCAACTGCTTCTCACGCTGCAGACGCTCGAGTAGACTCTCACCCTCGATGTAGGGCATCACACAGTAGAGCAGCCCATCTGCTTGACCCGAGTCGTGGAGCGGCAGGATGTGGGGGTGGGTCAGGCCGGCGACGATCTCGATCTCACGAAAGAACCGTTCCGTAGCCACATC
>CAXMRU010000153.1:0-7278 GCA_964195715.1 Akkermansiaceae bacterium | reverse complement strand
TTGAGGTGTCTGGCGGGCTAGACAGATCCGCGCGTTCGCGGTTCGAACAGCGCGGCGAACAGCACGAAAGGCAGACCGAGTGCAGCCAGGAAACGGTACATGATCTCCACAACCTCTGGCAACGGATTCGCGGATGTCGATCGCCCGAAAGCGACCGCCAAGTGCCCGTACGTTGACACCGGGGAGTCAGCCAGCCGTCAAGTCGATCCGACATATCGTCCCAACTGGACCGAAAACGTGGGGTCTTTATGTCACGGCGAAAGCGGCGGCAGGTCACCTGAAGTGCCGGGGAGAGGCCTGAGAGGCGCTGAAGCCGCGAATGTGTGGCGTCGGTACTACAGGATCGAACCTGTCTTGCTTAACGCGTTACATGATGTATCTGGCGTGAAGCGGTATGTTTTATAGTGTTATACGGTTGGGAAAAATCGCAGATGATTCCCACCTTGCCCCCTACCCGAACACGTCCTCCGCCACCACAGCTCGCTCCACCATCCCGGCCACTTCCTCCGCCCCCGGCTCACTCGGCAGGTACCGCCGGTACATGGTCGCGATGCTCTTGAGCATACCCAGGTAGGGATCGAACTCGGGAGTAGTGGAGGCCGCCTCGGAGTCGATCCACGCGATCGGCACACGGGAGATCGATCCGGGCCTGCGCAGCTTGGTCTTGATCAGAAGCTGCACATCGAACGCGAACTGGTGCTCGATGAGGTTCGGGAGGATGTCGCGCGCCACGTCGGCCCGCCACGCAGGATCGGGTCGATCAGCAGTCCTAGCTGCCCTAGGTGCGTTGAGAGGTCGGCGTCGGTGTAGGCAATGACGTGGTCCGGTGATCCGTCCTCCGTTGCGGCCGTCCACATCCCGTGCTGGATCGAGCCGCCCTTCCTGCTGTCGTCCGTGGACTCGAGACCGGATGTAACGGGAGCCCTCTCCCGAATCCCGTCCTCCAGGAAGATCACCCGGGCCGGGGCGTCCGGCGCGCGTTCGGCCAGGATTTCGAGCGCCACATGGCCGCTCCGGTCCGGACACCCGTCGTCCACCGCGATCATCTCCCAGGCCAGGGAAGGGAGGTCGCCGAGAAGCCATTCGAGCTGCTCGATCTTTCGGACGAGGAAGTCCTCACCGTGGGGGTGTATTCCGGCGGGTAGGATACGCTCGTGCTCCCGGAACATCGCGAACACGACGCTGACGCGCACGGGCCCGGGTGTCAGGTTCGGCGGATTCGCTGCGGATCCGGTCGATCTCCTCCACCTTCCGGCGCGAGCGTGCCAGCTTGACCGCCAGGTGCACGAGGAGGGGTACCTCGTTCCTTCGTTCCAGCAGCGACGCCTCGAGGCGGTCGAGTTCCGCCAGGGAAGGGCAGACCGAGAGGAGTTTCTCTGTGGTCGCCCGCGCGAGGTCCAGGTGGCCTGCGTCTCGCAGGTCCAGTCCTGTCGGAGCTGCGGATATGGCCCCGGCGACGGCTGAAGACCAGGACTCGGTCACTCGGCGGCCCCTCCCGTCTCGGCAGCGGCATCGCCCGCGAGGCCGAGGTATGTGACGCCATCACGTCTCGCCGACTCGGGCGAATCCAAGTAGAGCTGCAGCTCGTGTGATTGGATTCGGGCGTAAAAGAAACGGTCCATGGGTCTCTCTGCGGTTGACGGTGGATCACGGTACGCTGCCCGGGTCTCGGCCGACAGATTCCGCCCACGCGTGAGTGCGCTACCACGATCACCCCCGCAATAATACGGATAGCTCAGGTCTCCCTGCGGCATAGATTCCGCGCGTCCTACAAACGTCCCGAATCTTCGCCACCGACATAGATCTGGCGGCTATAGATGGATCCTTTGTTCCCCTCGGAGGATCGATGAGAGGCAAGGAGAATAGACCCGGTCGCGGCCGCGACATTGGCCTGTGGGTACTCGCGTTCATCCTCATGCTGTCGGCCGGCGTGTACCAGCGATACACAGGCCCAACGTACAAGCTACGCGGTTCCTACAGCGCGGGTGAAGAGGTCATCAAGTACCGGCTCATCCGCTCGGCTTACTCGACAGCTGATACGGTCGTCACGGTCCCGGCTCCTGAAGGCGTAGCGGGAGATCTCGTGTACCGGCGGTACCCGACCGACGATGAATTCACGCGCGTTCCCCTGGTGCGACGCGGCGAAGAGCTGGTCGGTACGCTCCCGGCCCAACCGCCCGCAGGCAAGCTCGAATACCATCTCGAACTGATGACGGTGGTGGGCCCGATCGTCGCCCCGGACACGGGAGAGAACGCGGTAATTCGTTTCAAGGGTGAAGTGCCGGCCTGGGTTCTGATCCTCCACGTGGCCTTCATGTTCTTCGGCGTAGTGGTCGCGTGGCGCGTCGGCCTCGGCGCGCTGTTCTCCGCGGACGGAGTCAGGAAGCTCAGCTGGGCGGCGCTGATTCTCTTCACCGGGGGCGGGTTCCTGCTCGGCCCGTGGGTTCAGAAGTACGCGTTCGGAGCCTGGTGGACGGGGATACCCTTCGGCTGGGACCTGACGGACAACAAGATGCTGATCATGTGGCTCGCCTGGTTCTTCGCCCTAGTGGCTATCGGCCGCGGCGCGAAAAAGGACGTAGCCGAGGGCGGTTCGACGGGCGAGAGGCAAGCCCGAATCGCGGTCGTGATCGCTGCCGTCGTCACGGTTGCTGTATACCTTATCCCGCACAGCATGGCGGGCAGCCAGCTCGACTACGATGCCGTGGACCGTGGAGTCGCCCCGGGGGAAGCGATCGGTATTGGCTGAGGGGCGTCGTCCACTGGAATACGAAAGCGAGTACCATGGTAGAGATAACGGCCGAGCTGACCGAAGGTACCCGCGTCTCTCTGAGCAACGGCCGTCATACCTGGCCGTCCGACGAGCCGTTTGACAAGGGCGGGGAAGACACGGGCCCCACGCCGTACGAAACGCTGTTGGGATCCCTCGCTGCCTGCACCCTGATCACGCTCGTTCTCTACACTCGTCACAAGGGGATCGAGCTCGAAGGAGTGAGCGCACGTTACACGCACGATAAGGTCCGGGCGCCGGAAGGGCAGAAGGGAATGGTGGACCGACTCACGAGCTATGTGACGATCAAGGGCGAGTACGACGAGCCCGTCCGGAAGCGGTTGGAGCAGATCGTGGGACGCTGCCCGGTGCACAAGACGATCGAGAACGGTGCCCACGTCGTGGACGAGGTCGAGTTCGTGGCCTGACGGCACCGGATCGATGTTCGCGGTGATCCGGGTTGCCCTGCTATTCTGATTGCTGTCGTGGGCTGATCCAGCGGTGCCCTGAGGTTTCTTATCGACACAAGGAGGTACCCCGATGTCCGAGAGCGTGTACAAGGTGATCGAGCTGGTCGGCACGAGCACCGAGTCCTGGGAGAAAGCCGCCCGCGCCGCTGTCGAGCGGGCCGGTGAGTCGCTGCGCGACCTCCGTGTGGCCGAGGTCTCCGAGCTGGACATGAGCCTGGTAGATGGCAAGGTCCAGCTGTACCGGGCCAAGGTGAGGGTGTCGTTCAAGTACTCGGACTAGTGACGTAGGAAGGTCATGCGGCTTCGGCTGTTCGGCGCCTGGCCGTGTTGGGTTGGGCGTCTCGTCTAGCCCGCAGGCAGCAGAATCAGCAGTGCCGCCGCCACTACGTGGGCGGTGCTGCCGGCCATCACGCACAGGTGCCAGATCGCGTGCCCGTATGGAATGCTACGGTTAGCGTAGAAGTAGACGCCCCCCGTGTAGGCCAGTCCTCCGATTGCGAGCCAGAGCAGGGCCGCGCCGGGCAGGGCTTCGAGCACGGGCTTTGCCGCGATCACTACCAGCCAACCCATAGCCAGGTAGATCGCAGTCGAGAGCCGCCTGAAGCGTCCGGTGAAGAATAGCTTGAACACGACTCCGGCGGCGGCGAGACCCCAGATCACACCGAACAGGGCCCAGCCCCAGCCACCTCGCACGCCGGCCAGCGTGAAGGGCGTGTAGGTGCCCGCGATCAGCAGGTAAATGGCCGAGTGATCCACTACCCGGAGCCGGGCTTTGACGCTTTGGCTCGGGGCCGCGTGGTAGAGCGTGGACGCCGAATAGAGGACGACCAGCGTGGTGCCGAATACCGCCGCGCCCACGATGTGGAATACGTCTCCCCTCAGGGCCGCCAGCGTGACGAGCACGCCCGTAGCGGCGATTCCGCACAGCGTGCCGAACCCGTGCGTGAGCACGTTTGCGAGTTCTTCCCGGCGATACCTCAACCTCGCCAGCTTTATCCTGCGCACCGTCGCCCGACTCCCTGGTTGATGAACTGTGGTTGAGGTACTGATCTATCCACGCCTCAACATAACCGGGGCGTTTCAGTGTGGGAATGTCTCCGCACGATGGCGGTTCCTGGGCCGCAGATGTTGAACTCAAGTAGAAGAGTCCGAGGTTGATTGCAGCAGAAATGTCACCCCCCTCTTTTTTTAGGCTCAGGTTGAAGTTTGTGTTCGGGCTGCCGCCTGCCGGAAGCAGGGGCAGGGGCAGCCAGATCCCGTCCCGCGTGACACCCCGATTCTGCCTCTATCCTCAGGCCAGCGCCTCGAGTGCGTTGAAGTATACGGATTTGGGTATGTCCCACTCGGTCTTCCAGCGAGCGCCGGCGGTGTAGTAGTCAGGCTCTACCCCGCGGCGCTGGTTCTCCGCGATCAGCGCGGCCACGGGATCTTCCGGCAGCTCGGGCGCTCTCCACCCCGCGTCAAAATGGACCTGACCCCTGGGATCGATGAACGCCGGCAACCGCTCCCTGCCCCACCACTCCACCTTCCATCCTTCTTCGTGCACGAGTCGGTGGTGATAGGCACACAGCAGCAGCAGGTTACCCAGTGATGTCTCGCCTCCGTCAGCCCAGTGCTTAACATGGTGCGCGTCGGTGAAGCGCAGGCCGCAGCCCTTAAACCGGCACCCGCGGTCACGCGCCTCGAGCGCACGCCTGAGCGCCGGTGATATGGTGCGGGTCCTGCGGCCTGCACCCATGACCGAGCCGTCGGAAGAGTGGTGGACAGCGACGACGGCAGCATCGCACGTGAGCCGGCGGGACGTTTCAGCTGCAACGCGCGTCCCGTCCTCGAGCTCCGAGCGACCCGGCTCTCCTTCTTCCTTCAGGGTATCCACGTCCACGTGCATCATCACCTGGTAACGCTCCGCGCGCGTGCCGCTGAGGGGGGCACGCGCGTCGCTCTCCTCACCACTACCGAATCCGGCCGCCAGTGCCCGCTCGGCCATGAACCCCAGGGCGTCGGCCCGCCGCTGTGCCGACTCCCGGCGAGACGCTTCACGTGAAACGTTTCTGTAGCCCTTCTCGCGGTACAGAGCATCGTCCGCCGCCTCGACCGCACGCATCAGCAACGCTCCCACTTCCGGGGTGAGCCGGCCCTTCACCTCGTACATGCCATCATCGTCAGGGAACACCGAGAAGGTGCGGCTGTCGTAGCGTTCGCGCTCCAGCTCCGCCTCGTCCTTACGGCTACCCATCCTATAGGCACGCACCACCCGCTCGAGCTGGGCGATGGTGCACCCGCGGGCCAGCTCCAGGAGGTCTCCCTCGGTCTCGGGCGTCGCCACACGGGTGAGCGCCCTGACGGCGGAGAACGACAGCTCGCCCCGACTCATGGAGGCGCCGATCTGTGGCAGGTCCACCAGGGCCCGCGCAGCGCGCACCTTCTCTCTCGCCGCACCGAGATCGATGCCCGTGCTGAAAGCGAGCCAGTGAGCGCACGAGCGGTGGCCCCCCAGCTCCCAGCCACGCCGCCTGTCGAACTCGGCCACCAGAGTCAGCAGCCGGTGATCGGAGGCGTGAATGTGGGCCGCGAGGATCACGATCTCCTCCTCCAGCTCTTCCAGGGCATCGCAATCATCGAAGGGGTCTGGAACGGGAGTGGCGGCGCGTGTGGAGTAGACTCGTACTGTCTCGCATACTCGAAAGGTGCGGATCACAAACGGAGCGTAATAGGCCACGTGTGGAGCAAACTGAACCATCGGGTAACCTCCTGTATCGGGTACCGAGCACCTACCGAAGCTACCCTCAATATACGCCCCCACTTTTTGGGCTCTGAGGTTGTCCGGAGGTGCGAAAACGGGGGCTCGGAGGACGCGGGCGTCGTCGGTGCCGCAGGACGCGTGGCAGGAAGCAGAGGGGAGGTCTCAGAGGTCTTTTACGGAAGGGATCACGGACCTTGGCGGAAGGGCGGGTTCAAATCCGTCAAGCAGGCTTGTGACAGTTCGTCGGCCAATAGAGTGGGTTGCACGGACCGCAGAATTCAGATCCCGTCGGCTGAGGTGCGCGACTCCGCACCTCCACAGATGCGGGCAGCCCTGGAACCGGCGAACGAGGCCCAAAGGAGGACACTCCTGCTGTAACGTTATCCAGTCTCGCTTGCTGACCGCTCCGTGTCGTTCATATCGTTCAGTATTGACTAAACGTACTAAACAGGTAACGTATTGGGTGGAGGGAATGCACATGCTGAATCCCGAGACCCAGCAATTTGTCGAGCGGATGGGCTTGGCAGTCGAGCGCCTCGGCCTGACCCGCACGTTCGGCCGCCTGTTCGGGCTCCTCCTGGTAGCGGACGGGCCCCTGTCGCTGGACGAGATCGCCGAGCAGCTGCACGTCAGCAAGGCGTCCGTGAGCACCAACGCTCGCTCCTGCGAGGAACTCGGACTCGCCCGCCGCGTCGGCGTGAGGGGGGATCGCCGCGACTACTACGAGATCGCTCCGCACGCGTTCGAGAAGATGACGGCAAAGCGCGTAGCGGTCTTGCACGCCATGGCCGGAATCGCCGCCGAAGGGCTCGAGGCCGTGGGGGGGGCTCCGTCAGCCGCCCGGGCGCGCCTGACCGAGATGCTGGACTTCTACATATTCATGGGAGAGCAGGTCGAGGAGCTGCTGGAGCGCTGGAGGGAGGTGAAGGGATGAGAACGACGAACGTGCTGACGGTGCTCCTGCTCATGACGACCGCCCTGTCACCCAAAGCAGCCGCCCAGACGGCAACCTGCGCCGGCCTGTCCGACGCGACCGAGATCGTGGACTGCGTTGACCGGATCATGCGCGGCGAATCCAGCCGGGGCGTCTCGACGATGGAGGTCGTGACCGAGAACTGGAGCCGCGCGATGGAGATGCAGGTGTGGTCTCTCGACACCGACTACGCGCTGGTCCGCATCCTGTCGCCGCGGAAGGATGCCGGCACGGCCACCCTCAAGGTGGGAAACGAGATCTGGAACTACCTGCCGCGCGTGGATCGCACGATCAAGATCCCGGCCTCCCTGATGAGCGCCTC
>CAXMRU010000152.1:0-3000 GCA_964195715.1 Akkermansiaceae bacterium | reverse complement strand
GCAGACCCCTGCCGACGGCGTACTTCGCCGATGTGACCTCGAGGAAGTCCCTGAGGAGCTCGCGGGTCGAAGCCATGATGTCGAGCGCCCGATCCATGAAGGCCAACCGGAAGTAGACTTCCTTCACCCGAGCCACGAGTGCGGCTTCCATCTCATCGGCATCGAGGTCGGCTGCTGCTGCGAAGTGCTCCTGTCTCTGCTGTCCGAAACCCTGGTTTCCCGGCCACGGAAAGGTCTGGGAGAGTCCGATCCAGTTCATCGTCATCGGGCTGTCGGTGCCGAAGTCCAGCGGACGGTTCCGCAGGCCGAGCGATAGGACCGGATCCGGAAGGGCGCCCGCCTGCGAGCCGCGTTCTTCGAACGCATCCGCCTGGTACCGCGCTGCCTGGAGCATCGGATTCGCGCGGCGGGCCTCGACTACTACATCGCGTAGTCGGAGAGTATCCGACGTCTGCGCGGCGGCTTCGAGTGGTACGAACAACGTCACGAGGCACGACACAGCTATGTGTATCCGAAACAAGCTCACGAGATCTCCGTTGGTTGCATCCTGTTCGTTGACTTCGGACGCGAAAATACGGAGAGGTGCTTGAAGTGGGCGTGAGATCGACGTTAAGAAGCCTTCACACTAGGTTGGGGGAGTCGTGGCAGGAGTGAGGGCTGTCGATTTGAGGCAAGACCCGGTATCAGGTGAACCATGCGTATCCTCGTCGTGGAAGACAACAGGAAAGTCGCGAGCTTCATCGAGAAGGGGCTGCGGGAGGAAGGGTATGCCGTGGACACCGCCCACGACGGGGTGGACGGTGCGCTGAAGGCGAACGTGTACGACTACGATCTGCTTCTGCTTGACGTGATGCTTCCCGGCAAGACCGGACTCGAGATCGTCCGAGACCTCCGCAAACAGGCCAAGGCCGTCCCCGTGCTCCTCCTGACGGCTCTGGACGCGACGGAGGACGTGGTCAGGGGACTCGACCTGGGCGCAGACGACTATCTGACCAAGCCGTTCACGTTCGACGAGCTCCTGGCGCGGGTCCGGGCGCTCCTGCGCAGAGGTGGGTCGCGGCGAACCGACCGTCTCATGTACCACGACCTCGAGCTGGACCGGCTACGGCACGTCGCGTCCCGGGGCGGCGAGAAACTGGACCTCACGCCAAAGGAGTACTTGCTCCTGGAGTACTTCATGCTGCAGCCGGAGCATGTCGTGAGACGCACGGCGTTGCTCGAGAAGGTGTGGGATCTCCAGTTCGATCCGATGAGCAACGTCGTGGACGTACACATGGCGAACCTGCGAAAGAAGCTGCAATCGGGCGACAGGGCAGCCGTTCTTCATACGATCCGGGGAGTCGGTTACATGTTGAGTGCCGAAGAACCGGAATGAGAAGGTCCCTTCGTTTCGAGCTGGCCTCCCGATACGCGGTGGCCGTCGCTCTCGGGATCGCCCTGGTCGCCGCGATCGGGTACCTGGTTCTTCGTGGTGCCCTGGATCGACACATCGACGCCAGCCTGCTCAACGTCGCCTCCGTCCAGGCATCGTCGGTAACGGAAGACCCGACGGGGGAAATGCGCTTCCACGAGTGGGACATGACCGCGGAAGAGGCGCTCTCGCTCGGTGATCTGAACCGCTACGCTCAGGTGTGGAACGAGTCGGGAGAGAGTCTGCTCCGGAGTCGGCATCTGACACGAGACCTCCCGGTCGATTCGACAGCGCTGCGAAAAGCGGCCATCGGCGAGCTTGCGTGGAGCGAGGGAAGTCTCGACGAGCAGCACGTACGGTCGATTTTCTATCCGCTCGGCCGTCTCGGGGCCAGCCATGAGCGGCACATTCTCCAGGTCGCCGCGCCGCTCTCAGCCCGTGACCGCACCATGCGCACGGCCGGACTCTTCCTGTTCGGGATCGTCGTTCTGGTTTCTGTCGGTTCCTTCCTGGGCAGCTGGTGGCTCGCCGGAAAGACCGTTCGTCCCGTGCACGAGATCATCGCTCAGACCGAACGCATCAGTGGAGGCAGGCCCGGTGAGCGAATCAGCGCCTACGCCGAAACGAGAGAGTTCGAGAGCCTCGTTCAGGTCCTGAACATGATGCTGGGCCGGATCGATGACGCCTTCGAGGCTCAGAGGCGGTTCACCGCGGACGCGAGTCACGAGCTTCGGTCACCACTGACAGCACTTCGAGGAGAGCTGGAGCTCGCCCTGCGGCGAGAGCGGGATCCGGATGAGTACCGGAGGGTGATCGACAGCTCGCTGGAGGAAGCCGTTCGGCTGAGCAGGCTGACCGAAGACCTGCTGGCGTTGGCGCGATCCGATGCGGGTGTCATGACGCTGCGACTCGAAGAAGTGGATCTCGGCGAGCGACTGCGTGTCGCCGTGGACCGGCTGCAGGCTCGGATCGAGGACAAGGAGTTGCGCGTGTCGGTCGATGTCCCGGCCGAAGCGACCGGTCTGTACGACGCGAAACTGGTGGACCAGCTGGTATGGAACCTCCTCGACAACGCCGTCAAGTTCTCGACGCCCGGCGGAGCGATCGAGGCATCGATCGTTCCCTCAGGCGAGGAATTCGTCCTGACGGTGGCCGACACAGGCCCCGGCATTCCGGAGGAAGCGATTCGCCACATATTCGATCGCTTCTCGAGAGTGGACGACGCCCACGCAGCAGAGGGTACCGGGCTCGGCCTGTCCATCGTCCAGGCGATCGCCGAGACGCATGGCGGGTCCGTGACCGCAACGAACGGCGACACCGGCGGCGCCAGGTTTCAGGTGCGCTTGCCCCGCGCCATCCAGCCCTGAAAGACGTCCATCCCCTCCTGGCAGAGATTGATTCCTCTTAATCTCAACCTCACGTTGGATTCAGGCGCTTCGTCGTATTCTGGCCACTCGTAGCGGCAACTGAGAACCAGCTATGGAATGTGATGATGAATAGAGGATCTCATATCTCGATGGCCCTGGCAGCGACGGTTCTGCATTTCGGAGCGGCAGGCTGCTCGGACGATTCCGACTTCGGCACGGACC
>CAXMRU010000151.1:0-3038 GCA_964195715.1 Akkermansiaceae bacterium | reverse complement strand
CACCGCACGTCGGGTCGATCGCCCACGTGATAACCTCGAAAGTCGCCGCCCCGCCCTGATTAACAGTACGGCTCTCCAGATCGGCTGTGCGACCCGCCGAAATGACCATCTCCGACGGATTCGTCAGAATCGCCGTGGTATCCTTCACGTCGAAGGACAGAGGATTGTCATCGCAGGCCGCAAGCCAGACGAGAGCCAACGCGCTGATGCCAAGCCCAAGATTTCGCACCAAGCCAGGTCTCATGATTGCCTCTTCTCTCAGTGTTCGTCGCTGCGCGGCTACCCGCGGACGATGCTTACGGTTACCGGTTCTTACCGGGGTTGAAGGCCGAAATTTGTCTGCAAGTCCCTCAGTGCTTCCGGACCGACCCGATTGTACCAGTCGGCCAGCGACACCATGTCCACATCCGTCGTGTAGATCAGTCGCCAGGCGCCGAACCGATCCTGCTCAATGAACAGGTACACGAAGCCCGTGTCATGGTACTGCCATATCTCGTATGGAGGCTGTCCGGCGAAACCGCCCGCCCCGATCACGCCCTGGGGTGTTCCAAGATCGGAAGGGTTGTAATTCACGACCCGTTCCTGCGGCTCGCCCAACCTCAAGTAAAGCCTACCGCGATCGGTCGTCCAGGGAGCTCGCTCCTGCCTTCCGATGGCCTCATCGTAACGTGCCCGGATCGTCCCGATGCGCTCCAGATATTCCTCGAGAAACGTGTTGCCGGGCTTCAGCGGATCCGCGTCCCATGCCCGGAAGAACGCTGCCAGATATCGCCGTTTCGCGTCGGGGGGCAGCGCTTCGTAGATCTGCCTCTCCGACTCGGTCACCAGCACCGCCACCCCTCCGAACGTATCTTCGAGTTCCTGGTCGGACAGTGAGAAGAAGTACTCCGACTCATATCCCCCCTCACTCTCGCCCGCGACCTTCACGCTCTGGCGATCCAGCATCCTGAATTCCGCCGCGCGTCGGGTGAACGCTACACCGTCCACCTCGACTGCCAGGGCCAGCTCGTACTCTCCTGGAGGAAGACCCTCCAGACTCAGCGAGCCGGTGAACGGCATACTCTGGTCGGATAGATCGACCGACGTCGGTGGCGTCTGATACAGGCGACGTCCCCCTTTGTCTACGACCTCCGCGGTGATCCGCGCGCGTCCTGTCTCAGCATCGCCGGAGTACAGCTCGAGGTAGTAATAGAGGTTTGGATCATCGGGCAGGACTACCGTTCGTGGCGCCGCTCCGATACCGAAACCTCCGTGCGTGATGGACCAGCTCCCTCCTCCACCTCCCTCGGCGATCGGTTCGACCCCTCCTGCCAGGAAGAGATCCGAAGCCGGGGGACGATCCGCGAAGCCGGCAAGCGGCATGCGGAGCCGCGTGCCCAGGTCCGGAGCGTCGATCGGATACGCTGCGAGCTCGACCTCGTATTCGCCGGGCCGTACTCCGAAACGGAAGTACTCGAACAGGTAGGACCCGTCGGTCCCGACGTACGCCGCTGCCCGGTCACTGATCTCACGTTCCCAACCGTCCCTGAACAGCGGACTTCCCGACGCGTCGAAGACGGTAAGCTCGAAGCGGTACTTACCCTCCACGCTGCCGGCCAGCATGCCAAGGGGCACATTGGCCAGCCCATCCACGATCGTCACATTCTCCGCAGTCCATGTGCGCAGCAGACGTGCCTCGATCTCGGCCTCCGCCTGTACAGCGGTCGCCGCACCCCCGCCCGATAGGACGAGGGTGAGCAAGAGCGGCAGCGCCGCGCGGCCCGACATCAGCCTTCCACGAAGAACGGACAAGTCGCCACTCTCAATCAGGATCAGTCGAAGCCGAGTGTGACGCTGAACACATCCGCGCCTCCGAGCACTCCGAGGCTCCTGTACGTGTAGTCGAACTGCAAACGGTAGCGCTCCGCGAACCGGTAGTACAAGCCGCCGCCAAAGGCAAAACCGTCCTCACCCTCGCCGGATGCTTCGATCGCACCGGTGAGGTTGTTGTCGGGCTGCGTGGTATACGAGCCTCGCACGGCGACGCCGACGGGCGACGCAAGCGAGCCATAAGCATACTCGGTCCCGAACCCGAACTTGACGTTCGTGTTGTTCGGTTCAACGAAGTCCGCCATGAGCGACCAACGGCTGCTCTCGGACGACACGACATCGTATGCAAGCCCGACTCGGAACTGTGTAGGCAACGGGAAGTTATCCGTCGCCGTGCCTGCCGCCGCCGGGTCGACGCGCTGATCCGGAACGCTGGGGTCGGCCGTGCTTCCGTCCACGTCCGAGAAGCGAAGCGCGTTCCCTGAGTGCTGGAGTCCCCCGCCCAGGTTCTGCACCACGAAGGACAGGGCGATCGGTCTGTTCCCCAGCTCGCTGTGGAAATTGACGCCGAAGTCGAACGCGAACGCGGTCGCAGAGGCTCCACCCAGCGAGCCCGTGGCCAGATCGTCGTTAATGAACTTCAACGTCGCACCGGCCGAGAACCGATCGATGAAGGCGTGTGCGAAGGAAATTCCTCCGACGACCTCGTTGACCCCGTACGTCGCCCCGGAATCGCCGTTCGGATCTGCTTCCGTAGTGACGGGCTGGTCTCCGAAGCCGAAACGGCCCAGGAAGAACCCGATACCGAAGTCGCCGTCAGAGAATGGCAGCGCGACCCCGGTCCAGAAGTAGTTCGTGTCGGCAAAATAGGGCATGATCGTGAGCGCCACCTCGGGGCCATCCAGAAAGGTCAGGCCCGCGGGGTTATAGTGAATAGCGCTCACGTCATCGACGATCGTGCTGAAGGCGCCTCCAAGCGCCATACCTCGGGCGCCGGCCCCGAACTCGAGAAACTCAGCCGACACCCCACCAAACGACGTGTTGTCGCCGGCGATCTGGAGCGGATTGTCAGGATCTGTAAAATCCTCCTGACCCCTCGCCTGATCGGGCAGGGCGACCATCACGAGGAAGGCGGTGGTCGCTAGAATGACTCGCCGCATGAAAACCTCCTGAGGGAGCTGGTCAATCTCCCGGGGCGCGCACGCCCCGGGAGCAACGTTACATCAGTT
>CAXMRU010000150.1:0-3006 GCA_964195715.1 Akkermansiaceae bacterium | reverse complement strand
CCGCGGAAGATGGAACGGCGGTCGAGTTCAGCGGGCGCTGGATGAACGCCCTGAAGAAGACTGCCGACGGGTGGAAGATCTACCGCGACATCTGGAACTATGGCCCAAGCGGGGTCATGCCCCCCGGGAACTGACGGTCGGCGCTCTTCACGCGGCCCTGTCGGTTGTTCCTGGCACGAGCGCCCGGTCATCGGACCGGGCGCTTTGTCGTTGTGGGCCGGCGACCCTCAGTCCAGCCGCGGCGGTCCCTCGCCGCGCAGCACCGTGATGCCGACGGACGCCGATTCGAGTCCATCCGCGCGTGCCGTAACCCGCACCTGTCCCACCTCGTCCGTGCTCTGGATCATGCCCAAGAGCATGCCGTGGAACGCCCGGCGCTCCGGTGCCTGGTACGAGCTGTAGTCCGTCGGGTTTCCGTTGCCGACGGCCAGTAGACGCGCCGGTCCCTCGACTTTGAATCGCACGAGGTGGTCTGACGCGGGAACCACCACGCCGTCGGCGTCCACCACTTCGACCTCGACGTGGGCCACGTCCCTTATCCCCGAGTAGATCCGGGACCGATCCGCCCTCAGGCGCAGCGCCGCCGGCTCTCCGGCCGTCCGGACCTCCCGCGTGACGACGACCTCGTCGTTCACCTTGCCCACGGCCCGCAGGACGCCGGGCTCGTACGGAACGTCCCACGACATGTGCAGGTCCGCGGTATTGGGGAACACCAGCGGCTGCGCGTAGCCGTTCCAGCTGCCCGTCGTGCCCTGGCGCGGGAACTCGACCCTCTTCTCCCCGATGAACCGGTCGTTCAGGTACAGCTCGACGGCGTCGACGTTGGTGTAGGCAAGCACGGGAATGAACTGCCCCTCACGCCCCTCCCAGTTCCAGTGCGGAAACAGGTGGATCATCGGCTCGTCGGTCCACTGGCTCTTGTAGAAGAAGTACCCGTCGTCCGGGAAGCCCACGAGATCGAGCACGCCGGAGGTGGAGTTTTTTCGTGGCCAGCGGGCCTCGCCCAGGTAATCGACACCGGTCCACATGAAGTCTCCGACGAACCAGTCGTTCATGGCCACGAAGCGCCACAGCTGCTCGGGACGGATCATGGTCGCCGTGTAGAACGGTCTGACCATCATCGAATCGTCGGGCAGCATGTACTCACCTCGCGTGCCCCACACCACGCTGCTCTCGGTTCCGATGAACTTCCAGTCGGGGTGTTCGTATCGATCCTGGGTGGCGTACAGCTCACGGCGCTCGTGCCAGCGATCGACGTAGTTGTAGCCCACGATGTCCAGGAGCTCCATGAACTCGACCGTGGTGGCGCCGTCGTCGGCGTAGATGTGATCGTTTCCGGTCGTAACCGGCCGGGAGGGGTCTTCCGTGTGAGCGATGTCGACCAGCATCGCCAGCACCTGGTCTCCGCCCGGCGCGTGCTGCTCCCCAATCTCGTTGCCGAGGCTCCAGAGCACGACCGACGGGTGGTTCCGGTCCCGGCGCATGAAGTCGACGAGATCGCGTTCGCCCCACTCGTCGAAGTACTGGTGGTAGCCGAATTCCACCTTGCCGTGCGTCCACTCGTCGAACGCCTCGTTCATCACGAGAAAGCCCATGCGATCGCACATGTCCAGGAGTTCGGACGCCGGCGGATTGTGGGCCGTGCGGATCGCGTTCACGCCCATCGCCTTCAGCTTCAGAAGGCGGCGTTCCCACACGGCCTCGGGCACGGCTGCGCCCACGGGCCCGCCATCGTGGTGCAGGTTGACGCCGAGCATCTTCACTCGCTCGCCATTGAGCAGGAAGCCGCGGTCGGCGTCGTACTCGATGTGCCGGATCCCGAACGGTGTCTCCGTCTCGTCCACCACCCTACCACCCGCCTCCAGCACGATGGAGCGGACGGAGTAGAGACTCGGGGATTCGAGCGACCAGAGGGCCGGTGCGTCGACGGAAAGCTGCTGGGCGAGGGTTGCCGTGCCACCCGCGTTCAGCGTGAAGGGGGCTACCGTACGCGCCACTTCCGCGCCGGCTTCGTCGAGCACGATGGACAGCAGCTCGCCACGCCGAATGCTGGGCCCGTCGTTTACTACTCGGGTGCGCACATCCAGCGTGGCTCGCGTCGACTCCACCTCGGGCGTGGTCACGAAGGTGCCCCATTGGGCCACGTGCAGCGGATCCGTCGTCGTGAGCCACACGTGGCGATAGATCCCGCTGCCCGAGTACCAGCGGCTATTGGGCTGGCGCGAGTTGTCGACCCGGACCGCTATCACGTTCTCGCCGGCCAGAAGATGCGGCGTGAGATCGTAGTAGAAGCTGACGTAGCCATACGGACGGTGGCCCACGTGCTGCCCGTTGATCCACACATCGCTGTTCTGGTACACACCGTCGAACTCGATCCACACGTGGCGTCCGTCCGAGCCCTCGGGAAGCGTGAATGAACGCCGATACCAGCCAACGCCCGTGGGCAGATACCCGCCACGGCCTGTAGTGGCGGCGCTCTCGTCGTACGGGCCCTCGATGCTCCAGTCGTGGGGCAGGTCGACCGAGCGCCAGTCGGAGTCATCGAACGCCGGCTGTTCGGCTCCCACGGGATCGCCGGTCGTGAACTGCCACCCGTAGTCCATCAGCAGCCGCTGCCGAGGTGACTCCGCGGCCTGCTGGGCGGCGGCCGATCCGACGACGCAGGACAACAGAAGAAGGAATATCGAAATCCGTGACGCGCCCATGCGAGCTCCTCGCCTACGCCGGGGCCGTGCTCCCGGCGATTCTGAACCTGGGTGATTCCGTATCGGCTTCGACGACCCGTTGCCCGTCTACGAACAGGGCGGCGCGCACGCGTTCGGCCCCGATCGCCGGTCCGGCGCGATGAACCGCCCCGGTTTCCGGGTCGCTCCCGTCGGTCGTGACCCTGACCTCGTAGGCTTCCGCTTCCTCCCCGAAGGGAAGTGCCGCGCTCAGGATATGCACTCGCTCAGCGTCCCGGGCCAGGCACAGGGCGTAGACGGCGCCGCGAGGGTGTCGGGTTTC
>CAXMRU010000149.1:0-2458 GCA_964195715.1 Akkermansiaceae bacterium | reverse complement strand
CCGTGTTAGCTCCCTCGTAGCGGCGGTATCCCGCGGCGTCCATAACGGACATCACGGGCGATCCCTCGCCGATGTTCCAGGCGCACCCGAACTCACCGTCCCTGTTGATGGCCACGAACTTCTCCCCCGGCCGGTAGTCGATCCCGACGGCCGCGTATTTCTCATCGATGAAGCGCAGAGCGTCTTCGCAGGCTTCCTGCGGCGAGCGTCCCTCGCGCATGCGTGACACGATGTAGAACGACGAGCAGGCCTTGATCACGTCCTCGCCGCGGCCCGTGGCTCCGGCCGCCCCCACCTCGTTGTCGACGTACAAGCCGGCCCCGATGATCGGCGAGTCCCCGATCCGCCCCGAAACCTTCCACGACATTCCGCTGGTGCTGGTGATTCCGGCGATGTCACCCCGGGCGTCCACCGCCAGGACGTTCACCGTGCCGTGCGTGGACAGTTCGGGTCCGCGCAGGAAGGCCTCGCGATCGCCGCCGGCATCGGAGATCCCCCGTCCTTCCTCGTCTTCCCACCCCTTGAGGTGGTCCGGAGGGCCCCAGTCGTCGTTGTCAGAGTGATTCTCGCGCCACCGCAGCCACGCGGCACGAGACTTCTCGGTCATCAGGTCCTCTTCTGGGAACCCGAACGAGAGTGCAAACTCCTTGGCCCCCTCGGCCACCAGGATCACGTGATCCGTCCGCTCCATCACGAGGCGCGCCACCGAGGCCGGGTGCTTGATGTCCTCGATCCCGGCCACAGCGCCCGCGTTGTACGTGCGACCGTCCATGATCGACGCGTCCAGCTGCACCACACCGTCCTCGTTGGGGAGGCCACCGTATCCGACGCTCATGTCTTCAGGATCGAGCTCGATCACGTTCGTGGCTGTCTCGACTGCATCGAGAGCCGAGCCGCCCGCCGCGAGAGCCTCCCATACCTCTTCGAGCGCAGCCTGCCCGGTGGCGTTCCTGTGGCTCGTGATGATCATCGGGGTCGAGCCAGATCGCCCGGCGCTCCGACCGGCGAGGTCTCCCGGCGTCATGCCCAGCGAGCGGGCCAGGACGGCGCCCGTGGTGATTCCGAAGCTCTGTCCGAAGAAACGGCGGCGCGAGATGGGGAGGATCATATGTGTCTCCTGGCCGGTTTGCCGGCAGCGTCGAGGTCCGGGTTGAAGCACTGTTGACGGTGCCCCCCAAAGTAATGTGGCATCAGGCTAAGCGCCCGACTTCCGAGGGGAGAGCGACAGATTGACTGGTGTAGCTACATGTGGCTACATTGATCGCATGAGAGCCGTGGGAATACGCGAACTGAAGAACCGTCTCAGCGAGTACATCCGCCTGGTTGGCAGCGGGGAGAGAGTCCTCGTTACCGATCGCGGCGTGATCGTGGCCGAGATACGCCCGCCTGGAACGCCGATCGAAGACGACCCTTATCCTCTCCTCAGCGCTGCCGCGCGAAAGGGCAAGGTCAGGATCGGGGCCCCCAACCGGCCGGACCTCTATCCGAAGTTCGAAAAGGTTACGCCGGACGGCCTGGCCCTGGAAATCCTCGACTGGTCGCGAGGCGAGCGTTGATTCTATATGCTGAGTCGAGCGCCATCCTGGCCTGGCTGCTCGATGAGGATCCGGTGGAGGACATCAGGGCCGCCCTCGCGGACGCCGAGCTCGTGATCAGTTCGGACCTGACGCTCATCGAATGCGAACGTGGGTTGATCCAGGCGAAAGCCCGCGGACGGATCAGCGAGAGCGAAGTCCACCGTCGAGCGTCGCAGTTCAGACAAACGGCACACCACTGGGTGTGCCTCGCGCTTGAACCGGAAGTGGCGGATCGCGCCATGGCCCCATACCCCAATGAGCCCGTACGTACTCTTGACGCCCTGCACCTCGCCTTCGTGCTCGCGGCCCAATCCCTCGTGGGGACCACCCGCGTGCTGACTCTGGACCACCGCATCAGGGAATCGGCTCTGACACTGGGATTGGAGATCTTCCCGGAGTCCGATCAGTCCGCTTGAGCCGCCACACGATGGCAGGCCACTGAGTGACCCGGCTCCTTCGCCTCAAGGGGGGGGGTCACCTTCCGGCAGATCTCTTCCACGATCGGGCAACGTGAGGCGAAGGGGCATCCCACCAGCTCCTCTGTGGCCTTCGGCTGCTCCCCGTGTAGCCGAATCCGCTTCCGCTTCTGGCCCGGACGGATAGTCGGAACCGCTGACAGGAGTGCCTGCGTGTAGGGATGAAGCGGCTCCGCTATCAGGGTATCCGTGGCCGCCTCCTCCATCACCAGGCCCCTGTACATGACCGCGATCCGATCCGCGATCCGCTCCACCACCCCCACATCGTGCGAGATGAACAGCATCGCGATGCCATCTCGGCGCTTGAGCTCCAGGAAGATGTTGAGGATCTGCGCCTGCACCGAGACGTCCAGGGCAGAAACCGGTTCATCCGCCACGATCAGCTCCGGCTCGAGCGCCAGTGAC
>CAXMRU010000148.1:0-10631 GCA_964195715.1 Akkermansiaceae bacterium | reverse complement strand
CGGGGAACACGGAGAGCGCGCGGCTATCAAACCGCTCGCGCTCTTGGGCCGCCTCGTCCTTACGGCTACCCATCCTATAGGCACGCACTACCCGCTCGAGCTGGGCGATGGTGCACCCGCGGGCCAGCTCCAGGAGGTCTCCCTCGGTCTCGGGCGTGGCCACACGGGTGAGCGCCCTGACGGCGGAGAAGGAGAGCTCGCCCCGGCTCATGGCGGCGCCGATCCGGGGCAGGTCCACCAGAGCCCGCGCAGCGCGCACCTTCTCTCTCGCCGCGCCGAGATCGATGCCGGTGCTGAAAGCGAGCCAGTGCGCACTCGAGCGGTGACCCCCGAGCTCCCAGCCCCGCCGCCTGTCGAACTCGGCCACCAGAGTCAGCAGCCGGTGATCGGAGGCGTGAATGTGAGCGGCGAGGATCACGATCTCCTCCTCCAGCTCCTCCAGCGCATCGCAATCCGTGAACGGATCGGGAACGGGCGTAGGTGTGGGCGTGGAGTAGACTCTCGCTGTCTCGCACACACGGAAGGTGACAGCCACGTCGGGAGCGAAGCAGACCATCGGGTTGACCTCCTGTATTGGGACTCATGCGCATACCGAACAGATACCGAAACTACCCTCAATATACGGTGGGCATTTTCGGGCTCTGAGGATGCGCGGAGGTGCGAAAACGGGAGCTCGGAGGACGTGGGCGTCGTCGGTGCCGCAGGACGCGTGGCAGGAAGCAGAGGGGAGGGCTTAGAGGCTGCGTGCGGGGCAGATCACGGACCTTGGCAGAAGGGCGGGTTCAAATCCGTCAACGGTCCTTGTGACAGTTCATCGGCCGCTAGAGTGGGTGGCACGAAGTGTGAGGTTCAGATCCCGGCAGCTGATGTCCACGACTCCGCGACTCTCCAGATGCGGCAGCCCTGGTGTCGGCGCAAAAACCCCGCAGGAGGACATTTCTGCTACAATCAACCCGGACATTCCTACTGCAATGCTACACGCTCCGGGACCGCAGACTTGAACTCGCTCCCTTCTTGTCTACCTTTGTGTCGTTACGGGCGAGATGCCCGGCAGGGAACCGTTCGCCTGGCGAGGCGGTTTCCTGATTCAGTGGCCCCACCGAGGCGGGGTCCAATCGTAACAAAGCGATGATAGTTGAAGGCGCGGGCTGCGGGCTCCGAGGCTCGTTCCGTGCGTTGTTCCGTTCCAGAAACGAGGAGAAGTGAAATGAGGCGTTTGACCTGGCTGGCCCCGACGGCTGTGTTCGCCCTGGCGGCGTGCGGCGGCGGAGATGCCGGCGCCGAAGCCGATATGGCGGATGCGAATCCGTGCGCGGCCAACCCTTGCGCTGCCAATCCCTGCGCCGGGATGGATCTCCCGGTGGACGCCATCCGGCAGGGCGACCGTGAGCTCGACAGTCACGGCATGTCTTGGGCAGATCTGGCGGAGCGCGGCAAGGAGCTGTGGGCTGACGCGTCGCTGAGTGGTGGTGGTGCGACGTCTTGCTCCACCTGCCACACAGGTGACGGCACGGCGATGATGAACGCCTCGTTCGCCGAGCCTTATCCGCACGAGGTCGCCATGGCGAAGGATCGCGCCGGCCTCGGTGAGATCACGGCGGCGGAGATGGTCCAGCTGTGCATGGCGATACCGATGAATGCCGAGCCTCTGGACTGGGGGTCGGTCGAGCTTGCGGCGCTCACCGCGTACGTCGGGGAGGTCCAGAAAGGGTTCGATACGTCGAAGGCGGCTGGCATGAACCCGTGTGGTGCGAATCCGTGTGCGGCCAACCCCTGCGGTGCCGGCATGAATCCGTGCGGCGCGAACCCGTGTGCGGCCAATCCATGCGCTGCCGATCCGTGTGCGGCGACGGGCATGAACCCGTGCGCCTCCAACCCGTGTGGCGCGAGTCGCTGATCGGGATTTTGACCTGACCTGATCCGGGCGGGCGCCCGGGAAAAGCACCGACGAAGAAGGCCGGCTCCAGGACGGACGCCGGCCTTCTTCGTTTTGGGCAGGGCAGCGGCTTGTGTCAGGCCCGCGGGCCCCGGTGGTCGTGTGAGCTGGCTCCCCGGAGCAGGGCCTCGGCTTCGTCCCGGTGCGGGTTGCCATGGTTCGCCCGGGCGACGTCGGCCATGGACGGCTCGAGAAGCAGCATCGCCAGCAGGGCCGCTCGCTCCGGCATGCTGGATACCAGCACGTGCTCGTGCGATGCGTGGGCCCCGTCACCCACCGGTCCCAGCCCGTCGAGGGTCGGTGTAAAGAGGCTCGTGACGTTCCCGTCGGAGCCGCCGCCCGATGTGCCCTGCTCCAGCTCGAGTCCCAGCCCGGCTCCCGCCCGCTCGGCGACCTGCCACAGGTACTGGTTGCCTGGAGTCTTCTCCATCGGGGGCCGGTTCATCGTCCCGGTCACGACGAGCTCTGTGCCCGGCGTCGTCGCCTCGAGCGACAGGATATCGGCCTCCACCCTCCGGGCGTCTGCGATGGTGAGGACGCGCACGTCCACAGTGGCCCGGCTCTCCGGGGCGACGATGTTGGTGCGCAGTCCTCCGTCGATCGTGCCCACGTTTACGCTGATCCCACGTTCGGCGTCGTTGAGCGCGAACAGGCGCTGGACGAGCATCGACAGCTCGAGGATGGCGCTGGCTCCCCGCTCCGGTTCGAGCCCGGCGTGAGCCGCTCGACCGAGGACCCGGATCTCGAAGAACCCGTTCCCCTTGCGGGCCGTCTTCAGCTTTCCGTCGTGCCCGAGTGCCGGTTCCAGAACGAAGACGCGCTCCGACGCCTTGGCGAGGCGCTTGATGTGCCTCATCGAATCACAGCTGCCGATCTCCTCGTCCGAGTTGATCAGCACGATCGGGGTCACCTCGGGCTGGCGCCCGAGCGTCTGCAGGGCGCGCAGTGCGAACACGATATTCACCAGCCCGCCCTTCATGTCGTAGGTGCCCGGTCCGTAGAGTCGTCCCTCCTTCTCGATCACGGGCATGTGGCCGAGCGTGCCGACCTCCCACACCGTGTCACAGTGCCCGACCATGAGCTGGATCGAGTTACCCTTGGGCCTCGCGTGAGGCATGGCCAGCAGCTGTCCGCCCGACTCGATGCCCGGGATCGATCGGACCACGAAACCGAGACGTTCGAGCTCGAGACGGAGTATCGCCTGCGGGGCCGCCTGCGTCCGCGGGTCCAGGGACGGCGATTCTGCTTCGGCGAGACGACTCAGCAGCCGCACCATTTCCCGCTCGCGTCCCCGGAGATGCTCCAGGATGCGGGGCTCGGTCTCTTCGCTGACGGCGCTCAGCGCTCGAACCCTTCGGGCAGGGGGAACGCATACGTTTGCTGGATGCGCGCGAACCGCCATGGCTGCAGATACGCGAGCAAGGGAGCCTCGTGCACCAGGTCCTGCTCATCACGATCCAGCGAGCGCATCGAGTCAGGAGCCACGGCAGCTTCAACGATGCGGCCCACGATCAGGCTGTTGTCACCGAACCCATCCACGATTCGGTCGAGCTCGCACTCGAGGAACAGGTAGGACTGCGCCAGGAAGATGCCCTTGACCCGGGTCGCGGGCCGGGTCTGAAGCGCCTCGATCTCGGGCTTGGTGCTGTCGTCACATCGCGGCGCCGCACACAGGCTGGCGAGCACTACCTGGTCGGGGCGGGGCATGGATACCGTGAAAACGCGATCGCGAGCGGCATTTAGATACGTCGAGTGTCGGGGAGTGCACACGAACCCGAAGTAGTTCTGCCACCCCATCGGCGTGGCCATGTGCTTGGGTGCCAGGTTGGGGGTGCCGTCCTCCTCGAGCGTTCCGACCACCGTGAGTGGAGATACCCAGAAGAAATTATCCCATATGGGCTTATCGAGGTCCAGTTTAACCATTTCCTGAAGCGGCTGCACCTTCATCGTCGGCCTCCCGTCGAGTGTGCCCTTACATCTTGACACCGGCAGACGTAAATAGCCACATAGTTCCGGAGGCGACGGCCGTTGCCCGCGAGTCGGCCCCGAGACGAAACCACTGGAGACGACAGGACCATGGAGACACAGATCTCGACACGCGACACTGAGCTGACGGATGACCTCAAGTCACGGGTCGAGGCGATCGCGGCCGACCTGTCGGCGCGGACGTCGGGACTCGAGCTGGCCAAGTTCGGGCTCGAGGAGCGCGAGACCGGCAAGGCGGTAGGCGTAGTCCTGTCGTGGGGCGAGAAGCAGGACACGGTCGTGCGCCACGCCGAGGCGAGCGACTGGGACCGGGCGTTCAAGGATCTCGAGCGCCGGCTGGAGCGGGCGCTCGAGGAGGCCCCCACCGCTTCCCCTTGAGGGCTAGTGGCCGGTAGGATTAGACTTGATGGATCCTGGCCGTGCCCGCCGGCCGGATGGACAATGTTCGGGACTGCGCCCCCGACACGCTGTGAGCGATTCGCTCACCGAGAGGAGGCGCCATGCCGCAGACGTTCGAGCTCGTGCTCACCGGATTCGACTTTCCCCGCAAGCTCTCACGCCGCAAAGCCAACTTCCGGTTCGTCGCTGACGTCAGATACGTGAACGGCAGGGGCGAGCACGACACGGAACATGCCGTGCTTCCCGACCTGGACCGCTTCTGGGAGTGCGACCCCGAGAGGAAAGGATCGCCCGAGTACGTCCGGGGACCGGAGAAGGGGAAGACCGCCTCGTTCGACATGTCACGCATCGATGCGTGGGACCGACTGGTCCTGCTGGTCCGGGGGGATGGGATTCACTCCGTCCAGATCAAGGTGTTCGACGTCAACCGCACGGATGGGTGGGACCGGCTGCGCCGAGCGCTGGGCGATGTCGTGAGCACGGTCATCGGCCGGGCCCGGGCGGTGGTGCCCGACAAGGCGTGGGTCGTGTCCGATTCGCTCGGGACGGCCGCCACCGATCTCGAATCCACCCTGGTAACGCGCCTCGCGGGAGGCGACAGCCCTCTGTTCCGAGGTTCGACGCCCCTGACGGCGCCCGGCGACTTCGAAATAGCGGGAGAGGGCAAGGAAGGCTCCTATTCCATCCGGTGCAGGCTCGACGTAACTGCTGACTGAGCCGCGTCGCGGCCGTCACTCCGATCCAATCCTCGAGCCCTTGACGGCGTGGTTAACAGCGTTAGTTTAACGTTGTTAACTTAACGCCGTTAAGGGTGACTTCATGACTGAATCTCAAGTTGCCGAGAAGGTGCGTTCGAGGGAGACCGAGACCGCCATTCTCGAGGCTGCGCGCAATCTACTGGCCGAGGGAGGGCTGGACGCGCTCTCGATGCGCGCCGTGGCCGCGAAGGTCGGACTCAGCGCCACTGCCATCTACCACTGGTTCCAGGGCAAGGAAGATCTGGTGGACCGCGTGGTGATCCACGGCTTCCAGCGATCCGAGGCCTACATGTGGAAGTCCATCGAGGACTTTCCCGCCGGGTCGATGGAGAGAGTGACTGCGCTCGGCGAAGCGTACATCCGCTTCGCGCTGGAGAACCGCGAGTACTTCAAGATCATCTTCGCCATCCAGACTCCGGCCCCGCGGCACATCGAGGATGTGCCGGGCCAGGGGGGATACCGGGTCCTTCGACAGTGCGTGGTCGAGGCCATGGAGGCCGGGAACATCCGGCGAGGGGAACCGGATCTCGTCGTCCTGTACCTGTGGTCCCTGGTGCACGGACTGGTGACGATCTTCATGGCCTGCGATCCGAAGGATCTGCTCGTAGAGGCGGGTTGCTGCGCGGATGTGGACGATAAGGAACTCACGATCGGGTTGTTCGAGCGGTTCCACGAATTGGTGCGCCAGGGTCTCGAACCAGACGGGGTACGGGGAGGTGAACGTGATGCTTGAGAACGGATCGAGGACAGAGCCGCGGAAGGGAGGAACGGTGCTCGCCGTCCTCGCCGCGATGACGATGATGGTCGGCGGAGTCGTCGGATCGGCACACGGTCAGGCCGTGGACGAGACGGAGGCGGGCACGGAGTCTCTCGTGTTCCGCTCGAGTGGAGCACTGTCGGCGCAGGCCGGCCTGGGCGAGACCCTGCCGGCGGCGGAGACGGCCGCGCGCGCGCGCGGTTTGGATCAGGATGATCGAGACGACGGCGAGAGCGTCCGGCCCTACACCCTGGAACGGGCCGTGTCGATCGCGCTGCGCAACAACCGGCAAATGGCCGTTGCGCAGTACGACCTGGACATGGCTAACAAACAGGTATCCGAGGCATACGGGGCGCTGTTTCCCGATATCGACGGTTTCGCATCTATGCAACGAAACCTCAAGCTACCGTCGGCTTTCCTTCCGAAGATCTTCATCGATCCCGACGCGGACCCGAATGAATTCGTCTCTGTGACCTTCGGGGCGGACAACCAGTGGAACGCAGGTCTTGCCCTCACGCAGCCCCTGTTCGACGCCGGAGTGTTCGTCGGAGTGGGTACGGCCGGGTCGTTCCGCAACCTGGCACGTGAAGTGTTGCGAGGGTCGGCCCAAGGCGTCGCCACCTCGACCCGTATCGCTTACCTGAACGTGCTGCTCGCGCAGGAGGCGGTCCGCGTCACGCAGAACAGCATAGAACGGGTCCGGCAGACGCTGGAAGAAACCCGAGCCCTGAACCGGGCCGGGCTGGCGAGTGACTACGATGTCCTCCGTCTGGAAGTCCAACTGGCGAATATCGAGCCCAACTTGAGGCGGGCGCAGAACGAGGTGGACGAGGCCAGGCGGGTGCTGGCGATCGAGATGGGACTCGGGGAGAGCGCGAGCGCCGCAGCCTTCGGTGAGCTGCACCGGATCGATCTGTCTCGGGGGGCCGCCAACAGCGAGGACAACGTAGCGCTATTGGCGTTTGCAGGCGTCCCGGACGCCTCGGACGTCGGGTACGAGGAACTGGAGGTCGTGGCGCTTACGAATCGGACGGATCTGCAGCAGGCGCGGCTCCAGCGTGACCTGGAGGAGGCGCGCGTGAAATTCGAGCGCACCCAGCTGTTTCCCAATCTGTCCGCGTTCTTCAACTGGGGGCTGCAGGCGCAGGAGAACGGAGCGCTCAACTTCTTCGGCGAGAATCCCGACCAGCGATTCACGACTTCGGCGGTCGGCGTGCAGTTGGACGTGCCGATCTTCTCGGGTGCACGGCGGTGGAACCGGGTGGAGCAGCGGAAGATCGGAGTGCGCCAGGCCGAGGAACGGATCGGCGATCTCAGGCAGCGGGCAGCAAACGAGGTTGTGACCGTGCTTGCCAACCTGACCGAGGCGCGGTCGCGGGCAGAGGCCCAGAGGCAGGCCGTTTCGCAGGCCCAGCGGGGCTTCGACATCGTGACGACCGAATACCTGGCCGGTACGCGGCCCCGGATCGAGGTGACGGAGGCCGAGCTTTCCCTCAGGCAGGCGGAGCAGAATTACGCCCTGGCGATCTACGATTACCTGGTCGCCCAGGTGCAGATCGACCTGGCGGTGGGCGTCGTGCCGGTGGTGGACCCGGTGGTGGAATCGATGATCGAGGGAGAGATCAGGCCCGAGGACCGGGTGGATCCTTACGCCGACAGCCCGATCGCAGATGATGACAGGGAAGGTGACCGATGAGGACGGGGCGAGCGATGAGAATAGACCGAACGGGTAGCTTCCTGGTGGTGGGAGGCCTGCTGCTCGCGCCGCTTGCGGCAGGATGCGGCAACACGGAATCCACCGGGAACGAGACCGGGACGGCCGGCGAGGCGGCGTTCGTCAAGGTGGTGAACGTCGAGGTCCGGAACGTCGCGCCGTCGGACTTCACCTCCTACGTGCGGCTCACGGGCGTCGTCGAGGCCTACGAGGACGTCGTGGTGAGCTCGCAGGAGAGTGGCGTCATCGAGCGCGTCATCGTGGACAAGGGCTCGCGCGTGAGGTCCGGGCAGGCCATCGCGCAGATCAACGACGAGATCGTCAGGGCCCAGGTGGACGAAGCCCGCGCCTCCGCTTCCCTGGCGCGGGAGCGCTACGAGAGACAGCGGCAGCTGTGGGAGGACGAGGGGATCGGCAGCGAGATCGCCTTCCTGCAGACCAAGTACGACGCCCAGTCCGCCGACGCGCGCCTGGCGTTTCTCGAGGCGCGGCTGAGGAGGCACACGATCGCGTCTCCGATCGCCGGCGTGCTGGACGAGCGCTACGTGGACGTGGGTGAGATCGTCGCCCCGGGCACTCCGGTGGTGCGGGTGCTCACGGTGGACCGGCTGAAAGTGGTGGGTGGAGTTCCGGAGCGCTTCGGTCCATGGGTGGCCGAAGGCGCCGCTGCGGTCCTCAGTTTCGACGTGCTGCCGGGACAGACGCTCGACGGGACGATTGAATACGTGGGCGCCGCGGTGGACCCGCGGAACCGGACGTTTCCGATCGAGATCCTGCTGGACAATCCGACCGGGCGCCTCAAGCCGCAGATGGTGGCCAATGTCCGGGTCGCGACCGAGCGTCTCGTGGCCGTGATCGTGGTGCCGCAGGACGTGGTCCTGCGCACGGAGGACGGCTACCAGGTGTTCGTTGTGGCTGATGGTCCGGACGGCACGGTCGCGGAAGCGCGCGCCGTCGAGCTGGGACCCGGCTTCGAGAACGAGGTGGTGGTGGTCGCCGGGCTCGAGGCGGGCGACCGACTCATCGTCACCGGTCACCAGATTGTGGACGGCGGCGACAGGGTGCGGGAAGTGACGGGGGGGAGCGGAAGATGAGCTGGTTCCGGAAACTGTGGCGCCGCGATCGAAGCGGAGGTCGCGACGAGGAACGGCTCGCGGTCGGGAGCGCGGCCGACCGTCTGTTCGAACGGCGGGACCCGCTCAAGGAAGACCTCGGTCGGTACAAGACGTTCTGGCTCACCAACTTCGCCGTCGATCATCCGATCAGCGTACTGACGTTGTTCGTCCTGATCGTTCTGGGCGGCCTCTACTCGTACCTGACGATTCCCAAAGAGGCGTCGCCGGACATCACGGTTCCGTTCGTAGCCGTGAACACGATCTACTCGGGTGTGGCGCCGGAGGACATCGAGACGCTGATCACGCGGCCGCTCGAGGAAGAGCTGAACAAGATCTCCGACATCAAGACGCTCACCTCGCAGTCGGTTGAGAGCTTCTCCAGGATCACGGCCGAGTTCGAGGCCGGGATGGACATGACGGAGGCCCTGCAGCTCGTCAGAGAGAAGGTGGACATCGCCAAGCCGGAACTTCCCGAGGCGGCCGAGGAGCCGGCGATCGTCGAGTTCAACTTCTCCGAGTTCCCGATCATGCAGGTCAACGTGTCGGGCGAGTACAGCCTGATGCGCCTCAAAGAGCTGGCGGAGGACATCCAGGATGAGATCGAACAGATCCCGTCCGTGCTCAGTGTCCAGCTGTCCGGGGGTCTGGAGCGCGAGGTCAAGGTGGACGTCGATCTCGGCAAGCTCAAGTACTACGGGATCACTTTCAACGACGTGATCGAGGCGATCGCGTTCGAGAACGTCACCGTGCCGGGCGGCACGATCGATGTCGGAGATGTGAAGTACCTGGTGCGCGTGCCGGGTGAGTTCGAGGACACCCGTCAGATCGAGGACATCGTCATCGAGGCGCCGGACGGTTGGCCGATCTACGTGCGCGACGTGGCGACGGTGGATTTCGGATTCAAGGAGCGGGAGACCTTCGCCCGTCTGAACGGTAACTCAGTCGTCACCCTGAGCGTGAGCAAGCGCACGGGCGAGAACATCATCGAGACCTCTGACGCCGTGCGAGCGGTGATCGCGGCGATGGAGTCGGATTTCCCGCCCACCACGCATGTCAGCATCACGTCGGATTCGGCCAAGTACGTGCGCAGCATGGTCAGCAACCTCGAGAACAACATCATCTCGGGCCTCATTCTCGTGGTGAGTGTGCTCCTGTTCGTGCTGGGCGTGCGGAACGCCTCATTCGTCGGCGTCGCCATTCCCCTGTCGATGCTGCTCTCGTTCAGCGTGATGCAAATCCTCGGCTTCACGATGAACATGGTCGTCCTGTTTTCGTTGATCCTCGCTCTGGGCATGCTCGTGGACAACGCGATCGTAGTGGTCGAGAACATCTACCGCTTCCGGGAGGAGGGCTTCGACAGGAAGACTGCCAGCAAGCTCGCGACGGCGGAGGTCGCGATGCCGGTGGTCGCTGCCACCGCGACGACCCTGGCCGCCTTCGCACCGATGGCCTTCTGGCCGGGAATCACGGGCGAGTTCATGAGCTTCCTGCCCAAGACGCTGATGATTGCGCTCACCTCTTCGCTGTTCGTGGGGCTCGTGATCAACCCGACGCTGTGCTCCCTGTTCATGCGGCTTGAGACGGAGCCGCGGCCGAGACTCACGCGCGAGTTCAGGTTCGGCATGTGGATCGTCGGGGGTCTCGTAATCCTGGCGCTTTCGCGTGGCAGGCCGCTGACGACCTTTCTCGTCGCGGGCACGGTCATCGGACTCATCCTGCTGAACCGGTTCGTGCTGGACCCGGTGGGCCGCTGGGCGCGCGACCGGGCCCTGCCGGCGACACTGCATTTCTACGAAGGCCGGCTTCGCTGGGCGCTGCGGCACCGTCTGCTCGTGATGGGCCAGACCGTGGCCGTCTTTGCGGTGGTCCTCGTGCTGTTCGGGGCGTTCAATGCGGGAATTGAGTTCTTCCCGGAGGACATTCCTCCCGACGACATCTGGGTGCAGGTCGAGACGCCGGTGGGAAC
>CAXMRU010000147.1:0-12401 GCA_964195715.1 Akkermansiaceae bacterium | reverse complement strand
GGCTGTACTTCTTCAGCAACCTGCTACACGCGCGATTCCCTACTTACGCGCGTCCAGGGCAGCTAATCCCGGACCGCCGAACACGAGCATCAGAAGCGACGCCCCCAGGAGCAGGTTGAACTCGACTCCGCCTTGGGCTTCGGGACCAACCACGTAGAAACCGTTCGCCGCGTGAACCAGGAGGATGCCGATCAGCATGTGCGTCGTCAGGAGGAGCGCTACGGGCGTCACGAGGAATCCTGCGATGAGGGCGATTCCGCCCAGGAATTCCAGCAGACTGATCATCCAGGCTGCCACGATCGGGAGTGGGATTCCAAGCGAGCCGAAGAAGCCGGCCGTGCCTTCCATTCCTCCAAAGATCTTTGGCGCCCCGTGCGCGATGAAGATGACACCGACTACGACGCGCAGAATCGCCAGTCCCAGGTCCGGATTCACACCTCGATCCATCGTGTCTCCCTCCTCGTTTCTTGTCACGCTTCTGCAAGACGGCTACAGGTGCGCCAGGCGGTTGTAGCCCGCGACCACCCGGCGGTTCTCGGTGACCTGCTAGACTTCGATCACACGGCCACCGGACCGGTCAGCGGATCCCGGCTCCGAAGGCCCGTGCTCGCTCGGCGGGGATGCGCCGCTCCACGTCGAAGCGCCGTCCCCGAATCCGACGCTCTGGAACTGAACCCGCCCCGCCAGCCGCTTCGTGGTGCGTTTTACGACCGCCTCACGGATCGGGCGCACGAGAAGGAGCAGGCCCGCCACATCCGTGAGCACTCCGGGTGTCACCAGCACCACGCCTGCAATGAGAACGAGGAGAGCGTGGAGAAGTTCCTCTCCCGGCATGCGGCCTTCGGCGAGCTCACCGCGCACGCGCTCCCACGTCCGCAGCCCCTCGCGTCGGGCAAGCCAGGCGCCGACGACTCCCGTGCCAATGACCAGGCCCAGGGTCGCTCCTGCGCCCAGCCATTCGCCGATCCTGAAAAGCAGGCTGAGCTCTGCGAGCGGCAGCAGGGTGAACAGCAGGATCAGTCGAAACAATCGATTACCCCCTCCGAATGCGAAGGGAGAACATAGGGGAGGACAAGAGAAAAGCGAAGGAGAACCCGGTGTCGTCACCCTGCGGCCCCACAGGTGCGATCCTGATTCAACCTCCGCTTTCTCACGTCACATCCAGGTCGGGTAGACATCCGTCCCGAATGCACAAAGAAGATCGGAGGCAGGCGTCATTCGAGCGTCACGCAGCGCCCTCGCAGGCGTCAAACAGAATCATGCAAGACGGCGCTGACACCAGCACGTCCTTATATGCCACATACTTACATGAGGGTGCCGCCGGAGAGATGTGGGTTCGGCGCGAGCACTCCAATGCCGACCGAAACGAGGGAGAGAGCCGAGCCGACCCCTGCGCCCCCGCCGGGACGACCGATCGCTCCCCCGCTTCCGTCGGCGACAGACGGGGCGCCCCTGCGACCTCACGGTTCTGCGCCCGGACCGTTCAGGTTTCAGGTTCCTGTCGAGCAGGTCGGCGACCCCGCCTGTACCGCTCCGCTGTCTGTTCGGAACGGTACGGGGCGCCATCAACGGTGTCTCATCGCCGGAAGTGGGCGCGGCCCTGGTCGGGGCCGGGCCGGCTCTGTGGCAGGGGTTCTTCAGCGACCGGTTAGAAGCCCAGCATGGCCCGCACGGCGGGATCGATCTTGTCCGGCGTCCAGAAGGGCTTCCACACGAGGTTGACCTCGGCCTTCTCGACACCCTCCACGGCCTCGGCTGCGTTCTGCGCACTCATGAGAATCTGCCCCCCGGCCGGACACCCCGGGCTCGTCAGAGTCATGGTCACCGTGGCGAGCGTGTCCTCTACCTCGATGTCGTATACGAGGCCCAGGTCCACGATGCTGATGCCCAGCTCGGGGTCCATAACGCCGCGCAGCTCCTGCCGCACGGCCTCGACGCGGTCCGTCTCGCTCATTCTGTCTCCTGTCCGGTCCTGGAATCCCGGTGTTCCCCGGCCCGTTCCACGAGGCCGGCGAGCGAGAGCGCGTCTCGCTCCGGTGAGTCGTCCAATATCGTCAAAAGCGCCCGCGCCCGCACGAGTGTCCGTGCCGCCTCCAGTTCCGCCGGTGCATCGATCAAGACGATCCCGCACAGCCGGCCGGCACAGGCTCCGAAAGCGACGCACGGTCCGTCGCCGGGCTCGCCCCACACGACGGTCTGATCGGCCTGGTCGGGACGCCCCACGGCGTTCACGTTCAGGTCGAACACTCGAGAGAAGAAGTACGACAACAGCTCGTACCGCTCCCTCTCTCCAGCCATGTTACGTCCGACCTGCCGTCCGTGTTCGCGCGCGTGCTCCCAGTGCTCGACCCTGGTGTGGCCACCAAACACGGGATCGGGGAATCGGGCCACGTCGCCGGCGGCGTAGATATAAGGGTGGCTCGTCTCGCCGAACTCGTCGACACGCACTCCGTCCGCGACCGCGAGTCCGGCGTCCGCCGCGAGTCCGTCGCACGGGTCCATGCCGATGCCGACGACCGCCAGGTCACACGGTATCGACTCTCCCTCGACGATCAGCGCCTCGATCCAGTCCGAACCGACGAAGCGCTCGACGGTCGAGCCGAGTCGGAAGGCCACACCTCTGCCCTCGTAGTGGGTCCGCATCCAGGCGGCCAGCTCCGGTGGGAGGACGCGGGCCCACACCCGACCCAGCTTCTCGACGACCGTCGAGGACACATCGTGCGCAGTGAGCGAGGCCGCCAGCTCCATACCGACGAACCCGGCGCCGATCAGGGCAGCCCGGGCACCGGAGACGGCCGCTTCCCGGATGGCTTCCGAGTCTTCCACCGTGCGGAGAGCAAAGACGCCGGGAAGGTCGCTGCCTGGAATGTCGAGTCGACGGGCACGCCCACCCGTAGCCAGCAGGATGCGCGGCGCACGGAACTCGTTGCCTCGCGCCGTCGTAACGCTCATGTCCGCGGGATCGAGTACGAGGACCTTCTGCCGGGTCACGAGCTCGATGCCGTCCTGTTCTCCGAACCAGCCCTCCGGCTTCACGTACAGGAGCGAACGCGGGACGTCGGCATATTGAATGAACTCCTTCGACAACGGGGGGCGCTGGTAGGGGGGCTCCGACTCGTCGGTGACCAACGCTATGGATCCCGATGGGTCCAACTCCCGGATCCCATCGACCGCCGAGGCGGCGGCGAGACCGCCACCGACGATCAGGTAGTCGAACTCACGTGGACCGGGCACGTCTGCGTTCCAGGGTCATTCGCCGGGTTCCTCCTGTTGATCGCTCCATGCATGGTCCACCAGCTCGACGGGGTGGACCACCGGTGTACGGTCGCCGACCCGCATGAGTCCGGCGCCGAGATACATAATGCACCCGGGATTGCCCGTCGCGATCCAGTCGTACCTGCCACGCTCGATCTCGCCGAGCTTCGGAGCGAGGACAAGTGCCGCGAGGTCCGGCTGGACCAGATTGTACATGCCCGCTCCGCCGCAGCATCGGTCGGAAGAGGGCAGCGCCTCGACCTCGAACCCCGGGAGCGAGCGAAGGAGCACCAGCGGGTCGTCCCTCACGCCCTGTGCGTGGTGCAGGTGGCAGGGCGCATCGTAGCCCACTCGACCGCCGGGAAGTTCAGCTCCCGGACTCGACCCCAACGTGCCGTCGGACTTCGTGACCGCGTCGGCGAGGATCTCCGTCACGTCTTTCACCCGTGCCGCCAGCGCCTCGGCTCGATCTCGCCAGTCGGGATCGTCCGACAACCAGGCCGGATAGTCCTTGAGACCGGCTCCGCAGCCCGCCGAGTCCGTCACGATCCATTCGCAGTCCACGCTCTCGAACACCCGGATGTTGTGACGGGCCTGCTCGCGCGCCTCTTCCAGGAGACCCGCGTGAGCGTGGAGGGCTCCGCAGCACACCTGCCCGGGCGCCTCGACCTCCCGGTAACCCGCACGGGCCAGCGTGCGCCGCGTCGCGTCGTGGACATGCCCGAACAAGCCCTCCATCACGCAACCGGAAAGTAGGACGTAGGCCTGGGTTTCCGCTATCAGGGCCTCCCCGTCCTGCACTTCAAGCCGTGTCGCGGGAATACCGACAGCCGAAGCCCGTGTCGTTCCGAAAGTCGGTCGGGACGCCGACAGGAGTCTGAGGGCGCCGCCCGCGTTGCCCGGCAGGAGGCGGCCAAGGATGTCGGCGACGCCAGAGTTCCGGAGAAATCGAGCTACCGCGTAGGTGACGCGCGCGCGCCGCGGAGTCGTGAGCGCCTCGAGCATCCAGCGCTCCCACCAGTGCGCTGCGGGTCGCGGTGGAATGCGGGCTCGCGCCCGCTCGAGGAGATGGCCGAAGGGCACCCCGGCGGGACACACGGACTCGCAGGCCCGGCATCCCAGGCAGCGGCCCAGGTGGAGCGAAAACGCGCCGCCGGCCTGCACCCGACCCTCGGACTCGGCTCGCATCAGATACAGGCGCCCCCTGGGCGAGTCGTTCTCTTCTCGCAGGATATCCCAGGTCGGGCACACGGGGATGCAGAAGCCACAGTGCACGCATGCGGCGAGAAGCTCATCCGTGACGTCGGCCGCGCCACTGGCGTCCGGAAGATCCCCGAAAGCGACGGCGCTTTCGATCACCCCCTACTCTCCCGACGGAGGTGGCTGCGGATCGGAGGAGGAGTGATCGTGGATGATCTTCCACCCGTTACTGGTGTGCCTGAGGACGAGGGTGAACGGTCCGGAGCCGGTGATCTCGTCACCCTGGTAGAGAACCCAGCGGGCCGTCGCGATCGCCTCTACGACAGCGAGCCTGCGTGTGCGGATGTCTTCGAACCGAAGACTGTCCCGCGACGCGCCGGGCTCGAACAGTGGCGCATAGCGCTCGTAGATCGCGTCGTATCCTGTCAGCAACCCGCCGCCGCCGATGTACGTTGTGTTCTCGGACTCGAGATAGTCGTCCATGAAGCCGTCCAGGACGCCCCCGTTCCACGCCTCGGCGGACCCGGCGAGCATGCGCTCCACCGACCCGTGGAGATCGGAGTCCCCCTCCTCCTCGATCTCGATCGTGCACCCGGACACGATCAGCGCGGCGGCGAGTATGTACGACAGGAACGTCATCGACCTGCTCATTCCTGTGCCTCCATGAGATGCTCCTCGAAGTGCGAGATCGTGCGTCGCACGGCTTCTTCCAGCTGGGGATTGGTTCCAGGGAAGGGGTGCGACGCGTTCATCGTGTGGCCAGCGCCCTCGATGATCACGAGCTCGGCAGTGCCGGCGGCCCGGTGCAGCGCGTGAGCCTCGGCCACGGCCACGGCTTCGTCCTCGCTCCCGTGGACGATGAGTAGCGGCGCGTCCAGCCGGCGGGCGGCCTCCTCCATGTCCAGCCGGTCCCGGTGCGCACGCAGGTCGTCGAGGACATCCCGGTACAACGGCAGTCGTTGGCCCGTACGCGTGTTCATGATCTCCATCACGTCGCCGTCCCCGAGTGCCTCTGCGAACCAGCTCTCGTACCTGAACACGGAGCCGATTCCGGCCCACGTGGCGACGGCCCTGACCTCCGGCCGGTCGGCTCCCACCAGAATCACGGCCGCGGCGCCCCGGCTGTGCCCGATGAGGCCCACTGACCGTGGGGGCTCCAACTCTACGGTTCCCAGCCGACCGTCGCGGAGGCCGCCGAGAATCGCCTCGAGATCTTCCCCCTCTCGCGTGAACGTATTGCGGGCGAAACCTTCGAGGTCGGTGAAGCTTTCGAGATCGGGCCCGATCCCCGAGCCGGAGAAGTTGAAGGAGATGACCGTGGCACCGGTCACGGTCGCCAGTCTCTCCGCCAGGTAGGGGAAGAAACCCCAGTCCTTGAAGCCCTTGAACCCATGACATACGACGATCGCCGTCTCGGAGGGCGTCTCGGGAATCCGGAGGTCCCCGCGCAGCAGTGCGCCCGGCGCACGCGACAGCTCGAACGGGAGTTTCCTGGCCGTTGTCTCCGGACCTACCTCAGGCGACATGGTCGGAGACTTTGATCCCATAACGAGCCGGATCGGTGGACCGCGCGATGCTGCGTCGGTACTGCCCGGTGTCCGGGTCTCGCTCGGTCAGGTCCCGGATCGGCCCCTCACCGACGCGTTCGCCTTCCGCTGTCGCTATGATCCGGACCACGGGACGGTTCAGCGCCTTCGGATTCGGGTTGGGGGCCACCACCACGCCCATCTCGCCGCTGTCCAGGATGACCAGCGTGGCAACCGGGAAGATGCCCATCATGTTGACGAACGCCCGGGTGAGGATCCGATCGTATGCGCCGCTCTCGGCCTCGCGCAGCTGCCTAATGGCCTCGTCGGGTGAGCACGGCAGGAACTGCTTGCTGTAGTTGGAGATCGCCGCGTCGTAGGCTTCCGTGAGGGCGATGATGCGAGCCAAGAGTCCCTGGCGTCTGCGCCGGATGACCCTAGGATATCCGGACAGGTCGGGCTTCATGTGGTGCTCGTATACCGCGAGCATGGCGCGGTATGGAAGGACTTCGAATCCCTCCACGTTGAACATCATCAGCAAACCGAAGTCCGGGTGCTGGCTCACGAGTCTCCACTCCTCGTCGTTCAGCCACCCTTGCTTGTTCAGCACAGATGGCGGAATGAGCACTTTCCCGATGTCATGGAACAGGGCCGCGAATCCGAGCTCGAACAGCTGCTCACGGTTGAGGCCCAGGTAGTCACCCAGAGCGATCGAGAGAATCGAAACGTTGACCGAGTGCACGTAGGAGTGATCGTCGAAGTCACGGAGCGTGAGCATTCCGAGCATCGTCGCCGGCTCCTGCAAGACCCGGTCGACCACCGCGAGCACGGCCCGTTCGGCACGTCGGGCTCCGATCGCCTTCCCCAGAACCAGCCCTTCCATCGTGTCGCGCGCGACCTTCACCGAGCGCGCGTAGGTGCGGCGAGCCGCATCTACCGCCAGCTCGCCCTCGCCGCCATCGAACATCGGTGACGGCGGTCCGACGCTGATATGCGCGACACCTCGACTCTGCAGCTCGGCTTCGAGCGCTTCCAGCGGAGGCTGACCGGGGGAAGGGTCCTCGGCGATCGCCACCAGGAAGGCCTGCCAGTCGTCCGCACCCGCCCGGGGGGCGGCTTCCATGCGCCCAACGCCGTGGCGCCGGAACACCTCGCGGAGCGCAGCCAGGGTTGCATAATCGTGCAGGTCGAGGCGCACCTGGAGGTCGTTCACGAACATGTAGTTGCCGGCTATCCAGACGCTCAGACCACCTTCGTGCTCCAGGATCCGGTCGGCCTGCTCCTTCACCTCTCGAAGTCCTCGTTTGACGACCTCGTTCTCGGACGGGTATAGCTGAATGGAGCGCACGGCTCCGTACATCGCCGACAGGAGTTCGGTAGCCAGGGGCTGCGGGCTCGTCATGACGATCCCTCCTCTCGCTCGTCCTCGTCGGGATCGTCTATCTCGTCGATTTCGACGTTCATGTCCAACTCGACGGGATCCTCGATCTCGTTCCCCTCCATCTCGTCCATCGCGACGGCCACTTCGAGCCGCTCATCCGAATCCGAGTCGATCGCTCGCAGTGCCACCCGGACCGCACTCTTGACTGCCGCGGCCCGATCTGCGTTGGCCTTCTCGAGGGCTGTGCGAGCGGTCGGCGTTCCGACCACGGCGAGAGCGCGCGCGGCGCAGGCACGCTGCGTGGGCAACCTGCGTCCTCCCCACCATTTCCGTCCGTTGAGGATCTTCGCGAGAACCGGTACGGCTTCTTCACCCGCGATGCTGGCATAGGCCCGCATGAAGGCCATCTGCTCTCCCTGGTCGCGGTCCTTCATGCCCGATCTGGAGATGATGTCGCCAAGCATCGACGCGGCGCCTTCCGGTCGGACGGAAACGATCGCGTTTACGGCTGCCACCCGGATGTCCCTGCCCGGGTCGGCGAGCGCCTGGGCCAGTGCCTCGGCGCCCACCGCCGATCCGAGGATCGCCAGTGCTTCAATGGCCGCCTGCCTCGTTACATCCTCCGGTCGGTGGGACAGCTCGATGAGGTCCGGCTCCGCTTCCCTCAACCCGAGACGGCCTACGATTCGGGCGGCTTCGGCCGCGAGCATGGGATCTTCGGCCGACAGAAGGTCCACCACGTAGCCCGGATTGGAGCCGACGAGGCGGTCCAGTGCCTCGGCGAGACGATCCCTCGTCCGCCGGTTCGGCACTGCCGGAATCGCTCGCACGAGGGTCGGGATGGCCTCGGCCTGCAGGGCTCCGACGAGCGCGGCCAGCTCCTCCGCGGCCGGCGTTTCACCCTCCACGTCCGCTGCGCTGACCATCTCGGCCATGGCCTCGCTCATGTCGCGCAGAAGCGATGTGACGAGCTCCTGCGTCTCGTTCTCCCCAGTCTTGTTCGCCAGTAGCTGCAGCTCGTTGACGATCAGCGCGACGTTGCCGAAATCCCGCTCGACGAGCAGAAGAGGGAGATGCTCGCGAAGGATGTCCACGACCTGTCGGCGCCGCTCCTGGTCCCTCATTTCAAACTGGTCCAGGAGGGCGAGCGTAACGTCGTGTACGACAGGGCGAGCCCACTCGGCTTCCATTTCGCGCTTCAGATACAGCAGATCGGGCTCGCCGAGAGCGATGTCCGCGAACTCCGCTGTGTCTTCCTCGGTGACCGCGCCCGATTCCAGAACGGCCTCGATCTCCGACATGTCTTCCAGGCTCTCGCCGGCCCCCGCGCCACGGTCGGGCTTCGGCAGCTCCGCGTCCGATGCCTCGTCCTCGGACAGGTCGATGTAGTCCATGCGCACCGCCTTGAAGTCACGGTGCCACAGGGTGGCCAGCAGATCGTCGTCGTGAGCCTGCCTCGATTGCGCGAGAATATCCATGAACTCGGCCAGTTCTCCCTCTTCCACCCCGGGAAGCAGAGCCAGCTGTCGGATACCGTCCTTGAAGAAGCGAAACGCGACGTTGTCAGGTCCGAGGGGCTTGGAATACACCTCTCTCTCCCGCCACAACAGGCGTCCCTCGTCCACCGTGAGCGAGAGATGAGGGAGCTCGTCCCACACGAAGCTGAGCCGTTCGCAGAGCTCGCCGTGAAACCGTTCGATCAGCGGATTGCCCACCGCGTATGTCTGGCGGGCGCGCACGGCCTTCAGAAACGAGTTGACGGTCTCCTCGACCAGGCCGGCCAGCTGTTCGTCGTCTGCCCCGGTCACGGGATTCTGCGCCGAATCCGTGTCGGAAGTCGAGTTGCTATTCGAGTCAGTCACGGGTCCTCTGCATCATCGACCGGTTCCAGGGCAGCGGTGTCGCGTTCGCGCTGGGGCAACCATCGGGCCTCCGGTCGGTCGGCCCGGTGATTGACGGCGCGCGCGAGCGTGAACAGCAGGTCTGAGAGCCTGTTAATATACGGGATGACCGCGGTGCTCAAAGCGGGGTCGGCGTTCATGAGGGCTGTCACCTCGCGTTCCGCGCGGCGGCACACGGTACGCGCGACGTGAAGCTGCGCCCCTGCCGGGCAGCCGCCCGGAAGCACGAACGCGTCGAGGGGAGGCAATTCCTCGTCCAGGCTGTCGATCCAGGCTTCCAGGTCGGCGATCCGGCCGGGAGCGAGACCAGGTATGGTGCCGCGCTCCAGCTCCCGCTCGGGACGAGCCGCCGCAAGACGGGACCCCAGGATGAACAGGTCTTCCTGCACCCGCTGGAGATCCGCCGTGCCCAGGTCGCCGTCCGGGTCCAGCGACAGGACGCCGCCGAGGGCGGCGTTCAGTTCGTCGAATGTGCCGTACGCGGCCACCCGGGCATCGTGCTTCGAGACCTCGAGACCGCCGAACAGCTTCGTACGTCCGGCGTCGCCTTGCCGCGTATAGATCTTCACGGTCCGCGTACCCGGTCGGGGTCGAGCCTTTCGTACAGTTGTGTGGCCGATCGCACGTCGCGGTCCGACAGTTTCTGATTACGGTTGCCCGGATGCATTACGTCGCTCGGGTCCTCGCTGTGGGGGAGTCCGACCACGTGTCCGAGCTCGTGCAGGGCCACGAGCCGAAGGAACTCGTCGCTCATCGAAGTCCCCTCGGCATGCTCGGTGGCCAGGGTGACGACCGCGGACGTGAGCCACCCCTCGCCATCCGTCTCCCAGTCCGTCGTGCCCGCCTGGTTCGCGTCGAACCTCTGGATCCAGCGAAACTTCACGTCAGCCGCTGCCGGATGCTCGGTGCGTCGGAACACCAGCGGAAGCCCCCGAACCGCATTCCAGGTGTCCAGGGCCCTGACGGTCTCGTCCCAGAAGGTCGGGCGGCCGTCCGGTGGTTCGGCGAAGTGCACCCACAGCGTACGCTCCGCGTCGGTACCGATGCGCCATCGGAGGAGCTCCAGCTCTCCGCTCTCGACCGTGCCGCCGACATATGCATTGGTTGGAGGGACGACCGCGGGGCTGGAGTAGTCGGCCTGCGCGACCGCGAACGCCGGGACGGCTGCGCCGGCGAACAAGGCGAGGACCATGGCCCCCGCCGTGCGAGCCGGAAAGCCACTCCGATTCTCCACCCGGGCCACTCGGATTCGCTCGATCCGTTCCTCCATCGGTGTTACAGGTAGTCCGACTGCCAGGGAGCTTCGACCCCGGCGAAGGCGGTGATCCACCGTTTCTCGATGTCTCTCGACCCGGCGCTCCTCATTCGTCGGGCGGCCTCATGCGCTGCCAGACCGCCTCGCTCGATACGAACAGCCGGCTTCTCCAGTGTCGGGCGATATCCGAGGCCCCGTGCCGGAGCTTCGACGACCGCCGTGAGCCAGGCCGGAGCCTGACTTCGTCTGGCGGCTTGCCGTTCCTCTGCAAGCAGTCGAACGACGCCCGTAGCAGGGAACACCTCCATGTGCCACGAGTCGTCGTCACTCGAGAGGAGACGGTCGAGGTCCTTCAAGCCAGTTGTAAGATAGCGGCGACCGAACGTTATGCGGTAGGCGGCGCTGCTTCCCGATCGCTGAGCTCGGCCCTCGGGCGGTGGGCATGGGTTGGTCGGTTTCCCGCTTTCCTCCTGAATGGTGATCCCACGACCGAGGGCCCAGTCGTGCAGCGCTCGAGTCCGGGTCGAGACCGAGGCAGGTCCACCGGCCAGTACGACGGATGCTGCACCCGCTTGTTCGAGTCCGGGTCGGGCCCGCCATACGACCCCCTCGAGGCGAGGTGCCTCTGCCAACACTGGCGCGGCCTCGCGGAGTGGCTCACCGGAAAGCTCGAACCGGCGAACCTCTCGGGGCCCCGGCCACAGCCGGAGGGTCACCGACGTGAGGATCCCCAGTCGCGCCCGGCTGCCGCACACGAGCTTGTTGACGTCGTAGCCCGCCACGTTCTTCATCACGGGACGACCCCAGCGGGTGATCCGTCCGTCCCACAGGACGAGGGTGCAGGCCAGGACGTGCCTGCGCACAGGTCCGAAGCTGCCGTCGAACTCGCCCGCGGGCGCGGAAGCGACCCAACCACCGACCGACCGATCCTCCGGCATTCCGGCGAGAGGAAGCCAGAGTCCTTGCTCTTCGACAAGGCGAGCCAGGGTCGACAGGCGCATCCCAGCGCCCACCGTGATCATCAAGTCCCGGGGCTGGAAGTCAAGCATCGAAGACAGATTCGTCGTGGAGAGGCCGAGGCGAGGAAGGCTGTCGAGCCCCGACGGTGGCCTGCCCAGAGAGAGGCCGGTGACGACCGGTGCGCCATCGAGGCTTCGGCGGTGCAGGGTGGATGTTACCCACTCTGCGATCTCAGCCTCGGAACCCGGTCGGTGGACCCTCACGCGGACACCTTCGTCGGGAGATCCGGAAGCAGCTTCCCGGGGTTGGCGAGTCCGGATCGGTCAGTGGATCCTTTCATGTCCCGCATCACCGAGAGCTCTTCGGGCCCGAACACCAACGCCATGTGACGGACCTTGTCTGTTCCTACGCCGTGCTCTCCGGTGATCGTGCCCCCGACCTCCACGCACAGTGCCATGATCTCGGAACCCGCCTTATGGACGCGGTCCACCTGGTCGGCGTCACGTCGGTCGAACAGGAGGTTGGGGTGGACGTTGCCGTCGCCGGCGTGGAAGAAGCTGGCCAGGCGAAGCCCATGCCGGCTCGCGATCTCGGCGAAGCGTGGCAACAGGTCAGGCAGTGCGGATCGGGGGACGGCCGCGTCCTGTACGAACACGTCTGGAGCCAGGCGACCGAGGGCACCGTAAGCCTTCTTTCGGGCCTGCCAGATCGCCAGGCGCTCCTGTTCGTCACGGGCGCGCCGAACCTCACGAGCCCCGCAAGCGAGAGCGGCAGTTTCCGCTTCCGCGAGGTCCTCCTCCACCTCCTCCGGGTCGCCTTCACACTCGACTACGAGGGCAGCCTCCGTGTCGAGGGGAAGTCCGGCGGCGAACACCGACGCCTCGACTACGGCGATCGTCTCTCTGTCCACGAGCTCGAGAGCC
>CAXMRU010000146.1:0-12123 GCA_964195715.1 Akkermansiaceae bacterium | reverse complement strand
CAGTCGGTCCAGCGTCACTTTGGCGGGGTCCGTCGCCTCCTGCGCCGTGCTCGCGGGCACGATCGCCACGAGCGCGAACACGGCCGCGAGGGTCGGAAGACCGGTCGTCAAACGCTTCAGGAATCTCATCGGGTTACCTCTTCTGTACGGTGTCATCGCGGACGCCGCCTCGGGCATTCCGCGGTGCGGCAAGACAGAAGAATCCCACCCCGTGCGACCGGTCCAACGCCAAGCGTTCGACGGCCCGAAGAAAGGTGGGATCGCTCCTCTCACGTCTTACAGACAGATGGGGGGGGCGTGACGTTTACTCGTCCCTCCCGCAGGTTGTACGGAGGCCCGGCCCGGCCTGTTTCCGGACCGGGCTTCACTCCAGTGGAAGCGTCCGGCCTCAGTCCGAGCTCGCGTCCTGCGCGACGCCGCCGGCGGGCATGTGCTCGTTGAGGTAGCGCGTCATCTCCGTGTACAGGTGCCGGCGCGTACCCTGTCCCTCGAAGATGCCGTGCGAGCGGTTGGGGTACGACAGCATCGTGAAGTGCTTGTTGTGCTTGATCAGCTCGTTCACGAGCGCCTCGAAGTTCTGGTAGTGCACGTTGTCATCCGCCGTTCCGTGCACGAGCAGAAGGTTGCCCTCGAGGTTCCTCGCGTGCGTGATCGGCGCCCCGGCGTCGTAGTCGTCGGCCGCCTCGTCCGGAAGGCCCATGTACCGCTCGGTGTAGATGGTGTCGTAGTACTTCTGGTGCGACACCGCTGCGACCGCGATCGCCGTGCTATAAAGATCCGGATACTGGAAGATCAGATTGAGGGCCATCTCCCCACCGCCGCTCCAGCCCCAGGTGCCGACCCGATCGGCGTCCACGTAGGGTCGCGCCACGATCACCCGGGCCGCTGCCGACAGGTCCGCCACGTTGAGCTGTCCGATGTTCCGGTACAGCGCCTTCCGCCACTCGCGGCCGCGGGCGCCGGGTGTACCGCGATTGTCCACGCTGGCCACGATGTATCCCTGCTGCGTGAGCATCAGGTGCCACAGGTAATTGCCCCCGCCCCAAGAGTCCTGGACGGTCTGTCCCCACGGTTCGCTGTATCCGTAGAACAGGATCGGATACTTCTTCGAAGGATCGAAGTCGGGCGGATACATCATCCAGGCGTCGAGCATCGCGTCGCCGATGTCCACCTGGAAGAACTCGAACTTACCGCGGTCCAGGGCGGCCACCGTTTCCTTCAGTTGCCGGTTGTCGACGAGTGTGCGGATGACCTCGTGGTCCGGAAGGCTCACGAGCTCGGTGATCGTCGGATTCCCGAAGCTCGAGTAGGTGTGGATGGCGTGGTCCGCTCCGGGGGCGATGTTGTAGCCGTGCGTGCCCGGCTGGTCCGCGGGCGTCAGGCGCTCGGCGTCGCCGCGTCCGTTCAGGCGGGCCCGGTACAGGTAGCGCTGCGTCGCCGTTTCGGGTGAGGCGGTGAAGTAGACCCGGCCGCCGTCCTCATCGATTCGTTGGACGCCGATGATCTCCCACTCGCCTCCGGTGACTGCCTTTACGTCATCGCCGTCACGCGATACGCGGTACAGGTGACGCCAGCCCGTGCGCTCGCTGACCCACGTGAACTCGCGGTCGCCGCGCAGCCACTGCCAGTCGCTCACCGCGTCCAGGTACGCCGCGTCGGTTTCCACGAGGACTGTCCGCATGTCGCCGGTCGCAGCATCGCACAGCATGATGCGGTTCTCGTTCTGGTGACGGTTCATGCGCTGGATGACGATCTCGTCGGAGTTGCCCGACCACTCCATGCGGGGGATGTAGTTATCCCGCAGGTTGCCAGGCACCTTGCACCACGTGGTCTCGCCGCCCCCGGAGCTCACGACGCCCACTCGGGCCGCAGAGTTGGTGCCGCCGGCCTTGGGGTACTCCACCGGCACCGTGTAGGAATAGACCGAGTCCGTGTTGTTGATCATCAGGAAATGACGAACGCCCTCAGCGTCAAGCTGCCAGAAGGCGATGGATTCGCCATCCGGACTCCAACGAAAGCCGTCCCGCGCGAAGAACTCCTCCTCGTATACCCAGTCGAACGTCCCGTTGATCAGGGTCTTCGTGCCGTCGGACGTGAGCCGTACGACCTCTCCGGACGCGATGTCCTCGACGAAGATGTCGTGCTCGCTGACGTAGGCCACTCGCTCACCGGCAGGATCGAACTTCGCGAACATAAGGCTGGATTCCGGTCGATCGACGCCGAGCTGACGGAGGTCGAAACTCTCGAGGTCGAGAACCCAGTAATCTCCGCGCGTGTTCTGACGCCAGACGCGCTTCGAGTTTGTGTACACGAGCAGCCTGGCGCCGTCGGGCGACCACTCGTAACCGTGGATCGCCAGGGGCTCCTGTGCTCCCTCCGGGAACAGGAACGAGGCTGACACCAGGATCGTCCGCACCGCCGACTCGGTCTCGTACCGCACGATGTCGCGACCTCCGGCCGCTGCCTCCGACGGCTCGAGCGTCGTATAGAACGTGCCGTCTTCCAGCCAGCGCGTCTGCCCGAAGAATTCGCCACGGAAATCTGCCGAGTCGTAGATGCGGTCGAGCGTGACCGACGCTCCATCCGTCTCCTGGGCCGTGAGCTCGACCGGGGCCGCAAGCAGCGAGAGGGTGAACGCCAATAACACACCCTGCCAGGCGCTTCGTATCACAGATTTCATTCGGATACCTCTTCGATAACCTGGTACGCCTCGCGGGCACGAACGACGCCGCGGGGTCGGGCCGTGCCACCGCGACACGGCCAGGCAGGAAACTATCGAAGACGGGCTGTCCGCGCGCGCGTTTCGAAGTCGCGCGGGGGGTGACGCCTGAAGGATTCCGGCCTACACGCCGAGGAGCCTGAGGAGATCGTTGAGGAACGCGAAGCTCATGAAGAAGATCACGACCGTGGCGCCTGCGAGGTTGGTGTACCGGACGATCGTCTGAGGCAGGGGCCTTCGGATCACTCCCTCGATGGCCAGGAGGGCGAAGTGGCCTCCGTCCAGTACCGGGATCGGGAGGAAATTCAGGATCGCCAGGTTGAGGGACAGGAACGCGACGAAAGCGAAGAACTGCGGCCAGTTCATGCGGTACGCGCGCTCGCTCAGCCGCGCGATCTCCACCGGCCCGCTGACTTCCCGCAGACCGACAGCACCGGTCGCCAGGAGCTTGCCGCTCTCCGCTATCATCCGCGTGTGACGTGCCACCTCGGTCACACTGTACGCGATCGCGCCTGCGAGATCCTCGTCCATCAGCTCCGTACCGAGGTGCGCCCCCAGCCAACCGAAGCTGCCTTCGGCGACGAACTCGGGATCCGGCTGCGGCACGCGGATGTCCCGACCCATGCCGTCCCGGATGACTCTGAGGGTGACGGGAGTCGAGGGGGACATCGGCATTGCCAGCAGCCAGTCGTAAAAAGTCGCAGTGGGCTGGCCCTCCACGGCGACGATTCGGTCGCCCTTGCGAAGTCCAGCTCTCTCGGCGGGCGAGCCCGTCTGAAGCGTGCCCAACACCGGGGGAAGCGGCGGCAGAAGGGACGCGAGGAGCTGGATCCTGTCCGGCGCGAACTCCGGGATGACGACGTCGAGCAGGGCGCCGTCTGACAACTCGAGCGTCTGCTCCCCCGCCTCGACGGCCAGCAGCGTCAGGGCGAACTCACCCCAGTCGCGCACTTCGTGGGCGCCCACTCGCACCACGTCCACGTCGGGAGGGATCGCTTCCCAACCGGTGGCCTCCACCGGGAGGTCCTCTTCGAACACGGCACTGACCCTCGCCGGGGTCGGAGGGGTGGCTCCGCCCAGCGAGCCGAGCACTGCGTAGATCGCGAGAGCGAGCGCCGCGTTGGCCGCCACGCCGGCCACGATGACGATCATCCGGCGGTGCACCTTCTGGAACGCGAACCCGGTCGGCCACTTCCTGCGCTCCTCCTCGGTGCCCTGCATTCCCATTATGCGGACGAACCCACCGAGCGGGATGAGGGCCAGCTGGTATCGTGTCTCGCCGATGCGGAACCGGAGCAGAGGGGGGCCGAAGCCGATGGAGAACGCAGTGACGGGCATGCCGGCCCACTTGGCGGCGATCAGGTGCCCGAGCTCGTGCACCAGGATCAGCACGTCGGTGACCATAAGTAGAAGCAATACCGCCAGGACCATTTCCCCACCTATTCCTGTGCCACTTGCACCCGCTCTCGGGCGCTCTCGAGCCGAAACGTTCCGTTGCGGACACGTGCGAAACCCTGAAGTGCAAGTTCCGTTCGGACGTCTGGCAGGTCCGGATCCGCGGTGCCCGGGGACCGTCATGCTGTTCACCTGGAGCGTCCTGAACGCCGAAGGATCCGGTATGTGTACGATGGCGATAAGATACTGTTGTGTACAGCTTTAAACGTGCTGTACGCTTTCTCCTGTCTATCGAATCGGCATATGCCGGCCCGGCGTTCAAACCCGGGCCCGATTGTTCGTGCCGCACTGATGTGTGCTCCCTGAATCGTTGCAGTCGTGCCACAGGCCACAGCGCTGGTCGTGGCGTCGCCCCGTCACCGCCCAAGTTGTTGTTCAAAGGCCCAGTAGCGCCTAGATTGCGCGGCCCTTCAACCTGCGTACGAGGGGAAAGAGCGGGCGAAGAGGAGGGATGTAGTGGACTTTGGGGCGACGGTCGTGCAGGCCGTCGAGCGCCGTTCTTCCCAATTGGCGCACCAGCGCCGACTTACAGGAGGACACCTGATGCTGAAGTGGTTTGACGAACTTTCTAAACTCTTGAGGCCCGGCGCCGCAGTCACAGCGATCGCAATGATCGCGGTACTCGGGGCGTGCTATCCGGGCGACATAAGCGGCCTTGCAGAGACGGACGTCGTTCTGACGGTTCACAGTGGGAACGATTTTTCGGCCTATAACACGTATGCCATGCCGGACACGGTGGTGGACGTGTGCGAGAATGCAGATGACCCCGAGTGCGAGAATGCGCTCGACATCGACCACAGCTACGACGCCGAGATCCTCGCGCAGATCGCGGCCCGCATGCAGGGCTACGGCTATCAGCGGGTGCCGATCGACGAGGTAGACGAGAACAATCTGCCGGACGTGTTCCTGCTCGTGACAGTGTCCGCGACCGAGCGTACGTCGGCGTCGGTCTGGTGGCCCTGGTGGGGCTGGGGCGGCTGGTGGCCTGGCTGGGGACCCGGTTGGGGACCCGGCTACGTGTCGGTGACCCGCTGGAACCAGGGGACGCTGGAGTTCACCATGATCGATCCGGGGGATACCGTTCCGGACCAGGAGATCTTCAACGTGCAGTGGGACGCCACTCTCAGCGGGGTGCTGAGCAGTGCGAACAATCCGATCGACACGAGCCGGATCGACCGCGGCATCCAGCAGGCGTTCGACCAGTCGCCGTATCTGGACACCAATGCCAACTAAGCCAACCAGCGAGAATCGGGGCCATAGAATGAAAGCGATAAAGGCAATCATCGCCTCGCTGGTACTCCTCCTGGTATCCAGCGGGGAAGCGAAGGCGCAGGACTGGTGGTGGGGCATCATGTACGAGATGTCGGCCACGTCGAGTCTGCCGGGCAGCTCGGACTCGGACATCAACTTCATCGAGGACTTCAGCTTCCGCGGCCTCGGAATCGAGGCTCGTTACCTGCCGGAACGCGGGGGAAAGTACTCGTTCGGGTTCAACGTGGCGTGGAACGTGCTCAACGAGAAGAACGATTTCGGGACGGAGCGGAACACGATCCACCTTCCGAACGCCGACGTCTCGGGAACGCAGCTCAGGTACTTCAATGCGGTGCCCATGCTGGCGAACGCCTCCTACTATTTCGGTGAGCGGGGAGGCATACGCCCATATCTCGGGATCAACGCCGGCACGTACTATATCGAGCGGCGCGTCGAAATCGGCGTGTCCGCGATCACGGAGGACAACTGGCACTTCGGATGGGCGCCGGAGGTGGGTATCGTAGTGCCGCTTGGCAGGCCCGAGATCGCACTGCTGACGACGGTCCGATACAACTGGGCCTTCAGCGCGGGCGGGACCGGGGACCAGAAGTACTGGGGCTTCAATATCGGCGTGGCGTATCGCTGAGCCGATTCCGGCGCGGCGACCGGCACACGACCGCTGCAACGAGATGCTTCAGAGAGGCGCTGAGTGGACGGGGGAAGCCGCTGGTTTCTCCCGTCCACCATACCGGAGAGTGACGAAAGGCGGTGAATTGACTATTGGCTGAGGTTCAGATCCGCGAGGGCGAAGATGTCAACAAGGCGTTAAGGCGGTTCCGTCGCAAGGTGCAGCGGGCCGGAATACTGAAGGACTTCAGGAAGCACCGCCACTACGAGAAACCGAGCGAGAGGAAGCGGCGCAAGACACAGGCGGCAGAACGTCGCCGCAGGCGCCAGGCGCGGAGGCGACGCGAGTAGGCGAGTCGCTCAAGCCCACATCTCCTCGAACATCAGGTACGATCTTCGGCGTTTCCGAACAAACGCCGAAGCAACGAGTTAACTAATCGTACCAACGACTTACGGGAGTATCTTACTCCCGTAGCATCCCACAGTATCCCACGAATAGCCGAACCGAGGCGACAATCGGGGCGACAGTCCATCCAACAGTCGCCGGGCGCTTGGTTTTGACGGCCCGTACTCCAGGGGCCCGGACCCGTCATGCGCCTTGCGGCTGGACTAACTTGATTTGTGGTAGCGTTCTTGGGGGCGGGTCAGGAACCGAGAAACTGGCGGCCTAAGAAGCTTATCCGCTATCGGGATCCAGCGCCCTGAACGGTCCGGTCACCTCCACCCTGACCGGATAACCCTCGACTTGTTCCGGTATCTGCCGATCAACCTCCGGGGTCTTCTGAGCAATGAAAACCATGATGCAGGGTACGCCATCGCATTGCCCGATCCCTGTCCCCACAACCCCCGGAATCTCCATCCAGTCTGGGGTGTGCGCCTCCTGGACCTCTTCGATCGAGCGACTCACGGCCTCTCCCGAGCTCTGGTGGCCCTCGCCAACTCCACCCCCGGCGCACGCAGTGACCGCCGACAGAATGGCCGCGACGGCCAGAAACCTGAAGCGCTTCATGTCATCTCCAGAGGGCCCGGAACACCAACGGGCAGCGCCCCCCTGCTCCGGGGGAGCGCGCCCGTGGATCAAACCAACCCGGAAAGGGCGCGGCGACGAACGTGCCGCTACGGCTTGCTGACGGTGATCGACATCCCGTCGCTGCCACCGTCCGTGTCGTGGTTGTTCAGGACCTGGTAGCTCAACGACGAGTGCGAAACGGCGTCCACCGTGAACGTGACGCTACCGTCGCCCTTGATGTTCCCCGTCCCGAAAGTAACCGTACCGTCCGAGCCTGTTACACCGAAACCGGATCCGTTGGAGTTCCCGCTCCAGCTGACGCTCACGGTGGCGTTAGCCACTGGGTTGTGCGACTCATCGTGGACGGTCACGGTGACGAACACCTCCCAGTTGCCGCTGCCACCCTTCACGTTCTTGGATCCGTCCAGATCGCCGACGTGCATCGTGGACGGAGCGGAGTTATCAACCGTGACTGTGACGTCGTCCGTCGTCGTCTGCGAGTTCGTGTCCTTGGCCACGGCTTTAATCATATGCAAACTGCCGTCGGCCTCTCCGCTCGTGTCCCACGAGGCGGACCAACCGTCCGAACCATTCGTGTCCACGCCGATGCTCGTGGCGTCCACGAAGAACTCCACCTGGTTCACGCCGTTGTCATCGGTGGCGTCGGCGGTGACCGTGACGTTCCCCGAGACGGTGGATCCGTCCGCCGGGTTCGTGATCGTGACGCTCGGCGGGTCGTCCACGTTGTCGACCTCGACCGTGATCTGGTCCGTCGTCGTCTGCGAGTTCGTATCCGTGGCCGTGGCCGAGACGGTGTGGCTGCCCTCCGTCTCGCTCGTGGTGTCCCAGTTCTGCGACGACCAACCATTGGTGCCGTCGCTGTCCACGCCGATGCTCGATCCGTCCACGAAGAACTCCACCTGGTCCACGCCGTTGTCATCGGACGCGTCGGCCGTGACCGTGATCGTCCCCGAGACTGTGGCTCCGTCCGAAGGACTGGTAATGAACACGCTCGGCGGATTGTCCACCGTCCCCCCGCCGTTCGTGCACGACCCCAGGTCATTTGGCTGGATGACCGTGGCCTTGAAGCGCTCAAGCACGTCGCCGATCGGGTTGTGGATCGTGCGCGTCGAGCTTCCCGCGAAAAGCAGACCCACGGGGTTGTCGCTCGTGTCGACAAGCAACGAGCCCGAGTCGCCTCCCTCGCTCATGTCGGTGGTGACGACCTGACCCTCGAACGTGGCTGCCTTCTTACACCGGAAGCAGAACGGACCGGAGCATTCGTAGCACACGCTCGTGGTCGCGTTGATGGCGGTCACCTGGCCCATCGTCAGCTCGGTCGTGCGTCCCACCTTCTTGACTTCGAGGCCGATGGTGGCGGTCGTGAGCGTGCTGCTGGGCGCGTACCACGGCGTCTCCGCCGTCACGAAATCTGCGACCGGGGTGAAGACCTCGGCGATCGCCGCGTCGATCGTGTTGGTCGTGCCGTCGAACGCGATCGGCTCGAAGTCGGCCAGCATGCCGATCGCGTCGGCCGGATCGGAGCCGCCGTCGAACGGTCCGGGCTGGAGCGCGAGGTCCCCGATGTTGGCGTTGTTGATGTTGGCGAGGACGTGGTTGTTGCTGAGAATGTAGCATACGCCATCCGTCGCCTCGCCCGGCGCGTCCTTCTGCACTACCGCCCCCAGCGTGCCCGCCGTGATGTCCGGGTGCCCGATGGAGTAGCCGTTGGGCGCCGCCGGCCCGCCTGGGTTTATCAGCTCCCCCGCCACGAACTGCCCGCTCACCACCGTACGCGTCGGGACGTCGTCGAGCCGAGCCGGGATCCCGCTCACGCCCGGCTGCAGCGTGAAGACCGTGATCGTCGGGTTGCCGTCGTCGTCCACGCCGACACCGTGCCCGACAACCCCCGAAATAGCCATGAGCTGCGGGCCGTGACGCTTCTGAGCGGCCAGGGCCGGTCCGAGGTCCTGCTGCTGCACAGCGGCCGGAGAGCCGGCTCGCGCGCTCAGGTCGGGCGAGCCTGGAGGCGACGTCAGTGGCTCGGTTGCCTGGTCGGAACAGCCGACCCAGGTAAGGCCAGCCAGCAATATGGCAGCCAAGAATGAAGATCTCGGCGATCGTGGACGGGACTGAAGCGACGACTTCATCGGGCTTCTCCTGCGTGTGTCGGGCGGCCTGACAAATCCTGCTCCACAACCCCTCCTCAGCCTATCCGCCTCGTGAAACTACACTTTATCTGTTAGGCACACCGGCGGTCTTTGTATCGCATCGACCGGGCTCTTCTGCGCGGCACGTCTATACCTCTGTGATCAGCGTGGCAGGGACCGTCTGGTGAGCCTCTCTGCGGAAACGGCTACCGGCCTTCTGTTCAGCGGCGTTCGGACCTAATAACACAATATCTACAAGATCTTCGAGAATGGGAAGCCAATTCCACTGACCCGTACTGTCGCCACGAGCGAAAGGATCGTGCTTGCTGGTGCCGGCCACGCCGGGCGCTTCGCTCTGCTCGCATGGCGGCGGGCGGGTACTGAACGTTGTTCGCGAGCGGCCGCCACGAGTCCCGTGACGCACCCGCTTGCGCCATGCACCTGCGGGCGCATCTTGGCATGGGCGTACGTGTCGCTTCCATATCAGCCTCACCCGGACGACCGAAGATGATCGACGCCCGTACCCCCGTTCTCGCCGCGGTACTGAATCGCTCGCACGCGGCTCTCTCGGTGGCGCTCCTGATATGCGCGACCCCGCTCGCCGCCTGTGGCGGGAATGCCGACAGTTCGGGAACACCAGCCACGGCGGACCAACAGACGGGCCAGCCTCAACCGGCGGCGGAAGGGCAGGTCGTACGGACGGTGGACATCCGCATCGGTGGAGTTCCGGTCACGGCCGAGATCGCGGACAACGATGAGCTTCGGGCACGCGGTTTCATGCACAGAGACTCCCTGGCCGAGAACCATGGCATGCTCTTCGTATACGGTACGACACAGGTTCGATCGTTCTGGATGCGCAATGTGCCGATCCCCCTCGACATGGCTTTCATCGGCGCCAACGGCGTCATCTTCAACATTCTCCGGATGGAGCCCGAGACGGACCAGAACTACTCCTCGCAGGGGCCCATGATGTACGCCCTCGAGATGGAGGCAGATTGGTTCGAGGCGAATGGAGTGACGCTGGGAGACCGTCTCGAGTTCTGAGATCATTCCAAAGGTGGGTGCCACAATGTCACAGTACCGGGAGGAAAAGGACTGAATGGGTCCCGTCCGCATCCCAGCGGACATGCTGTACGGGGCGCAGACGGAGCGGGCGCGGCAGAATTTTCCGATCAGTCGGCAACTACTGACGGAAATCGTAGGCTCACGAGCGCCCGGTTCACGCCGGGCGCTTCGCTTTGCTCACACGGCGGCGGGCGGGGTGTGGCGTTTGCGCAACAATTGACAGACAACGGAACCCCGGTAGTATGAATTTGAGGCAGTAGGCCCACTACGATGTCGTTCTTGCCGGACCCCCCTCCTGGTAGGTGCGCTCTTTCCCCGCAGGTGCGCCGTGGTGTGACGCCGCTGAGGTGATCGATGCGAGGCTTCTCTTCATCTATGTCCAGCCCGCGGCGCGAGGTCGGCGGGCAGTCTTTTTCTATTGGAGGTTCTTGTGAGAAGATTCAAGCCACTTGCCGTCGCACTGTCGGCGGTTGTCGCGTTCACGTTCACTGCGTGTGACGATCAGCCGACGGAGCCGGAGACGCAGGCGGTCGGCGAGTTGCAGGCCAGCCTCGGGAACGGCTACCCGCAGACCCAGTTCGACTACAAGCTGAACATCATCGGCGTGCCGCGGGATAAGTCGGCCGCGATGGACAACAACAACGGCCGCCGGATCTTCGTTCAGCTGTACGGAGGTGGGACGGTCACGAACCCGGGCGGGAAGAACAACCACCTCAAGACCAGCGACAAGAACAAGATCTACCTGTGCAACAGCACTAACGGAGAGAACGATTACAACAAGGACGCCCGCTGCGACGATTGGCGGACCTCCAACGTGGATGGGTTTGGCGTGATCGACGCGAACGCGACCGACAGCAACGGCGCTCTGTTCGGAATCCCCGACCCCTGTGCCGACGCTGATTCACAGACTGCCTGCGACCCCTCGTACGCGATCTGGGCGCGAGCGAAGGCCGGCTCCGGCTCGGCGACCATCACGACGTGCGCCGAGGAGTATTACGATCCCTATCCGACCGGGTACGACATCTGGTGCGGAGACAACGGGGTCACGCTGACCAAACGGTCGGATCGTCAGGCCATCGAAGTCACCGACAATCTGTTGTACATGAACATCACGATTGACGGCGTTGCCAATCCGGAGTTGGCGGCCTGCGTCGGCACCACAACTACAGGCTCAGAGACCATCAAGATCTACGTCTTCGACAACTGCTTCGAGAACTACTTCTGGAACTACGACAACAACGGTCTGAAGAACCTCGAGCTGCGTTTCTATTCCGACCCCAGCTGAAACGCACCTCTTGAGTCGGCCACGAGCCCCGCTCCCGGATTACCGGGCGCGGGGCTCGGCCTTTTCTCTTCGGCTTGCCCCCCCTACTCCTCCACCCCCACCATCGACAGCTCCGAAAAGTCCCTGCCGCTGAACGCGAACTCCTCGACGGGCGGAACCAGAAGCAGTCGTGGATCGTCTTTCTGCCGGACATGTGCAGGATCGCGGGTGGTTGGTCAGCAGACGGACGTGAAAGAGCCCCGGTCGGGGTGATAGCCCGTGCTATTTTCAGAGCGTAGGGTACCCATAATCGAGGAAGGGCCGGGCGGTGATAGCCAGGTGGGGTGCCACCCCCGGGGGGGCACCGTTATCTCAGGGTGCATTTTGGGGTGCACTTACTCTTAGGCGATCTGCACTGCGTAGGCCGCAACGTCGTAAGTCATTGGGAGGTAAAACGGAGGGGCAGGGATTCGAACCCTGAAGTCCGTGAGGGCGCCGGTTTTCGAGACCTATTTGGCCGTTTCCGGGTGAGTCCTTGAGAGTCCTTCTCAGTCCTTCTGAGTCGGATTTCAGGTACGATCAG